>NZ_JCANTW010000018.1:0-138056 GCF_059568695.1 Thermodesulfomicrobium thermophilum DSM 16697 | reverse complement strand
AAGGCGGTCACCGTGGTCGAAAAGCTTGATGACGAGCTCATGGCGCTGGCGGACGGAGAGGCCTTTGTCCTTGTCCCCGTTGTCACGGGAAAATCTTCGGAAGAACCGGCTTCTGAGGAAAAATCGTTGGCAAGAGGGGCCCAGGAACGGGAGCAGACCTCCCCTGCGGCAGAATCCTCATGGCACTGGTATCTTCACCCTCGTGAACCCATAGCGAGGGCGATTCATAACCCCCAGGAGACAACTCCGGGGACTTGGTAGGGGAACAACAACCATTGGTGGAAACCATGACATTTTTATTGTCCCAAACCGTCCCAAAAAGGTGACATTTTCATTGGCTGTTTACAAGCGTCCGGAGAAACTCTTGGGTAGCCGACGCCTTTGGGGGGGGCGTGAAGCCTGGCGGCAGGCGGAGCCATTGTTTCACGTGAAACAATGCGAAGATGCGGCGGGATGGCGAGGGCCGCCGTGGGCATGGGAGGAGATCCCGGCGGGATTTTTCGCAGGCGTCCGCCAGGGACGTGCGGCCGGATATCCCTCCTCCTTATGTGCTGCGTGCGGGCAAGGCGGGCAGGTGTTGGAGCATTTGCCAGGCAGATGCCTTGGCCTGGGTGTCGCCGGCAAGCATGGCGTCGAGGTCAGGAAGGGGCGCCACGAGCATGTCGCCCCAGGGAAAGGGGGTAGATGGGGCCTGGATTTCGGGCAGAATGTGGCGGATGGCTGCTTGGCCAAAGACGAGGAGGCATCGGGGCTGCCATTGGGCAAGGCCGTGTTCCCAGGTCTCGGGCGTTGGGCAGCGGCAGGGCCACAGGGCCATGCGGGCGGTCTCCCAACCCAGGCGTTCGGCGCAGGCGGCCTGGATCTTTTTGATGAGCTCCAAGCGGGGCGGCCGCGGCGCGTGCAGGTCCTCCCAGAGTTCGGCGTAGGTCCACAGGGTGTGCAGCGGCTGCTTTTTCCCGTGCACGAGTGCCCGCAGGACGCCAGCCAGAGGCGGGCGCGCCGCTGCGGTCGGGGCCGCCGGGGGTGTGGTGCGTGGCGGCGCCTCGGGCGTGGGACGCTCGGGCCGGCGTGGGGCGGAGGGCTGCGCTGCGCGCGCTGGTGGGGTGGTGGGCGCAGGAGGCTTCGGGGCGGTGATCCAGGTAAGGCCCATGGCGCGCAGAATCCGCCCTCGTTCTCCTACAGGCTGGCCAGCCATGTGAGAAGCCTCCAGGCCACTTCGGTTTTGGGGAGCACGGGCCAGGCTTCGGTGCGGCCGGTGCGATCTATCACCACCATGCGGTTGGTGGGGCTGGCAAAGCCTGCTTCGGCCCGGCCGATGGGGTTGGCGGCCATGAGGTCGGCGTTTTTGCGCGCCAATTTGGCGGCAGCTGCGGCCGCGAGGTCTCCGGTTTCCGCCGCGAAGCCGAGCAGGCGCTGGTGTGGGGCCTTGGTTTTGCCCATGGCGGCGAGGATGTCCGGGTTGGGGGCAAAGGTGAGGCTGAGAGCCCGGCCGTCCTTGGTGTACTTGGTTTCCTGGCGGGGCGGGCGGAAGTCGGCCACCGCTGCGGTGCACAGGGCCATATCTACCGCGGGGAAGAGGTCCATGGCCGCGGCGAACATCTCCTGCGCCGAGGTCACGTCGATACGGTGCACTGAGCGCGGCAGGGCGATATCCACCGGGCCGCACACCGCCGTGACTTCCGCGCCGCGCAGGGCTGCGGCCACCGCCAGACTGGCGCCCATGGTGCCGGTGGATGGGTTGGACCAGAAGCGGGCCGGGTCGAAGTATTCCCGGGTGGGGCCCAAGGTCACGAGTATGCGCGTGCCGGCCAGGTCCTGGGGGGCGACGAGGCGCAGGATTTCCACGAAGATTTCTTCCACCGGCGCGAGACGCCCGGACCCCACGTCGCCGCAGGCCATGGTCCCGCTCTCCGGCCCCACGAAGCGGGTGCCGCGCTGGCGCAGGGTATGCACATTGGCCTGGGTGGCCGGGGCCTGCCACATGCGCGGGTTCATGGCCGGGGCCACGAGCACCGGGCCGGGACATGCCAGGAGCTGCGTGGAGAGGAGGTCGTCCGCCAGGCCGTGGGCCATCTTGGCCAGGATGTTGGCCGTGGCGGGCACCACGGCCACGGCCCGGGCGAGCTGCCCGGGCTCCAAGTGCTGGAAGGGGGCCGTGGCATCGAACGCGGCGGTGTGCACCGCTGCCGCCCCGATGGCGGCAAAGGCCATGGGAGTCACGAATTGGGTGGCCGCCGCAGTGAGGGTGACCTCCACCGGCATCTCCAAATGGACCAAGGCCCTGGTGAGTTCCAGGGCCTTGTACGCCGCCACCGAGCCACACACCCCGAGGTGTACGCGCTCGCCGCGGAAGGTATCGAAGAGGTAGTGGTGAGGGATCATTGGGTCAGGGTGCGTTCCATTTCCACGGGTTTGGGAAAGCCGCCGCCTGCCGGCGCTGCCGCTGGGAAGGATTGCGGGGCGCTCATGGTGTTGGCGCCGTAGCCGTTTTGCCGCGGCGAGACCCACACCTCCAGCCAGGTGGAGTAGAACGGATCTTCTTCGATGGTGATGACGGTCACGCGGTTTTCTTTGGTGAAGACCATGAGGAAGCGTTGGTACTTCTGGTAGGCGATAAGCGTCCACCCGTCCTTGGGCATGGAGTTGGCAAAGTAGTCGAACAGGGAGATGGGCTCCACCCGTCCCTTGAACTTGAGCACGCCGTAATGCTCCCCGCCTACTGGGGTGATGTTGGATTTATCCATTTGGATTTCCATGTCCTGGGGGATGCGGACATCACGGAAGTCGTAGACAAAGGCTTGGGTTTCCGTAGCCGTGGGCGGCTCTTCGGAACGGCTGCCGGGCCACAGGGTGGAGCACCCGACCAGGTACAGGAGTGCAAGGGCGAAAAATACACGGGCCATAGTTCGGATCCTTAGGTTGTCAGGTTGGAGGAAAGTTCCGGCCTTTGTGCGACCGAGGCCCGGCCTTCGTCAAGGGCGTGGCGCGGCGGCCATTGAGGGCTGGCGGCATCCATCCGGGCCGCGGCGGCTTCCTGTTCCCATCCGCCGGCCTCCAGGGATTCGGCGGCCAGGAGATAGAGGCGGGAGAGGTCGTTTCCATACATGGCGTGGAGGAGCTCCTCTGTATAACTGCGAAAGGCCTGCTCCACCAGCTGCCATTGCAGGTAGAAGAGGCGGGCGAGCAAGGAGTTGTCCGCGTGTCGGGGAAGATAGCGGATGAACATGCGTTTGCAATGGAAGAGGATGAAGCGCACTCGCTGCACTTCCCGGCGGATACTTTCGGAAGTCTGGCTGATGACGGCAAAGAGCTCGCCGCCCAGGTGCTGCTCTTCGGGGGGCAGATCCAGGCGCTGTTGCAAATTTTCGAATCTCGGTTTGTAATTCATCTGTTGGTAGGCGTCTTCCTTGAGTTTGATGCACTCGTGGAAGATATACCCTAAGGCCCAATCGAGGTATTCCCCCAGGACCTCGCTTCCTTCGTCGCGAAAGAGCAGGTGGGCGCTGTCCTTGAGGCGCCACAGGAGCCCTTTGCTGTTCTGCCGGCCGAGGATGTCGTCGAAAAAGGAAAAGCTCACCGCGCCGGTGCGGTCATAGTCTTGAAAATGGCTTTCCAGGCGCGCGGCGGCGAGGCAAAAGTCCCGCATCACGTCGCGCACGAAAAGCGGGCGCTTGGCAATGACCCAGGGTTTGGCCATGGGGCCTCCGTGGCTAAAGCGAATACCGAAAAAACGCTGTATTCCCAAGAGATGCAGCGCGAGCACCCTACGCATGGAGGAGAATGTGGTCAACGGCTCGGAGAAAAAAATCATGAGCGTGGCGGCGTGGCAGGCCTTGCCCCGGCCGCGGCGGGTGGTGTTCACCAACGGGTGTTTCGACATCCTCCACGCCGGCCACGTGGCCTATTTGGAGGCCGCCCGTGCCTTGGGCGATCACTTGGTGGTGGGGCTCAATGACGATGCCTCCATCCGCCGTCTCAAAGGGGCGCGGCGCCCCATCAACGAGGTGGCCTGCCGCGCCCGGGTGCTGGCGGCCTTGGCGTGCGTGGACGCGGTGATCGTGTTCGCCGAGGACACCCCGGAGCGGCTCATCGCCGAGGTGGCACCGGACGTGCTCGTCAAAGGCGGGGACTGGCCCGTGGAGCGCATCGTGGGCCGGGAGACGATGCTTGCCCGCGGCGGCGAGGTGCGCACCATTCCCCTTGTTCCCGGCCAGGGGACTACGGATATCATCGCGCGTATCCTGGATCGCTACCAATTGCGGGGGGCGGACGCATGACGGAGGTTACAGGCCGGCGCGTGGTCTATTCGCTCGCCTACCTGCTGGAGGCTTTGGGCGCGGCTGGGCTCTTCGATGCCGAGGCGCAGCGCAAGGTACTGGAGCGGGCCGTGGCCTTGGGGGTGGACCCGGCTGCGGACGGCGGTTTGGATTTCCTTTTGGGGCTGGGCATCCGGTTGCGCAGCCGCGGGGGCGAGGGCATGCGGCTCACCGAGGAACAGGTGTTGCGGGCCGTGGGCCTGCGCGAGGGCGTGGAGGTGCGGCGGGTGAGCCCCTTGGACGTGGATTTCGATCCCAAGGCCCGGGCCGTGTCCGAGAGTTTTGCCCGCTCCAATCTCCTCGTGCCCCTGGGCTTTCAGGACGGCCAATTGGAACTGTTGGTGCACAACCCCTTCCGGCCGGAACTCTGGTCGGACATGGAGCGCGTCTCCCCGCCGCCGTACCGCATCGCCCTGGGCGTGCGCTCGGACATCGAGCGCCTCATCGACGATTTTTATGGCTTTCGCGCCGCCCTCACTGCCGCGGAGGCGCAATTTTCCGCGGGCACGGACCTGGGGAACCTGGAGGCCCGGGTGCAGGTGGCGGAAAAGGTGGACGCCGACTCCGAGCAGCACGTCGTCAAGGCCGTGGACTACCTCTTGCGCTCCGCCCTGCGTGAGCGCGCAAGTGACATCCATCTGGAACCCAAGCGCGAAGGCGGCCGCATCCGCTTTCGCATCGACGGCATCCTCCATGACGTGCACCGCATCCCGGTCACGGTGTACGCGGCCATGATGAACCGATTGAAGGGCATGAGCCGCCTGGACATCTCCGAGAAACGCCGCCCTCAGGACGGCCGCGTGCAGCTCATGCTGGCAGGCACGCCCACGGACGTGCGCGTGTCCACCATCCCGGTGGCCTTTGGCGAAAAGATGGTGCTGCGCCTGCTCTCCAGCCACACCACCCTCAAGAGCCCCGAAGAGTTGGGCATGACCCCCGAGCAGCTTGCGCTCTTTACCCGTTTTGTGCGCAGCACCCATGGCCTTATCCTCGTCACCGGCCCCACGGGGAGCGGCAAGTCCACTACCCTCTATTCCACCCTCAAGACCCTGGCCTCGCCGCAGGTGAACATCGTCACCTTGGAGGACCCCATCGAGATGGTGGTGGACGAGTTCAATCAGGTGGGGATCCAATCGCGCATCGGCGTCACCTTCGGCGGCATGCTGCGGCATTTGCTGCGCCAGGACCCGGACATCATCATGGTGGGCGAGATGCGCGACCTGGAGACCGCCGAGCAAGCGGTGCAGGCAGCGCTCACCGGGCATCTGGTCTTCTCCACCCTGCACACCAACGACGCCGCCTCGGCCCTGACCCGGCTCTTGGATTTGGGGCTTGCGGCCTATCTCATCAACGCCGCGGTCATCGGTATCATCGCCCAGCGTCTGGTGCGGGTCATCTGCCCGTATTGCAAGGAATCCGTGCCCGTGGACCTGGCGCGGATGCAGGTTTTGGGGCTGGAGCGTTTTTTTGCGGACACCACCATGGTATGGCGCGGCCGCGGGTGCGAGGCCTGCCGTGGCACCGGGTTTTTGGGGCGGCAGGGGATCTTCGAGGTGTTGCCCCTGGATACGGAGCTCAAGGACGCTGTGCGCCGGGGCGTGGATTTGGCCGAGTTGCGCGCCATGGTGCGGGCCCAAGGCATTCCGTCGCTTTTGGAGGACGGCATGGCCCGGGTGGTTACGGGAGTCACCACCGTGGACGAAGTCCTGCGGGTGGCAGGCAGCGCTGAAGATTAGGCGTGGGGCGAACGGGAGACGAGGGCCCAGCGGGAGCCAAGGGGCCCCTTGGATCGGAGCCAGTCTGCCAGCTCGCGGGCAGCGGTCTTGATGGCGTCGCGAATGGAGCGCAGTTGTTGGAGCTGCTCCTCGGGCGTGCCGGTAAGGGTGCTGGGATCCGGAAAAGGCAGGTGGAGGCGATGGGTCATGCCCGGATAGATGGGGCAGCGGTCTTCGCTCTCGCCGCAGACCGTGACGACGACGTCGAACATGCGGCCGGCACGGAAGAGCGCAAAGGCCGATTGGGTCCCTTTGCCTGCAAGATCGAAGCCGTCTTCGGCCATGACCTGCACCACGAGAGGGTTGATGCGGGTGGGTTCGAAGCCGGCGCTTTCCACCACCCAATCCGGGTCGCCGAAATGCCGCAGATAGGCTTCGAACATCTGGCTGCGGGCGCTGTTGTGGACGCAGATGATGAGGATGCGGCGCATAGGTCTCCCTCCACGGTCGATACTGGTCCCCGCTCCCTAGGACCGCATGGTGACAATCCGGCGGCGGTATTGTGGCGACCGGGTGGCGATACGGGGCCGTGGGGCTGCCCATGGCCCTCGAGGGGCTCGGGGCAGGCTATGCGACTGCGGAACTGTCCTTCTCGTCCAGGGCGTCGGCCATGGCGTAGCGTTTGAGCTTGCGCCACAGGGAGGCCCGGTCGATGCCCAGGATCTTGGCTGCTTGGGTGCGGTTGCCCTGGCAATGGCGCAGGACCCAGGCGATGTGGAGCCGTTCGTTTTCTTCCAAGGTGATGAGTTGCTGATGGCAGGGGCGCTGCACGTGTCCCTGGACCGCGGTGAGGTCCGGGGGCAGGTGGCGCGGGAGTATGGTGGTGCCTTCCGCCAGCACCGCGGCCCGTTCCATGATGTTTTCGAGTTCCCGCACGTTGCCGGGAAAAGGGTAGCGGTGCAGTATCTCGAGGGTCTCCGGCGCGAGGCAAAGTCCTTCTTTTCCGAGCCGGCGTGCGGCCTTGGCGAGAAAGAAGTGGCTGAGCAGCGGGATGTCTTCGCGCCGTTCGGAAAGGGGCGGCACTTCGATGGTGATGACGTTGAGCCGGAAATAGAGGTCCTGGCGGAAGGTCCCGTGGGCTGCTTCCCGCTGGAGGTCGCGGTTGGTGGCGGCGATGATGCGCACATCTACGGGGATGTCGTCGGTGCCGCCCACCCGGCGGATGGTGCGCTCCTGCAGGGCACGCAGGAGCTTGACCTGCATGGACGGGGACATCTCTCCCACTTCATCGAGAAAAAGCGTCCCCCCGTGTGCGGCCTCGAAGAGCCCTTTGTGCGTGCGCTGGGCGCCGGAGTAGGCCCCGGCCTCGTGGCCGAAGAGTTCGTTTTCCAGGAGATCTTCCGTGAAGGCCCCGCAATTGATGGCCAGGAAGCGTTGCTGGGCGCGGCGGCTCAGCAGGTGGATGGTGCGGGCGACGAGTTCCTTGCCCGTGCCGGTCTCACCGAGGATGAGCACCGTGGAGTCCGTGGGGGCCACGTGTTCCAGGGTGCGCTTGAGCTGGCGGATGGACGGGGCTTCGCCCAGAAAGGGGATTTCGTTGGCCTGGCGGAGCCGCTGGCGGAGTTCCTGGACCTCCTGGCGGAGGCGGCGTTTTTCCAGGGCCTTGTCCACCAGGGCGCGCACCTCGTCGATCTGATAGGGTTTGACCAGGTAGTGGTACGCCCCGCGGCGCATGGCCTCCACCGCAGTCTCGATGGTGGGGTAGCCGGTGACCATGAGGACTTCCGTGGCGGGCCAGAGCTCCTTGGTGCGCTGGAGTACGTCCATGCCGCTGACCCCCGTCATCATGAGATCGGTGATCACCAGATCGAATTCGTTGTGCTCCAAGGCGGCCAGGGCTTCAGCGCCGTTTGCCGCCTGCTCCACCGTGAGCCCTTGGCGCGTCAGCACCAGAGCGAGGTTTTTGCGGGCAATGGCCTCGTCGTCCACGACCAGGGCCGTTGGCGATAGGGCGGTGCTCATGCGTCCTCCGACTGGTGCAGGGGAAGGCGGATGGTGAAGCGGGCGCCGGGGCCGTCTGGGCGGTTTTCTGCGCTGATGGTGCCGCCGTGTTTCTTGATGATGCCAAAGACGATGGACAGGCCCAGGCCCGTGCCCTTGCCGTTTTCTTTGAGGGTGAAGAAGGGGTCGAAGACGCGGCCCAGGTGCTCGGCGGGGATGCCGGGACCGGTGTCCGTCACCTGGATGGTGGCCATGCCGGAGGCCGGGTCCGCAGTGGCCGCTATGGTGATGGTGCCGGCTTCCCCCATGGCCTGAATGGCGTTGATGAGCAGGTTGAGAAAGACCTCCTGCATGCGCTGGGCGTCGATGGGGAGGATGATGGTGTCGGGGATGCGGGTGTTGATGTGGATGCCTGCCGGCCGGTGGCTGTCCACCAATTGCACCGCCCGTTGCACAATGGCGGCAAGGGGGGTCGGTTTGCGGGAAAACTCGGTGGCGCGGGAGAACTCCAAGAGCCCTTTCACGATGTCACGGGCCCGGAGCACCTCCTGGTAGATGGCGGAAAGGAGCTCCCGGGCAAGCTCATGGCGCACGACATCCTCTTCTTCGCGCAGGATCTGGCAGGAGGTGGAGATATTGTTGAGGGGATTGTTGAGCTGGTGGGCGATGCCTGCGGTGAGCACACCCAGGGAGGCCAGCTTTTTTTCTTGCAGGAGTTGCTGCTGTCGTTTCTCCAGTTCCGAAATCATGGTGTTGATGGCCTCGATGACCAGTTGGGTCTCGTCGCCCCGCTTATTGGGCGGCAGGGGCCGGAAGTCTCCCTGCGCGATCTGGGCGGTGGAGAGGGTGATGAGGTGCAGGGCGTCGATGATGCTGCGGGTCATGAACCAGGCCAGGGGCAGGCCGATGGCCAGGGCGGCGATGATGGAAAAGATGAGCTGCCGTTTGAGGGTGCCCACGATGGTGAGGATGTGGTGCCGGTGGTTGGCGAGGAAGTGTTGGGAGGTTTCCACCAGCATGTGCCCTTGGTTGCGGAGGTTTTCGAGCAGGCCAGGGGCAGCGGGCGTTTGTGGAACCTGGTCGAGGAGCTCGCCATAGCGCTGGAGATGTTTTTCGAGTTCGTGGATGTCCTGCGCCGGGATCGTCATGGGTTCGGTTTGGCCCAGATGCTCCAGGTGGGAGAAGCTTTGCTGGAGATAGCGCCGCGTCTCGGTGAGGTCTTCAGGGGAGCGGTAGAGGAGGTAGTTTTTCTCGTAGCGTCGGATTTCCAGGATGTCGTTGCTGAGATCGTTGACGACCTCCTCCAGGTGCAGGGCGTCTTCGATCTGGACCAGATACCGGAAGGAGATGACGCCAAGGAGCAACGCGCCGGCCACGGCGATCATGCTCCCCAGGAGCACTTTGTGGCGGATGGTGATGGTGGCGATTTTCATGGGATTTCCTCGCGGACTAAGGCTGTGCTCAGGGCGGTGTCGATGTCATTGGTGAACAGGACTTGGGGGTATTCCGTCCCGGATACGGCGAGGGCCTCCACATCCGGGGCGTTTTCCGCAGGCAGGATGACCAGCTGCGCCCCGCCGCGCCGGGCCGCCAAAAGCTTTTCTCGAATGCCCGCCACCCGCAGCACGCGGCCGGTGAGGGAGATCTCCCCGGACATGGCGATCTCGGGCCGCACCGGACGGCACGCCAGAAGCGACACCAGGGCCACGGCGATGGTGAGGCCTGCGGAGGGGCCGTCTTTGCTGATGCCGCCTGCCGGGATGTGGATGTGGATATCTTCGGAGGCAAAGAAGTCCGCAGGCACGCGCAGGCGCTGGGCGTTGCTGCGGATGTAGCTGAGGGCGATCTGCGCCGATTCCTTGAGCACCTCCCCCAGGGAACCGGTGAGGAGGAGCCGGCCGGTGCCGGGCATGCGGGTGGCCTCCACGGTGATGAGTTCGCCGCCGGTTTCGGACCATACCAGACCCGTGGCCGCGCCCACGCGCTGCTCCTGGCTGGAGATGGTGTGCACGAAGCGGGGAGGCCCGAGAAGGAGCGCAATGGTCTGCGCGTCCACCTGCTGCGGCATGGTCTCGTGTTCAAGGTAGGCGCGCGCCAATTTGCGGCAGATGCGCCCGATTTCCCGGTCCAGGCCCCGCACCCCGGCCTCGTTGGTGTAGGAGCGCGCCAGGAGGATGACGGCCTCGTCGGTGAAAGTGGGCCGGGGCCGGGTGAGGCCGTGTTCCCGAAGCTGGCGGGGGATGAGGAAGCGTTGGGCGATCTCGAGCTTTTCGGTCTCCGAATACCCGCTGAAGGGGACGACCTCCATGCGGTCCAGCACCGGGCCGGCGAGGCGGGCGGTGGAGTTGGCCGTGGCGATGAAAAGCACTTTGGAGAGGTCGAAGGGGATGTCCACATAGCGGTCGAGAAATTGGTGATTTTGCTGGGGATCGAGGATTTCCAGCAGGACCGAGGCCGGATCTCCTTTGGCGTCCTGGGCGATCTTGTCCATCTCGTCGAGCATGAACACTGGGTTCTTCACCCCCACGCTCCGGATGGCCTGGATGATACGGCCCGGCAGGGAGCCGACGTAGGTGCGCCGGTGCCCCCGAAGTTCGCTCTCGTCGCGCAGGTCCGCCAAGGAAAGGCGGCAGAACTTGCGGCCCAGGGCCTCGGCGATGGCCATGCCCACCGAGGTCTTGCCGACCCCTGGAGGCCCGACGAAGCAGAGGATCGGCGACCTGGGCGTGTAGCTGCGTTGGGAGGCCCTCAGGATGGAGGAGACGGCTTCGCGCAGCTCCTGGATGTCGATGGGTTTGGAGATGTAGTGGATGGCGCCGGTCTTCATGGCTTGGACGGCGGTATCCACCGTCGCGTAGCCGGTGACGATGATCACCTGGGTGTTGGGGGAGATCTTCTTGGCTTCCTCCAGGAGCGTCATGCCGTCCATGCGCCCCATCTTCAGGTCCGTGATAATGAGGTCGAACTCCCATTGGCGCACCTTGTCCAGCGCTTCCATGCCGTCGCAGGCCACCTCGATGTGGTACCCTTCCTTGGCCAGGGCATAGCGCAGGTTGTTTCTGGCCACGGTTTCATCATCCACGATGAGCAGCGACGCCTTTTTCCGGGACAGGAGCGTGTGCTGCGCCAGGTGCTCCAGCACCAACTCTTTGATGTGACCGATGCCGGCGTGGCTGGCGTCCAAAATTGCTTCCGCCTGACGCAGGTCGAAGGTGTCGGTGGTCTCCGTCTCCCAGGGCAGATCCAGTAATGTGCGGATATAGTTGAGGCTGATGGCGTACTCGGCCGCACTGGGGTCCGTATGCTCCAGGCGCTGCACTTCCGCCTCCACGGCCTGGCGGGGGCCTTGGGGCAGGCGTGCGGCAGCGAGGCGCAGTGCTTCCGGGGTGTCGGTCGTGGTCGTGCTGGGGGCGGGTTCTGGTTCAGGTTTCCAGAAAAAACGCATGTCGGCCTCCGTGCGTTGGGGTGCAACATCATGTTGCATTTGGCAACACTTAAAAAGTTATTTGAAAAACAATTGGTTTCATTTTTGCCTTTGTTTTTTATTGCATTCTGCAACAACGGTCCATGAGGGGCATTTTTGGAGCAGCTCAAGAAAACTTTTGTATTTCAAGGAGTTTTTCTAAGGGCCGCGCCTGGCATGATCCTTGGTTAGGGGAAAATGCAACAATCAAACCTGGAGGATCAGTATGGCAGCGCTTCGGGAGGAAATCGAACGATCGTTCGCGGCGGTGGCCTTTGCCGAACGTGGACGGGTGGAAGAGGCCCGGTGGCTTTTGCGCGGTGAGGACAAGCGGACGGCGCAGCGGGAGCAAAAGCAGTCGGCCACACAACGTCCTCGTCCCACCATGCGGGCGGAGTAGGCTCATGGGAAAGGCGAGATCGCACAGCAGCCGCTCTCGCGTCCCTTCGGGGGTGCGCATGCGCCAGCGGGGGCGGTTGCGGGATGTCTGGGAGGAGTTTGGCGAGGCTTTTGCCCTGGCCGAGGCCGGCGAACAGCTGCTTGCGCAGGAGGTGTTGCGGCGCGGTTCTTCCCAGGGACGTCGCATCCTCGTCTTGGGGCACGGGGCGGACTTCTTTCCGGTGTTGGCGGAGTACGCCTTGGGATTGGCGCAGCGCATGGATTACGAAGTCGTCTTTTGCAACGTGCGCGACGCCGGTGGCGGCGGGGGCACTGCCGCCATGCGCCAGCACATGGAGGAAACTTTTGCGGCCCAGGCCGGGCGCGCGGTGCAGCCGTGGCTGGAGCGCGCTGCACAAATGGGGGTGGCCGCCCGCCATGTGGTGCGCAGCGGGTGCGTGACCGCGCAGGTGGAGGCCATCTGTCATGAGCTGGGCCGCGTGGAACTGGTGTTGAGTGGACCGGACGAGTCCATGTGTTTGGAAGGACATGTATCATCTCCACTGTTCACAGTGGAATAACAAGGAGGAGCTATGCAGAGTGGAACGAAGAAGCCCATAGGGAAAACGCTGCTCTTCGGTGTACTTTCGGCTGCGTTCTATGCAGCGGTATTTTCGTACGCAGATCTGATTGCTGCGTATTTTTCCCAGGGTTCGTGGTGGGCGGCAGGGCCCATCGCAACGGTGTTTATTGTTTCTTATCTTTACGGAAACTTTACTTCGAATCTGTGGACATGCCTTGGGGTTGAGGCCAAGCGGGTGCACAAGCGCGTGGAAAAGCCCGCCGAAGTGCGTCCCCAGATGCGTGCGACACTCCATGCCGAGTAAGGAGCTGGACTATCATGGATATGCTTGCGTTGGATCCTTCGAAGTTTATTGAGTTGAGCTTCCAGGCCGTTTCGTTTCTGTTCATTGTCGGATTTGTGGGCGGACTGGTGAGCGGGTTCATTGGCTCTGGCGGCGCTTTCGTGCTGACCCCGGGCATGATGAGTCTCGGCGTTCCCGGGACGGTGGCGGTGGCGAGCAATATGTGCCACAAATTCCCCAAGGCCCTGGTGGGCGCCATCAAGCGCTTTCGCTACGGCCAGGTGGACATCAAGCTCGGCCTGATCATGGCGGCGTCCGCGGGCGTGGGCGTGCAGCTCGGCATCATGTTCCAGCACTATATCCTGGAGCTTTGGGGACAGGCGGGATCCAATCTGTACGTGAGCCTAGCCTTCGTGCTCGTGTTGGTCTCCGTGGGGGGCTACGTGGCCCGGGACGCCATCTCCTGCGTGCGCTGCGGCGGCGTGGAGAAGGTCGGCGCACTGGCCAAGCGCATCCAGCGCATTGAACTGTGGCCCATGATCACCTTCAAGACCGCCGGGGTTCGGGTTTCCCTGTGGGTGACCATTCCCGTGGGGTTGGCCACCGGCATGCTGGCGGCCACCATTGCGGTGGGCGGTTTTATCGGGGTGCCCGGCATGATCTACGTCCTTGGAGTCTCCGGTTTGGTGGCTTCGGCCACGGAGCTGGTGATCGCCTTTGTCATGGGGCTGGGCGGCTCCATCAACTGGGCTTTGCATGGGATGGTGGATATCCGTCTCGTCTTGATCATCTTGTCCGGCTCGCTTTTGGGGATCCAGTTGGGCGCCATCGGGACCACGTATGTCCGGGATTATATGGTCAAGGGCGTCATGGCCACCATCATGCTCATTGTTGCGGTCAGCCGCTGCCTGGCCATTCCCAAGTATCTGGTACAACTGAATCTGTTGGAAATGTCCGACTCCGTGGTCACGCTCTTGGGCCATGTGAGCTACGGATTCATGTGCCTGGCGCTCCTCGTGGGGGCTGGCATCATCTTGGGCGCCATCTGGTTTGCCCGGCGGGCGGAAAAGGCTGCGCTGGCCTCCTCCTGAGTATCCTTCAAGAACACGACATACTGGCGCCGGCTGTCCGCACAGGATGGCCGGCGCCGGTGCTTTGGGGCGCCTACTCGGTCTGGAGCCGCCGGAGGATGGCGGCAAGGAGCGGCTGGAGCGTGGAGCTTAAGCGCCAGGAGGCGTGGGAGGCTTGCTGGAGGAAGAAGATATCGTGGATGTGATCCCCGTGGGTGGCGATTTTGGCGGCCTGCACGTTCACCCCGTGCAGGGCGAGTTCCCAGGTGATGTCGAAGAGTCGGCCGGGCCGGTCGCTGGCGCGCACGACGAGGGTGGCCTTTTCGGCGTCGAGACGTACCTGTGGTTTCGGCCCAGGGAGGCTTGGGCGGCGCAGCGGGGATTTGCGCCGGGCCGCGATGCGGGTGGCCAGGCCGTGGGGATCGGCAAGACTGGTGCGGGCCTCTTCGGTGAAGGCAGGCCAGAAGTAGACGGCGTCGGTTTCCGGCAGACGCACGACGAAGAGGTCCATGGCGGTGCCTTCCCGTGTGGTGAAGATTTCGGCGCTGAGGATATCAGCCCCCTTGATGGCGAAGCACCCGGCCAGGGTGGCGAAGAGTGCGGGTTGATCCGGGGCCATGACCGCGCACTTCCATACTCGGGGATCCTGGTCATGCACGGACCAGGCCAGGGTGTGGAGGATTTGGGGGGTGCTGCGCTGGCGGGCGAAAAGCTCGGCCATGCGGCGCAGGTCCGAACTGCTGATGCGCTCTCGGGCGGGCTCGGGGATCTCTCGAAGGAAGTCTTGGGGGAGTTTATCGCGGGAAGGCGCGCGCAGGGGACGGCCCTGGAGTGCCCGGGCGGTCTTGGCGTAGAGCTCCTCCACCAAGAGGCTGCGCCACGTGTTCCAGGCTGCAGGTCCGGTGGCCATGGCGTCGGCCACGGCGAGGCGCGCTAGGGCCGCCAGGCGTTCGGGGGTCTGCACCTTGTGGGCGACGGCGTGGATGGTGGCGGGATCGTTTAGGTCGCGTTGCGTGGCTACCTGGAAGAGGGTGAGATGTTCGGCGATGAGGAACGTGGTGGTGGCGATGTCCGCCTTGGCCACGCCGAGACGGGTGAGCAGGCGGCGGGCGAGGATGCTGCCGCGCACCTCGTGGCGGGGATGGGGTTTGCCCATGTCGTGGAGAAGTCCTGCCCACACCAGGGGGAGGTGGTCCTTTGGGGCTGTGGGGAGCGTTTCGAGCCAGGGCGCGGCGTGGAGCAATTCTTGGGGCTGGGCAAGGAGCATGGCGCAGCGCAGGCTGTGCCAGCCCACCGGGTGGCGGTGCCAGCCGTCCAGGGGCACCACCGAAAGGCTGGGGGCGAGCTCTGGGAAGAGGACGCGCAAGAGCCCCAGGTCCAGGAGGGTGGCGAAGGCGGCCTCCCCGTGGGGGGCGTGAAGGATGTCGTGGAGCCAGACAGCGAGGTGCGGGCTGAGTTCTGCCGCTTGTCGGGCGCTGAGGCGGAGTAGAGCCCCTTGGGCGGAAAAGTTGGGGGGGATGCCGGTGTGGGCAGCCGTCTCGATGAGGCGCAGCACCAGATGCGGGTGTGCGCCGGGGTCTTCGGCGAAGCCCAGGCCGCCGGGGGTGTGGCGGATGCCGTCGCAGCGGCGGTCTGGCGGCCGGCGTTTGCGCTCTATGCGGCCCAGGACTTCGCGCACCATGGCGCAGCGCGCCAGGCGGATGCGGGCCATGGCTTCTTCCAAACGTTGGGAGAGTGCGGGCCGCGAGGTGCCAAGGCGGTGGGCCACGGCGTCTTGGAGTTCGGCGGAAAACACGTCGTGACGCCGTTGGGTGGTGCAGTGCAGGGCGCAGCGCACCTGGCGGATGGTCTGTGCCGCGGCACACAAGGCCTCCACCTGGTCTGGGGCCAGTACCCCGAGGTCGAGAAACCGCGCCCCTTCCCGACCGGGAAAGGCGGCCGCGAGCCAGCCCAAGTGGTGCCAATGCCGCAGGCCGCCGGGGCTGTTTTTGAGGTCCGGCTCGATGCAGGCGTACCCGCTGGGGCTAGTCTCGGCGATCCACTGCACGAAGGTGCGGCGCGCGGCAGAGGTGAGGATACGGCGCACTCCCTGGCGAAGTTCCGGGAAAAGTCCTGCTGGGTCCGGACCGATGGGCCGCGCAGACAGGAGCCCTGCCAGGACTTTGGGGTCTTGGGCCGCGAGCTCCAGGGTTTCGGCGAGGGTACGGACGCTGTAGTCCACCTGCATCCCGCTGTCCCACAGGGGGTAGACGATGCTTTGGACCCAGCGGCCGCTGTCTTCAGCAGGCAGACGTGGCGGCCGTAGCAGGCAGATGTCCAGGTCCGAGCCCGGGGAGAGCTGGCTGAGACCAAAACCGCCCACTGCCAGCACGCAGCCGGGGAACCCTTGGGCGAGCACCGCCACCGCGGCCGTCATGATGCGGGAAAGGGCCCGCTCCATGGGTCGGCCGCAGGGCAGCGCCAGTGCCCGACGGCGCAGGGCTTGGACTCGTTCGAGAACCTGCGTTCCCGGGGGACGAGACGCTGGGCGGTCAGATGGCGGCCTCACCGGTTTCTCCGGTACGGATGCGCATAGCGTCATCCACGGGCAGGACGAAGATCTTGCCATCACCCACTTGGCCGGTGATGGCCGCTGCTCGGGCGGCCTCCACCACGGCAGGGGTGATGGCGTCCTCGCACACGACCTCGATTTTCACCTTGGCCACGAAGTCCACCTGGTATTCGGCCCCGCGGTAGATCTCCTTGTGTCCCCGCTGGCGGCCAAAGCCTTTGACTTCGGTGATGGTCATGCCGTGTACGCCTGCGGCGGTGAGGGCTTCTTTGACTTCGTCCAGTTTGAAAGGCCGGATGATGAACTCGATTTTTTTCATGAATCGCTCCTTGCTCCTGGCTACCATTGGTACCCTGTTTCACGGTGTTCGTTGACGTCCAAGCCCCGGGTTTCGTCTTCGGGCGATACGCGCAGCCCCAGCGTCGCATCGATGACCTTGAAAAGCACATAGCTCATGAGGAAACAGAAGACCCAGGTGGCCACCACCGAGACGAGTTGGATCCACAATTGTGTCGGGTTGCCGGCAAGGAGTCCGCGGAATTCTCCAAAATCGGCAAAAACGCCTGTGGCTAGGGCTCCCAGGGTGCCGCCCACGCCGTGGATGCCGACCACGTCCAAGGCGTCGTCATAGCCGAAACGGTTTTTCTGAAGCACGGCCCAGTAGCAGACCGCGCCGGCCGCAATCCCCATGACGAGGGACGCGCCCACCGACACGTAGCCCGCCGCCGGGGTGATGGCCACAAGCCCAGCTACGGCGCCTGAGACCGCGCCTAGGGTGGTGGCCCTGCCCCGGTGCCGCCATTCCACGGCCACCCAGGACAAGGCCCCGGCGGCAGCGGCGAAATGGGTGGTGGCAAAGGCCATGGCGGCTTGTGCGTTGGCGGCCAAGGCGGAGCCGGCGTTGAAGCCGAACCATCCGAACCAGAGGATGCCGGCGCCGAGGATGGTCATGGGGAGGTTGTGGGGGATGTGGGCCTCTTTACCGAACCCGCGCCGCGGGCCGATGACCAGACAGCCGGCCAAGGCCGCCGCGGCTGAGCACATATGCACCACGGCCCCACCGGCGAAGTCCAGAGCCCCCATCGCGCCCATCCAGCCGCCCCCCCAGACCCAATGGGCCATGGGGCAGTACACCAACACGAGCCACAGCCCTGAGAACACGAGAAACGGCGCAAAACGCATGCGTTCGGCAAAGGCGCCGGTAATGAGGGCTGGGGTGATGACCGCGAACATGCACTGAAAGATCATGAAGGCTGCGGGCGGGATGGTAAGGGTCCAGCCTTCCGGGGCATCGCCGCCCACCCCGGCAAGGAGCAGGTGATTCAATGCGCCGATGACGCCGCCCACGTCCGTGCCAAAGGCCAGAGTGTAGCCGACGACCGCCCAAAGGACGCTCACCAGGCCGAGCAGGATAAAACTCTGCATGAGGGTGGCGAGCACGTTCTTGGCGCGCACCATGCCGCCGTAAAACAGGGCGAGCCCCGGGGTCATGAACATCACCAGGGCCGCGCTCATGAGCACAAAACCGGTATCTGCCGCATCCATGGGATTCCTCCTTGGAAATTCGAGATGTTCCCATGGGTCTTGGCAAAAAGCAGGCCAGACGTCCGCACCATGCCGCGGGCCCCTGGCAGATCCTCATTGATCCGGATGTGGTACCAAGGCGTTTTGCCTCGTTGCAATGCGACCCCGTCGCGGCACATGTCCGCGGCGGTCTCGTTAATCATCTGAAGTGATTGGTTTTCGTGCAAACCCGCCATAGACTGGTTTGCCCGGCGGTTGAAACGTCTTTCAACCGCTCGATATTACTTTTCTGGCAAAAACCACCCCATAATGAAGGGAAGAGTTGCGCGTTTTTTGCGAGAAGATTGGGATTGAGAGTACATTTTTGAAAAATAGCAGTTTTTTCAAGGTAAAATTCAAGAACTCGCGCTCCCGTGGTCTCGGGACGCGTGGCGATTTGGTCTTAACCGGGTTGGGTGCGCGTCTCGAACTCCCGCATCAGGATGTCTTTCAGGCAGCGGCGGCAGATATCGGTGTTATGGACCCCGGTGAGGCGCATCTCCAAGGCCGGGGCCAGTTCACCCTTCTGGCCGCCGAGGCGGGCGAGGTTGGCGGGATCGGCGATGGCGAGGGTGTAGCGCTCCTCGAAGATGCCGTCCGTGAGCCCCTGGATTTCCGTCCCACAGATGTCGCAAAAGCGGCGGATCATCGGGGGGGCAACAAAAAGCCGCCATCAACTTTTCGGCGAGAGCCGGTGCATGCTTTTCGCTGTGGCTCAACGGTTTGGTTTGACACCTCCACGGCGCCCAAGCCCAAATCCGACCCGAAAAAGATCCGGCATATCGATCCGCCCATCTTTACGGGCGGTGAACACCCCGATCCGCATCAAGTCTTCCCGCGCCCCCTCCCAACCCTGTTCAGCGTGCGCAGGCAACATACCCTGGCTGGTCAAAATTGTGGGACCACCTGGATAACGCTCGGCCCAAAGTTTGCGTATGGTTGCGAATTCACAAGGGACATTCTGCCCTTTCAGTGGGGCGAGCAGATCCTTGATCCAGGGGTAATCTTCGGCAATCTCATCGACCCGGATGCGGGAGGCCGATTGGATACCCCGTTTGATGCTTTCGTAATGAAGAGCAAGTGGGTAGTCGGGATAACGAGTAAGGCTATCGTCCGCTGCACTTTTGATCGCGGCAAGAAACGAACGCGGAGAGGTTTGGCCATGCCCGTCGGCCAGGTGGCTCACGCTCCAGACATAGGGAACACCGCGGCGGGCGTCTTTGCCCATCTTGTCACCGGCAATTTTCTCGAAAAGCTGACGCAAAGCCGTTTCAGTCTGCAACTCGACAGGCAATCGCCAGACGCTATTTTCTGCATGGAATTCTGCGCCATGAGGAAGCACGCTACGCACGATGGTGCGCAATACTTCCCCATGACGCTCCGGCACATTGATCAATCTTTGCCAGAGCATCGCATGCAGATCGTGCCGCTCCCAGGTGAGCTCGACCCGGGTGGCGAGCAGCTTCGACGCGTCGGGGAATGCGGTTACCTGACGCTCGATCTGGTCGGGGCGAACGAAAACCTTGGTGCGCAGTCGCCGGAAGTCGCGCACCCACAAGGAGGCACGCAGCAGCGCCGAGACGATCTGATCCATGCTTTGCCAGTTGTCAGAGACACGATCCAGCGCATCGAAGAGGATCAGCCCATACTGCCCGTTTTCGAGAAATTGACGGTCGGCCGCTTCCGCAACGCGGGCAACCCCTTCAGGGTTATCGACGACATACCGTACGCGCTCGATCCAGGTTTCAGGAATCGCCTTTTTGCCGACCCAGCGCGCCAGATGACAAAAAATGACGGCACGCCAGATCGCATAGGGTTCAAAACCCTTTTTAAGCAGGTCGGCAATGACGTCTTTGTCAGGAAAATCCTCATTGTTTGGGGTCGCTGCGTAACCAATCGCGATCTTGGTCTGCGCCAGATCAGGCGCCTGCCGTCCGATCAACGACCGGAGTTGTTCATCCCGCAGGGCGGCGGTCCAAAAAGACTTGCCCACCCCTCGTGCGCCGACGACCAGGACCGATTCTCTGCCGAGCGCCTTGCGATGCGCCGGAGGGAGATATAAGGTCTCTGCGCGCGGGGTCTCACGCTGATCGTTTTCAAACGGCACAGCGCTGATTGCTGCCCGGATCTCTTGAACGGATATCGTCATGTGGCAGTCTCCCGAACGAGAAGGCGTTCGATATGTTCCAACAGCGGACCGAACACAGCGCGGACATCATCGGCGTCGCCAAGGCGCGGGTGGAGGCTCGACAACCCAAACCAGCCGCGGTTCCAACGAATGGCGAGCGGATAGTGCGGCGCCGTCTCGTCTTCCGGCGCGTAATTCCAAACCTCGGTATCGTCCGGACCGGCCTCATCGTAGGTGGTGGAAAAGAGCGCCCAGGCATCCTCCCGGAGTTGCTCCAGATAGGCAGCTCTTCCTCCATCGTCTGGCACCAACCCGGCCACCAATTGCAGCCGTTCGCGAATCTCGCGAACGCTCCCCCAACGTTGCCAATGGTCGAACAGGACGCGGTATCCGGACCACGTTTGTCGCCCGGCAATCGCAAACAACAAAACCGCCGCCGCCCCCAGGTCGGTGACACACGCCGAGGCCACCTCGTCGATCCCCGCGCGCGAGTCGATCAGGATCACATCAGGACGTAACGCGTTTTCCAGTGCGTCCAAAAGGCGGCATAAGCGTGCTGACCAAGGTTCGGGCGTGCCTGTCCTGCCGATCTTTGGCATCCAAACCCGACCCAGTTTGGCGATGTATTCGCCCGGTTCTGCGCCGTGCGCCGGCACGACATAGAGTGGCGCTTGCGTGTTGAAACCCGCTTCGGCGTACAGATCAGGGAAAACCGTCTCGCCGTTGTCGACCAGGTCCTCCACCAACCAGTCGGTGACGCCATAGGACAGCAGACGATCAGGCGGCAACAGGGCATTCGATAGTCCAGGCGATTCGAGGTCCATATCGATCACGAGCACCGTGCGGCCCTGCTGCGCCAGGCTCCAGGCAGTTGCCGCAAGCGCCGTCGAGCGACCCACCCCACCCTTGATGGAGAAGAAGACGACGCGCGGCGCGCCTGGGGATTCCGGGGCGATCTTGGCCCAATTGCCTTCTGTGGCCAGACGATCGATCACCCAAATACGGTCAATGCCTGGCAGCGGAAAATGGGTTGCTCCCATGCACACCGCTTCGCGGTCCGCCTCAAACAAGATGCCCGAGGCAACAGGATAGTCGTGCGGAGCGATGCGCTCGGCAAGGGCGTGATAGAGGGTTACGAGCACCTGACGCGTTGCTTCGTTGCGTTCGGCCTCTTCCGGCGCGATCAACCGCACCCGCCCGTTGAGATCACGGTTGATGACCAGCCACGCCAACTGCTCAACTGTCTCACGATGAGAGCCTTCATTGAGGATTTCTGCAGTAGCAGGCAGAATTTGGTCAAAGGTCGTCATACCAGCCCCTCCCAGCGCGCTTTCTGGATCAGCCGAGCGACTGTTTCCGCCCCCGATCGGTGCGCCTCGACAAGGGGCTGATTGAAGTTGGACCGATGGGCGTAACGCTGCTCTACTTTCCAATTTTCAAAGGGATTAGGTGTGGTCAGCGCATAACCGGCCCCCTGATGGTGGCCGCTACGATAACTTTCGAAGCGTACCCAGATGCTTTCGGCATGTACCCGGTCCATTTGGTGTGCTGGTCGGTTTTTGTTTGTGTCAAAAGGCATGCCGAAGGCCAACATCAGCCGTTTCAGCCCGCATTCGGCCGCCATGCCGTACAGGTGGTCGGCATTAGCCCAACGCTGGGCTTGAAAAAGTAGTTCGGCATCTTGCCAGTGCCGCTCGTGTGCATCCAGATAATCTGCCTGCATAGTTCCTCTTTGTACGTCCCATGCTCCAAAAATATTCCAACTGCATCTCCAGCGCTAGAACAGCATGCCCTTCGGTACGCCGAACCCTTCGTCGTTGAAAACCTTGCGTCCGCGACGCTGTCACTGTTTAGATCTTCTCCTTGGCGTGCGTCTCGAACTCCCGCATCAGGATGTCTTTCAGGCAGCGGCGGCAGATATCGGTGTTGTGGACCCCGGTGAGGCGCATCTCCAAGGCCGGGGCCAGTTCACCTTTCTGGCCGCCGAGGCGGGCGAGGTTGGCGGGATCGGCGATGGCGAGGGTGTAGCGCTCCTCGAAGATGCCGTCCGTGAGCCCCTGGATTTCCGTCCCACAGATGTCGCAAAAGCGGCGGATCATCGGGGGGTCTCCTTGAGGGTGCCTCGGAATTCTTCCCATGCGCTGATTCCAAGGTCTTCGGCCAGGGCCTGGACCTCGTCCACCAAGGAAAACACCCGGTCCGGCCGCATGAACGATGCCGTGCCCACCTGCACGGCGCTGGCTCCCACCAGGATGAACTCGAGCACGTCCTCGGCGCTCACGATGCCGCCCATGCCGATGACCGGGATGCTGACCGCCCGGCAGACGGCGTGGACCATGCGCAGGGCCACGGGCTTGATGGCCGGGCCAGACAGACCGCCGGTGCCGGTGGCCAGACGGGGGGCGCGGGTGCGGATGTCCACGGCCATGCCGGTGAGGGTGTTGATGAGGGAGAGCATGGTGGCGCCTGCGGCCTCGGCGGCCCGGGCCATGGCCGTGATGTCCGTCACATTGGGGCTCAGCTTGACGATGACGGGCTTGCCCTGGGCCGCGGCCACCACGGCGCGGGTCACGGTGTGCAGGGCCTCGGGGTCTTGGCCGAACTGCACGCCGCCCAGGCGTACGTTGGGGCAGGAGACGTTGACTTCCAGGGCCGCGATGCGCTCCTTCGCCCCCAGGATGCCGGCGAGCTCGGCGAATTCCTCCGGGCTTTGGGCGTAGAGATTGGCGATGATGGGCACTTCCGGCGGTAGGAAGGGGAGCTTTTTTTGCAAAAAGACGTCGACCCCCACGTTTTGCAGGCCGATGCTGTTGAGCATGCCGCAGGGGGTCTCGGCGATGCGCGGCATGGGGTTGCCTTCCCGGGGCTTCAGGGAGAGCCCCTTGACGCAGATGGCTCCCAGGCGGCGCAAATCGCCGTAGCGGGCGAACTCCAGGCCGTAGCCGAAGGTGCCCGAAGCCGGGATGATGGGGTTTTTGAGGGTGAGTCCTGGCAGGTGGACGGTGGTATCCATAGGGCCTCCCGTTAGTCCCAGGTGAGGGCGCGCACGTCGAACACCGGTCCGTGCACGCAGGTTTGGACGCGCTCGCCCGATGCCGTGGTCGCCACACAGCCCAGGCACACGCCGACCCCGCAGCCCATGCGGTTTTCCAGGGACACCTGGCCGGGCACCCCATGCTCCAGGCACAGCCGGGCCACGGCCCGCAGCATGGGGGTGGGGCCGCAGCACAGCACCAGGCCTTCGGGGCCCAGGGCCTTGATGCGGCGGGAAAGCTCTTCCGAAAAGGCCTCGATGTCTGCGCTGGAGGTCTGGCGCATGGCCTCGCAGGGGATGCGCTGCGCCATCTCGTGGTAGATGGGGTAGGCAGTCAGCGGCAGGCGGTGGCCAAAGAGGAGCTGGGCGTGGGGGAGCCGAAACGGCTCCTCGGCAAAGAGCCCAAAGGCGGCGAGCCCGATGCCCCCGGCCAGAAACAGGGTCGGGGTCTCGGGCTTGGTCTGAAACCCCCTTCCCAGCGGTCCCCAGACGGTGACCGCGTCGCCGGGCCGCAGGGCTGCCAGGCGTTCGGTCCCTCGACCGATGACCTGGAACACCACCCGCAGACCGGCCTCGTCACAGCGGTAGATGGAAAAGGGCCGACCCCAGGTGAGCTCCTGGCCGAAATTCGCGGGCCGGAGCATGACGAATTGGCCGGGTTTGGGTTTCCAGGGCGCCGGCGCGAGGGCGAGGTCCACGATACTGGGGTCGGGCCCAGGGGTGACGGCCTGGATCGTGAGCTGGATGGTATTCATAGCGGCTCCTCTCCGGCCATGCGGGCGAGCTCCGCACGGCGCTGGGCGTCGTCCAAAAGGCGGCAGATGCTTTGGGTGACGCCGTTTTCCACGATCTTCTGGATGGAAAAATGGCGGGTGGCGTGTTGGGCCAGCTGCGGCCAATGGGTGACCAAGAGGATCTGCTGGCGCTCGGCCAGGCGGCGGATGCGTGCGGCCACCTGCAGGAGGGTGGCGCCGCCGATGCCGGCATCGATCTCGTCGAACACGAGGGTGGGGAGCGTGTGGGCGGCCAAAAGCCCGGTGACGGCCAAGAGAAAACGGGAAAGCTCCCCGCCGGAGGCGATACGGTCGAGTGGCTGGGGCGGCAGCCCCGGGTTGGGGGCCCACAAAAAGCGCGGCCGCAGTTCTTGCACCCCGTCGGCGACGCGCACCGGCGAAAACTCCGCGAACACGGCCACCTGTTCCGGGAAGCCCAGGGAGGTGAGTTCTTCCACCAAGGCGCGGGTGAGGCGGTCTGCCGCATGGGCGCGCGCCTCGTCGAGGGCGTGGGTTGCGCGGCGGGCGGCTTCTTGGGCGGCCGCTTTTTCCCGGACCAGGCGCCGACGTTCGAGGTCTGCGGCATCCAGGTACGAGAGGTTGGCGCTGATCTCTTCTTCCAGGCGGACCAGTTCCTCGATGGGGCGGCGCAGGCGGCGGGAGAGGGATTGGAGCTCGAAGAGGCGGCGCTCCACCTGATCCAAATCCACGGTGTCCGCGTCGCGGACCATTTGCCCCAGGGTACGCTCCAGGTGCGTCAGGTGCTCGCGCGTCGCGGCAAGGCCGCTCAAGCTCTCTTCGATGGCGGGCAGCTGGGGGCGTACGGCATCGATACCATGGAGCACCCGTTCCAGGGCCCCCATTTGCGCCAAGAGCCCGCTTTCGCTGCGCAGGATCTCGTGCGCTTCGCGGGAGAGGTCCTGCAGCTTGGCCGTGGAGCGGGCGTTTTCCCGCAGGGCCAAAAGTTCTTCCTCTTCGCCCGCCCGGGGGGCCACCTTGCGGATCTCCCCCAGCTGGTATTCCAAAAAGTCCCGCCGTTCTTGGAGGTCGGCCACGCGGCCGTCCACCTCGGCCAGGGCGGCCTCCGCCTGGCGCAGGGCCTCCAGGGCGGCGTGCTGCTGGCTGAGGACTGTCGGGTCGTCCAGAAAGGCGTCCACCAGGCGTACGTGCTCCTGGGGGGCGAGCAGGCGCTGTTGGCCGTGCTGGCCGGTGATGAGTATCAGGTCTTGGGCCAGGGCCGCCACCTCCGCCTGTGGGGAGAGTTGCCCGTTGATTTGAGAGCGGCTGCGGCCGGCGGCGGTGATCTCCCGGCGCAGGATGGTCTCGCTGCCGTCCTCGGCCACGAACAAGGCTTCCACCACGGCGCGGTCCGCTCCGGGGCGCACGAGTTCCGCCCCGCCGCGGCCGCCGAGGATGAGGCCGAGGGCGCGCAGGACCAGCGACTTTCCCGCCCCGGACTCGCCGGTGAAGACATTGATGCCTGGAGCGAACTCCAGGGTGGCGTGTTCGATGAGGGCAAGATTGCGGATGGTCAGCAGCTCGAGCATGGGTATTTCCTAGGCCGGCTCTGTAGCCGCAGCCGCCTCTTTTGTACAGGGAAGGAGGCGGGCCAGGGCGCCGGATGGGTCGGCGGCGTTGAGCGCGCGCATGAATTCTTCCAGCGCACCGTGTCGGCGGGCGGTGTCCGCGGCCAGGGCGAGTTCTTCCGCGGCCTCCTGCAGGCGGAAGGCGCGGGCATTGGTGCCGGCGATGTCGAGGGCCAGGCGCCAGTCGTCGGGGGCGCGCAGACCCAGGAAGGAAAGGGCCCCCAGGCGCAGGGCCTCGTAGCCGCGCCATGGGGCGAGGAGTTCGGCCAGGCGCCGGGGAGGCTCGGGGTCTTCGGGGAAGAGTTCGTGGGCGAGGATGATGGCCTCCAGGGCCGAGGCCGGCAGGTGGCGCTTGGGAGCGAAGACGAACCCCGGCCGGCAGGGGCGTCCGTGCGCCTCCCAGTACGTCGCCCAGGCGAGCAGGGTCACGGCCTGGGTGGGCTTGTGCGGCGCCGGCACGTGCGCTGCGGCGTGCAGCTTTGCGGCTGCCTCCCATTGCTTAAGGCGCAGGGCCGCCAGGGCGGCGAGGCCGCAGAGGACGGGGTCCTGGGGCGGGGTGAGGGCGAGGCGTTCCACCGTGGCCCGGGCGGCGTCTGGGGCGGCCTCCACCTCCAGGCGAAGGAGGGCCGCGGCGGCCTCCGGCTGGTCGGCATAGGGCAAAAGGTGGCGGCGCAGGCGCTCCGGAGGGATCTCCAGGCGTTCGGCCTCCCGGAGCACGGCGATGGTGCACCAGAAGGCGGCGTCGGCCTCGGCGCCTTGGGCGGCGTGGGACTGGCCAGGCAGGCAGTCCAGGAGTTGGCGCGCCCGGTGTTCGGGCAGGTGCTCGGCCTGTACCCGGGCATAGGCACGGAGCCCCAAGAGGCGGGCCTTGGCGGGCGAGGCGGCAAGGTCGCGCAGCATTTCCAGAAAATCGCCGCCATGTTCGTAGAGCAGCACTTCTTCGCCGGGGACGAAGAGCTCTTCCACCCCGGGCACGCGGGGGGTGAGCACGGCGCAGCCGCAGGAGGCGGCCTCCAGCAGGCGGAAGTTGATCTCGCCGAGGATGGCCTCGTTGGGGGCGATGCAGGCGTGGGCATAGGCGTCGAGCATGGCCTCGAAGGGGAGGTCGGTTTCCAGGCGAAAGCCGGGAATGCGCGTACAAAGCTCCACAAACCATCCGCGCACCGGCCGGCTGGGGCCCACGCGGCCCACGAAAAGGGCCGGGGTCGTGCGTTTTTCCCACGCCACGTAGGGCCGCGGGGTGCCGGGCCAAGGGAGCCAGCGCACGTGGGGGTGCGCGCGCTGGAGGTGCTCGACCCAGCTTTTTTGCGTCGTCAGGACGGCATCGAAGAGGCGGCCGTAGGTGGTGTGCCAAAAGGCGTTCAAGTGGGTGTCGATGGACCAGAAGACCTTGGGGCAGGAAAAGTGGGAGAGATCCGCCAGAAAGGCGCGGGGGCCCAGGCGTTCCTGCTGGATGATGAGGTCCGGCGTAAAGCCGCCCAAGAGCGGAGCAAGACGGTGGACCCCGTCGGGCGGGTGCAGGGGAAGCACTTCATGGCCGAGATGGGAGAGGGCCTCGGCCAGACCAAGGTCGATGGCGGCGATCTTCACGTGCTCTCTCCCATGAGATGGCGCCATGAGGGGCCTTTGGTCACTTCGACCCAAGGGCCCATGGCCGAGACGCGGCCGCCGTCGAGCACCATGGCGTGGGTGGCGATGGCCGCCACGTGGTGGGGGTGGTGGGTGGCCACCACCACGAGGCGCTCGTCCGTGGCCAGGGAGGCAAGGAGCGCCGCCAAGCGGTGCTGCCAGGGGGCGTCCAGGCCGGCGAAGGGCTCGTCGAGCACCAGCACCAAGGGCTGATGCACGACGGCGCGCGCCAGGTGTACCAGGCGCATCTGCCCCAGGGAGAGACTCCCCACCGGCAGCGGCAGCCACGCCTCGATGCCGAAGGACTGCGCCAGGGTGTGGGCAGCGGCATGCGCCCCTGGAGGCAGGGGCCGCGGGCGGCCCAGGGATCCGGAAAAGCCGGAGAGGATGGCTTCGAGCACGGTGGTCGCAGGCTCCATGGCACCGGTGAGCCAGGGGGCCAGGACACCCATGCGTTCTTTGGCCAGAAGCACGCTCAGGGCCGGCTCCAGGCGCAGGATTTCGCCGCCCGGCGCCGGGTGCCGCCAGCCGGAGACGAGCTGCAAAAAGGTGGACTTGCCGGCGCCGTTTTTCCCCGCCACCACCCAGGTCTCTCCGGCGTTGCCCTGCCAGGAGAGGGGCTCAAGCAGGGTGTTGCCCCCGGCCGTGACGGCAACCTGGCGCATGGCGACGCGCACCGGCCCTGGTTGCGGGGTTGGCCGTGCAGCCAGATGGCCCCGTTGGGGACGGAAGCGAGTCGTCGGGATTGGCCGAAGCTCGCCGCAGCGTATGCTGAAATGCTGCATGGGGATGTCCGGGAGTGCGTCCTCGGCGTGGGAGGTGAGGACCACCCAGGCGCCCTGGGCGGCCTCGTCTTCCAGGATGCGGCGAACCAGGCGCATCCCTGGAGGATCCAGAGCCAGCTGCCATTCGTCCACCAAAAGAAGGGACGGCCGCCCCAGGATGGCCCGGCCGAGAAGGGCGCGCTGCATCTCTCCGCTGGAGAGGGTGTGGATGGGCCGGGAGAGCAGCGGGGCGAGGGCGAGCTTTTCCGCCACCGTACCGACGTCTGCATGGACGTGCTCCGGCACAGGGCCGTAAAGGAGCGGCGTCCCCATGGCTCCGGCGGCGAGAAGGTCGTGGACGGGAAGGCGTGGGTGGTGTTCCTGGAACCAGGCGGCCTGGTGCGGGGCGACGAGACGGATCCAGGGCCGGGCGGCCAGAGGGGATGCCGAGTGCTGTCCGTTGATGGAATAGAGGCGTGCGGGAGGCCTGCCGGGGAGGTCCTGGGGCCAGATCTCTGCGGCGAGCAAGCGCAGGAGCGTGGTCTTGCCGGCTCCGTTGTCTCCGTGGATGAAGGCGTGGGCAGTGAGGTCGAGATCAATGGATCGCAAGATGGCACGCCCTCCGAGGCGCACCTGGGCCTGGCGGAGGTGGACGGAAAGCGATGGTCGTTGCATGACGGGCTATGTAGCAGGAGCGCCGGGTTCTCGCCAGCAGGGAAAAAAAGTGAAAATTAGGTGTTGACAACGGCCGCGCTTTTCTCCAAAAGCGCCTTCGCACGTCGCGTGGGGCTGTAGCTCAGCTGGGAGAGCGCTTGAATGGCATTCAAGAGGTCGTCAGTTCGATCCTGATCAGCTCCACCAACCAAAACCAGCGACGTTTCAAAAATCCCTTGAATGCCGCACGAAAACCGCCGCAAGGCGGTTTTCGTGTTTCTGGGCCAGGCGGCGCTCGGGGTTAGAGCCCGCCAGTATCCTTTTCCCAAAACACGCGGTTGCGGCCGGCGTTTTTGGCTCGGTAGAGCTGGGCGTCGGCCCGCTGCAAGACTTCTGGCGGGGAGCCGTCGCGGTGGGGCCAGAGGGTGACTCCGCCGATGCTGACCGTCAGTACGCCGAAGTCTGAACCTTGGTGGGGGATGGCCAAGGCTTTGATATGGTGCCGCGCCGCGCGGCACAGCTTGCGCGCCCCGTTGCGGGAGGCGTGCGGCAGCAGGATGACGAACTCCTCGCCGCCGTAGCGGGCCACGAGATCGCCCGGCCGCTTGGCGGCGGTGACCAATGCTTGGGCCACCTGACGCAGGGCCCGGTCGCCGGTGCCGTGGCCGTAGGTGTCGTTGAAGGATTTGAAGTGGTCGATATCCACCATGGCCAGCGACAGGGGTTCGTGGATGCGCTGGCAACGCCCCCACTCCTGCTCCAGGGCGCGGTCCAGGGCGCGGCGGTTGGGGATTTCCGTGAGCGGGTCGAGCAAGGCCAGTTCCTGTAAGAGCTCTTGCTGCCGGATCATGGTGAGGAAGTTGCGCACCCGGGCCCGCAGGATTCCGGCCCGCAGCGGTTTGGTGAGGTAGTCTACGGCCCCGAGTTCCAAACCTGTTTCTTCGTCCTCCGCGCTTTCTAGCGCCGTGACGAAGATGACGGGGATATGCTGGGTGGCGGGGTTGGCCTTGAGACGTCTGCACACTTCATATCCGGAAAGCCCCGGCATGAGCACGTCGAGGATGATGAGGTCCGGCTGGTGTTCTTCGGCAAGACACAGGGCCTCTTCGCCGGTGGCGGCGGTGAGGACCTGGTAGTCGCGTTGAAAGATTTCCCGCATGAACAGCAGGTTGACGGGCCCGTCATCGGCGATGAGCAGTGTGTGCCCTCGAGGCTTCGAAAAGGTGGACGGAAATATCGGGAGCATACGTCGCTTCCCTAGCGCAAGGGGCAGGCGTTGCCAAGGACTTTGCGGGATTTGGGAAACGAAGTGCCGCTCACTCGGGAGGCGGGGCAGGGGCCGCTCCCCGAAGCTCGAGGGCGGCGCCGTGCGAATCCCGCGCCCTTTGGCGAAAGTCCGGATGCCGGCGGGCAGTTTCTTGCGCTCCATGGAGATCCCCGCTGGGGGGTGCTGATTTTCCTGTCCCCGCAGGGGTAGGGGAGGTCGAAAGGCCCGCGCTGCATTGTCTCGCGGTGCGTGTTTTGAGGACTTGCCAGATAGGCGATGCTCCTTCAAAGGAGTGGAGCTGCTGTTTGCAGTGCTTCTGGAGTGCACGAGATACATATTGCGCGGGCAGACCGCGTTTTCGGGAGAGGATATGCAGCATTGGAGAGCGATTGTCGGGGCTGTGGCGGTCATTGTTGTGGTGCTCGGTGCCTTGGCGTGGGTCAAATGGACACAGATTCAGGCCATGGTGCAACAAAGCGCGCAGGCGCAGGTGCCGCCGGCTTCGGTTTCGGTGGCCTTGGTCCAGGAGATGCCGTGGCCTGAGGAGGTGCAGGCCGTGGGCACGGTGACGGCCCTCCAGGGGACGACGGTGCGGGCCGAGGTGCCTGGCCGGGTGGAGCGCTTGGCGTTCGATTCCGGCGACCGGGTGCGCGCCGGTCAGGTACTCGTGGTGCAGGACGCCCGTGAGGAACGGGCGCAGTACCAAGCCGCCCAGGCCGCGGCGGATTTGGCCGCCTTGGAACTTGCCCGCGGCCGCCGTCTGGCGGCGGAAGCGGTGCTCGCCCAAGCGGAACTTGACCGCTTGGAGGCCGCGGCCCGCCAGGCTCGTGCCCAGGCCGAGGCGTTGGCCGCCCTGGTGGCCAAGAAGACCATTCGCGCGCCTTTTGACGGGATGCTTGGCATTCGCCGTGTGAGTCTGGGGCAGAGCCTGGCGGCAGGGGATGCCATCGTGGACATCCAGCAGGTGGAGCCGGTGCAGGTGGAGTTTTCCGTGCCGCAGGAGCAGGCCGCACGGCTCTCCGTGGGCCTGCCGGTGGAGGTGGAGGCCGGCGGCGAGCGTCACCCAGGCCGGCTGCAGAGCATCGAGCCCCAGGCCGATCCTGCCACGCGCATGGTGCGCGCTTTGGCCCGTCTGGATGGCGCGGCCGGGGGGCTGCGTCCGGGCATGTTCGTGCGTGTGACGGTGCGCCAGGATGAACGCCGCGCGCTTCTCGCTATTCCGGCCACGGCGGTGCTCACCGCCCCCTATGGCGATTCGGTGTTCGTGGTGGACAACGCCACCCAAAAAACGGTGGCCCGGCAGGTCTTCGTGCGCTTGGGGGAGCGGCGGGGCGATTTCGTCGCGGTGCTCTCGGGCCTGAACGCTGGGCAACCCGTCGTGTCCAGCGGTGTGTTTCGTCTGCGTTCCGGGCAGCCTGTGGTGGTGACCGACGCCTTCACACTTCCTTTCGAACTCCAGCCCCAGCCGGCCAACGAGTAAGCTCATGCGTATCACCGATACCTTCATCCGCCGGCCCGTCCTTGCCCTGGTGGTGAATATCCTCATCGTCATCGCCGGGGTTCAGGCCATCAGCGGCCTGTCGGTACGCCAGTATCCCCGCAGCGAAAACGCCGTGGTCACGGTGCGCACCGTGTACGTGGGCGCAAGCCCGGAGCTGGTGCGCGGGTTTGTCACCACGGTGTTGGAGCGGGCCATCGCCGCGGCGGACGGCATCGACTACATCGAGTCCCAGAGCAGCCAAAATCTTTCCCTCATCCAGGCGCGTCTCAAGCTCAACTACGACCCCATCAAGGCCCTTTCGGACATCAGTTCCAAGGTGGACCAGGTGCGCGGCGATCTTCCGCCCGAGGCCGAGGTGCCGGTCTTAAGCGTGGAGAGCGCGGACACCCAATTCGCCTCCGCCTATTTGAGCTTCACGTCCGAGACCTTGGAGCGCAACCAGGTGACGGACTATCTGGTGCGGGTGGTGCAGCCCCGGCTCTCGGCCCTGCCTGGGGTGCAGCGGGCGGAAATCTTGGGCCCGCGCATCTTTGCCATGCGCATCTGGCTCGACCCCGATCGCATGGCGGCCTTGGGGGTGAGCCCCACGGACGTGCGCGCCGCCCTCGAGAGCCGCAACGCCCTGGCGGCCGTGGGACAGACCAAAGGCAATCTGGTGCAGGTGAATCTCGCCGCCACCACGGATCTGCAGAGCGTGCGCGAGTTCGAGGAACTGGTGGTGCGGGACGCGGGCGACCGGTTGGTGCGGCTGCGGGACATCGCCCAGGTGGTTTTGGGCGCCGAGGACTACGACGCCGAAGTGCGTTTTTCCGGCCAGGAGGCGGTGTTCATGGGCATCTGGCCTTTGCCCACGGCCAATTCCCTGGACGTCATCGACGCGGTGCGCCGGGAGATGGCTGACATCGAGAAATCGCTGCCCCAGGGGATGCACGGACGTATCGCCTACGACGCCACGGACTATATCCGCAACGCCTTGCATGAGGTTTTGGTGGCCCTGGCCCAGACTTTGGGCATCGTCGTGGTGGTCGTCTACCTCTTTTTGGGGCGGTTGCGTTCCGCCTTGGTGCCGGCGGTGACCATCCCCCTTTCTCTGGTGGGCGCGGCCTTTTTGATGAGCCTCATGGGCTTTACCATCAACCTGTTGACCTTGCTTGCCTTGGTGCTCTGCGTGGGTCTGGTGGTGGACGACGCCATCGTGGTGGTGGAGGACGTGGAGCGCCACGTGCGCCTGGGAAAATCCGCACGCGAGGCGGCGTTGGCCGCGGGCCGCGAACTGGCCGGGGCCTTGGTGGCCACCACGGTGGTGCTGGTGGCGGTGTACGCGCCCATCGGCTTGCAAGGAGGCTTGACGGGATCGCTCTTTCGGGAGTTCGCCTTGACCTTGAGCGGCGCGGTGTGTGTGTCCACGGTGACGGCCATCACCTTGTCGCCGGTGATGAGCTCCTGGCTGCTCTCCGGCGGTCATTTGGACCGCCCCTTTTCCCGGCGCATCTCCCAGGGCTTTGCCCGCTTTGAGGCCGCCTACACCCGGGTCCTTTCCCGGGTGATGGATCGGCGGCCCGGCATGTACGTGCTGTGGCTGGCCCTTTCCGTGGCGTGCGTCCCCCTCTTTGTGCTGGCGCCCAAGGAATTGGCCCCGGCCGAAGACCAGGGGGTGATTTTTGGCATCCTCGATGCCCCGGCGGATGCCTCGCTGGATCAAACCAGCCGTTTTGCCACGGCGGTGAATGAGGTGTTTTTCTCCGTGCCCGAGACGCAGGTCACCTTTCAGGTGACCTTCCCCAGCAGCGGCTTCAGTGGCTTGGTGCTGCGGCCGTGGGAGGAACGGCAGCGTACGGTGTTTGAGATCCTGCCTCAGGTGCAGCAGGGACTTTCCGCCATCCCGGGCATTCAGATGTTTGCGGTCTCGCCGCCACCGCTTCCGGGCGGCGGTGACTTTCCGGTGGAGTTCATCATCGCGTCCACCGAGGAGCAGGACCGGGTGCTGGAGCTGGCCACGGAGCTTCAGCAGCGGGCGACCGCCAGTGGGCTTTTTGCCTTTCCGCCGCTCATCGACGTCAAGATGGATCAGCCCACGGCCCGGTTGGTCCTCGACCGGGACAAAATCGCCGCCCTTGGCCTCTCTTTGGCCCAGGTGGCCTCAGACGTGGCGGTCATGACCGGGGGCAACTATGTCAACCGGTTCAGCATGCAGGGCCGCAGCTACAAGGTCATCCCTCAGGTGCAGCGGGTGGACCGCCTGACCCCGGAGCAGCTGGGCCGCATCCATTTGCGCACTCCGCAGGGGCTCGTGCCGCTGTCCGCGGTGGCGCATGTGGAATATAGCGCCGGGCCGCGTTCCCTCAACCGTTTCCAGCAGCTCAATGCCGTCAAGTTGAGCGGATACCCCATGCGGCCGCTGGATGAGGCGCTCACGTTCTTGGAAAATGAAGCTGCGCAAATACTGCCCAAAGGGTACACCGTCGACTACAAAGGCGATTCCCGGCAGCTGCGCACCGAAGGCAACCGCTTCGTGCCCGCCATGGCCTTGGCGGTGATCTGCGCCTTTTTGGTCCTGGCTGCACAGTATGAAAGTTTCCGGGACCCGCTCATCATCTTGGCGGGATCTGCGCCGCTCGGGCTTTTCGGCGCGTTGATCTTTGCCTTTCTCAAGATCCCGGATCCGTCGGTCCCCTTCTGGACCGATCATTTCACCACCACCCTCAACATCTACTCCCAGGTGGGCTTGGTCACCTTGGTGGGGTTGGTGGCCAAAAACGGCATCCTCCTGGTGGAGTTCGCCAACCAGCTCCAGGACGAGGGCAAGGGCAAGCTGGAGGCCATCCTGGAGGCGGCGCGCACCCGCCTGCGCCCCATTGTCATGACTTCGGCTTCCACGGTGGCGGGGTTTTTGCCTTTGGTGGTGGCCAGCGGCGCCGGCGCTGCGGCGCGGTTTTCCATCGGCATCGTGCTGGTGGGCGGTATGGTCATCGGCACCATCTGTTCGCTCTTCTTCGTGCCGTGCATTTATATGCTTCTGGCACGGGCCCGCAGGCCGCAGAGCACCTAGACTGTGCCTCTTTTTTTGAGAGTGCCCCGCGCCATCCCTGATGCTCAGGGATGGCGCGGAGTGTTTTGGCGGCTATGGATTTTCGACAATAACGCGGAGCGTCGAAGCGCCTGTGAAGTCCAGATCGTCTTCCAGAGGGGGAGATGCATCGAAGAAGGGCGGCGCAGGGGACGCAAGGATGTTCTGGACGAAACCTGGAAGCGCAAACACGGCGTGATGCGTGGCTTCGTTGTAGAACTGGAGCGCGGTCAGACCGCGATCGCGGATGCGCCGCCGCACTTCCTCGGGAGTGAGGGTCAGAGGGTCTTGCTGGTGCGATGCCGTCGCCATGCCCCACCAGGTTCCGTAGAGGGGAATATACACCAAGTACGGGCGCACGATGGGAAAAACTGATCGGAGGGTCGCGATGATACGAGCGTAGACCTGGGGGCTGGAGAGGGGCGACTCCACGTGGAGAGAGAGGAGCCCATGGGGCGTCAGTCGTCTGCTGCAAGCGGAATAGAACTCATGGGTGTAGAGGGCTTGAGAGGGGCCTCGGGGGTCGGTGAGATCCAGGGCGATGAGGTCGAAGGAGTCCTTGGTGGTTTCTACGAGCTTGCGGCCGTCTCCAATGGCCAGGTGGAGGCGTGGATCGTCGAAGACGCCACCATGAATGGCTGGCAAATAGCGGCGACAGGCCTCAATGACGCCGTTGTCGAGTTCTGCAAGCACCACGCGTTCCATTCCTGCATGCTTGAGGAGTTCTTCCGCCGCGCCGCCGTCGCCGCCGCCGATCACCAGGGCTTGGCGCGGGGCCGGGTGGGTGATGGCCGCGGGGTGGATCAGGTTTTCGTGATAGAAGAACTCATCTTTTTCGGACGTCATGAAGACGTCATCAAGGCAAAGCACTCGTCCCAAGGCAGGGGTGTCGAAGATGGCGATTTTTTGAAATTGGGTTTTTCCCTGCATGACGAGAGAGCCTGCCTGGATGAAATAGCCATGGCTTTGTGTTACAAGTTCTACGAGGAATTCAGGGGGATTGTTCATGCCTACTCCCGGTCCACGCATTGAATCCGTGGTGATTTGGGGGCGAATGTCTCCACGATATGGTGAAAGAGCTGCTGTGCTTTTTCTCGATTGTCTTGACTATAATTACAGACATACACATCAAGGGTCACGTAGCGCTTTTCCGGCCAGGTATGGATGGCGAGGTGGGACTCTGCGAGGATGACAGCCCCGGTTACCCCGCCGTCTGCGCCAAATTGATGAAAGAGATCGCCGACTGCTGTAAGACCGGAACGTTTCACCGCATGCAGACAGAGGGCGCGCAGGGCCTGTTTGTCATAAAAATAGCGGGTATCTCCAAGGCAATCGTAGAGATCGCCGATAAGATGGATGCCGGGTTGTGCTTTTTTCGGCTGAGCGGTGTCCAGTGGTCCTAGTGCCATAGGTGTTCCTCCCAGACGTGGAGATGATTTCGCCTCGGCCCGAGGACTTTTACATGGAGCGTCCCTGAGAAGGCCGGGGCCTCGTGTCCGTCTTGATGGTATTCGGCCATGCGGTCCGTACCCTCCCAGGAGAGGGAAGAGTCATGGAAAAACAGCGGCTTTTCTGCCCTCGGGCGGCAGACAGAAAATCTACTCTATTCGCTGCTTGAAATTTTGTCAAAATGCGTATATCCAAATCGATGTCATGCCTTGTCTGTACAGGATTTTTTGCGTTTCCCGATTATGGAGGATAATGCCTCTTGGCATGGCTTGGAGAAACGAGTTGAAACAATGCATAAACGGCATATTTGTATATATTAAATACAAATATTTTTGTTATGAAAGGGAGTTTTAATGGAAAAATCGGACAAAGATGTTCTTACTCCAAGAATTTGCATTCGAAATGTGAGTAAGATTTTTGGAAGCCATGCCCAGGAGGCCATGGAGCTCCTCGACGCCGGCAAGTCGAAGGCGGAGGTGCAGGAGGAGACCGGAGTCGTCGTCGGGGTGCATGATATTTCTTTGGATATTTATCCTGGTGAAATTTTTGTCATTATGGGGCTTTCCGGAAGCGGGAAGTCCACCTTGCTGCGTATCATCAATCGTCTGCATGAGCCAAGCCGAGGTCAGGTGTTCGTGGATGGCGAGGACGTGACCGCCATGAATGCCCGCGCCTTGCGCGAGTTGCGTCGCGCCAAGTTCGGCATGGTGTTTCAGAGTTTTGCACTGTTGCCGCATCGTACGGTGCTGGGCAATGTGGAGTTTGGACTTGAGATTCAAGGTGCGTCCAAAGAAGAACGGCAAAAACGGGCGCTAGAAGCTATCGAAACTGTCGGGCTTTTAGGATACGAAGGAAAGTTTCCATCTGAGCTTTCCGGAGGCATGCAGCAACGTGTCGGCCTGGCCCGTGCCCTCGCAGCAGATCCGGAAATTCTTTTGATGGATGAGGCTTTTAGCGCTTTGGATCCGCTCATTCGGAGCCAAATGCAGGATGATTTGCTGGAAATTCAGGATAAACTCGGGAAGACCATCGTCTTTGTATCCCATGATTTGGACGAAGCAATCAAGATTGGCACGCGTATCGCCATTTTGCGCAGTGGTCGCCTCATCCAAGTGGGAACGCCCCAGGAGATTTTGTCGCAACCTGCCGACGAGTACGTCTCTGCATTTGTGGAGGGAGCGGATCACGCCAAGGTCTTGACCGCACAGCAGGTGATGCAGCCCTTGCGGGTGACGGCCAATCGGAAGGACTCTCCGCGCGCCGTGCTGCGGAAGATCGAGCGGAGCGGGTTCGGCGGCTTGGTGGTGCTCGACAGCGCCCGGCACCTGCTGGGGTACATCGATCTCGCCTCCGTCATCTCCCAGCGCGATCATGCGACCATTGACCCGGAAAGTTTTCGTCCGCTCCCCAGCGCTCCAATCGATACGACCTTGGCGGATTTGCTCCAGCGCATGACCGCTGAGGGCTCTCCGGTGGTCATCGTGGATGACCGGCAGCGCGCCATCGGCGTGGTGGACAAGAGTTCGCTCCTTGCCGCCCTGGCCCAGGCCGGAAGCGATGGGAATGACGTGGAAACCACCCCCGCCCTCGAAACCCCGACTCAGCCTGAAGGAGCGCCGCGTGATGTGGAATAGTCCGTTACCGATCGATCAATGGGTTTCCCAGGCCGTGGATTCGTTTACCTACCGGTATGCAACGGCCTTTGATTCCATTACGGCATTTGTGCAGCATATCGTCGGCGGGTTGCAATCTGGACTGCAATGGATCCCGGAATGGGCGTTCATTATCGCCACTTCCGTGTTCTTTGTGGCTGCAGGAGGGTGGCGTCGCATGGCGAGCTGGTCGTTGGCGCTCTTTTCCATCATTGGGCTTGGTCTGGTGTGGAATCTTGGATACTGGACCGATCTCATCCAAACACTCTCCCTGGTCCTTGCGGCGGAGATTTTGGTGCTTTTGATGGGGCTTCCCCTGGGTATATTGAGCGCCAAGAGCCGTCCAGTGGAGAGCGTCCTGCGTCCTGTCCTCGACGTGATGCAGACTATGCCCGCCTTTGTGTATCTGGTGCCCGCGGTCATCTTTTTTGGCCTCGGTCTCGTGCCCGGAGTCATTGCCACCACGATCTTTGCCTTGCCGCCGCTCATCCGTTTGACGGCCTTGGGTATCCGCCAAGTGCCCGAGGAATTGGTGGAAGCCGCGCAATCTTTTGGCGCCACGTGGTGGCAGCTCTTGGTCAAGGTGCAGCTCCCCACGGCCATGCCGTCCATCATGGCCGGGGTGAACCAGTCGATCATGCTCGGCCTTTCCATGGTGGTCATCTCTGCCATGATTGGCGCCGGCGGATTGGGCAACGTGGTCCTGCAGGGCATCACGCAGCTCGATGTCGGCAAGGGTTTTGTAGGTGGTCTATGTGTCGTTGTTTTGGCTATTTTGCTTGACCGGATGACCCAATCTATCAACCAATGGAACAAGGAGAGACATTCATGATGCATCGAAGACAATTCATCGCCATTGGGGCTATGACCACTGCTGCGTTGTGCACGGGATTTCCCGTTTTTGCCGCAGATGATCCCGTCCGTTTGACCTATGTGGAGGCCTGGCCCTCCAGCAATCTGACCACCCATATTGCTGGGGCGATTATCGAACAGCACTTGGGCCGCAAGGTGGATCTCATCAGCACGGATGCCGGCCCCATGTGGGCGGCGGTTGCCAGCGGCCGTGCGGACGCCATGCTCACGGCATGGCTGCCGACCACCCACAAGACCTATTGGGACAAGTACAAAGACAAGGTCGTGAACGTGCGCCAGATCACCACGGGCACGTGGCTTGGTCTTGCCGTGCCCACCTATGTCCCCATCAACTCCATTGCAGAGCTGGAAACCCATCACGAGAAGTTCAAGGGCGCCATCACCGGCATCGAAGCGGGCGCGGGCTTGATGATCAACACCGAAAAAGCCATCAAGGAATATGGTCTCAAGCACATGCATCTGGTCACCAGCTCCACGGCGGCCATGCAGGCGCAGCTCAAGCGCGCTGTTGCCCGCAAGGACTGGATCGTGGTCACGGCGTGGAAGCCGTTGGGCATCTGGGCGCGTTTCGATTTGAAACCCTTGGAAGACCCCAAAAAGATCTATGGCGAGGCGGGCCATATCGACGCCATCGCCCATCCAGGGCTTGAGAAGCGGGCTCCGGAAGTTCTCAACTTCTTGCGTGAATTTACGCTCCCCATCGACGATATTCAGGCCATGATGGTGGAGCTCGATAGTGGCAAGGCCCTGCAGGACGTGACGGGGGCATGGATTGCCGCCCACGCGGAAGCGATCAAGGGGTGGGTCGCCAAAGCCAAGGCGTAAGCCCTCCTCCCGTTTGCCTTTGAAGATACAGCGCCGCCCTGGGAGGCGGCGCTGTGCTTTGGTATGCCTGCGGCTTGGGAAGCGCATTTCCGGGGTGCGCGGGCCGGAAACGCGGGGCCCTGCGTTGTCCATGTCGCCGTGAGGCTGCGCTGAAGGGGCTTGAGGTATCCGTTTTTTGGACTCCTCTGTTTGGTGGGAACGCTTCGCCTGCCTCCACACGGACCGGGGCGGAAATCCCGCCGCTGGGGTGCGCATGCGGGCTGTGCTTTCCATGGAGCGTCCGCTTGCGGCTTGTGCTGGGCAGGGGGGCTGGGTACGGGCAGGGAAAATCCCAAGGAGTTCCTCATGCCTCAGAAGAAGACGTTCCTCCAGGCGGCGTATCCATGGTCCGGACAGGAAGACTGCTTCGATGCGCGGGGGCACCGGCGTTCGTGCGCGGCAAGCGGGGAGGACGGCGCCCTCCGGCCGGGGCGTCCCTGGCCGCGGCCACGGTTTCGGGTGGATGGTAGCGTGGTGTGGGACCTTTTGACGGGCCTTGCTTGGCCGCAGGACGCTTCCGCCGGGGCGTGGCCCATGACCTGGGCGGAGGCCCGTGCTTGGGTCGCGGCGCAGAACGCTTCTCGTTTCTTGGGGTGCACCGATTGGCGGCTTCCCCGGCGTCGGGAACTCCTTTCTTTGGTGAGCCTTGCCCACGCCCGGCCGGCGCTCCCGCCGGGGCATCCCTTTGCCGGGGTGTTTGGCCATTGGCACTGGACCGCCACGGCGGCTGCCACGAGGGAGGGAGATTTTTGGCGTGTCCACTTGGAAGGCGGGCGGATGTTTCCCGGCCACGGCTCGGATCGGTGTCTGGTGCTGCCGGTGCGTGAGCGGTCGTGGCTGCCGGCCGAAAGTCCGGACGAGGGGCAGCGTCTGGGTCGGCCGTGGCCACAGCCGCGTTGGGTCCCCGGGCCGGAGGGGGTTCAGGACGCCCTGACCGGGTTGCGGTGGCTTTTCGTGGCGCAGTCCGATGCGGTCTCCTGGCAGGAGGCGCTGGATAGGGCCCGCGGCATGCCGGGGTGGCGGCTTCCCAGCATTTGGGAACTGGAGACCCTGGTGGACACCTCGCGGGCTTTTCCGGCTTTGGGGGTTCCGTTGGCAGCTGCGGTGGACGGCGTATGGTCATCCACTTCCAGCGGGTATGATCCGGCTTGGGCGTGGGTGCTCTATTGCGGCAAAGGCGCCGTGGGGGTCGGCCATAAGCCGAGGCGGGATTTTCAGGTGCTGCTGGTGGCGGAGTAGCACGATGAACGCTCCATGCGCCGTACGGCCGCAGCCGCCAGGCGAGGGCTGATACGGGAGAATTCATCCAGGTCCGTGGCGGTTTCCAGGCCGGGGACGATGGTCCGCACCACGGGGATGCCCACGCTCTGTTGGGTGAGGTCGGCGTAGATGGGGCACAGGCCTTGGTCCGCCAGCAGGGCCTCCACGAGCATGCGGTCGCCGGCGGCAGAGCCGGTGGACAGATCCGGGAGGTCTTCGAGCACGCGCTCCGGGAACTCCTCCGGCCACCGTCCTGATGCCGGACCTTGGGGGAAAGGAAAAGGGACCTCGGTGATGGCCGCCAGGGCCGCGGCCTTGGCACAAAGGTTCGTGGCCGTGGCCTTGACGAAACCGCCGTGGGGCAGGGGAACCCAGGCGCGCATGCAGGGCACGCCGAATTCGGTGGTGATGTCTTCCAGTACGAGATCAATGCCTTGGGCGGCGTAGGCGTCGAGCAGTTTTTGGACTTCGGGGTCGCGGCTTTGGGGACGGAAGGCGCGGGAGGCGTCCCAGGGGGAGACGGTCTCGGCGTCGCGCTCGAGCACTTCCAAAAGTCCGGCGAGGCAGGCTTCGTCCACGCTGGAGCCCGATGCCAGGCCGGTGGAACCCAAGGCGCCGAAGAGTTTGGGCTCGTCGAGGTTGGCGAAGAGATACACGCATTGCACCGGCACCCAGATGGGCTCCTTCCGGGCCGTGGTGGCGGTCATCCAGGCTATGGGGGCGTCGGGTGCCGGGGCCTCCAAGCAGAGCCGGTTGAGATCCACGGCGCGGTCATCCAGTTCGCACGCCCGTGCCGTGCGGATTTCGCCGCCGTGGATGCGTCCCGTGATGCGGCCGTCGCGGATATCGGCAAAGGACGAGATCCGTTCCACGATCTCCATGGCCAAGGATACCCGGGCCGCCTCCAGGTGCAGACCACGGCCATAGCTCGTCATGGTCCCGGAGAGGCGGTAGGCGAGGCGCCCGTGCTCCACGGTACGGTCCAGACGCCAGCAGCGGGTCAGCCCCCACGGCGCCAGCGAGGCCCCGTGGCGCAGTTCCGGGCCGGCAAGTACGCCGAGGCCGTAGAGGACCTCCATGGCGCGGGAGCGCACGTGCGCCAGGGGTGGTCTGGGGGCGGCCGGCGGCAGGGAAAGCCCGGTCCGTATTGTGCGGGCATCGGTGGGGCGCAGGGATTTGGGGGTGGTGGGAAGGGGCGGCAGCCCTTCGGGCAAGGGGGCGGCCTCGAACACCGCCGCCCCCAAGGCGAGGCCCCAGGCGCGGTGGATTTGGGCGTCGGGCAGGGCGCGGGAGCGCAGAAACACGAGGGGTGTGGCTGCAGCGAGCTCGCCAAGTCGCGGGTGCTCGAGGAGGTCGGTGAGGTGCTCCACGTCCGGATGCAGGAGCACGGTCTCCAGCGCCAAGGCCGCCAGGGTGGGGTCGGCATGGCCGGCGAGGGTGCGCACACGCTCTTCTCCCGCCTGCGCGAGCAGACGCCGCGCTTCGGCGCGCAGGAAGGCGTCCGTGGGCGTGGTCTGTACCATCTCCAGGATGGTGGGGAGGTCCACAGGAGGCGTGAGCTTGGGCGTGAAAAAGGCCACGCCCAGGTGGCTGTGCTGGTGGGCCAGGGTATAGTGGCGCATACGCAGGACTCCTCAGGAACGCTCGAGTAGGGCCGCGAAGAAGACTTCGCCCCACTGCGGCGGGGTCATGAAGCAGTGCCGCAGTCGCAGCTGCGGGTGCTGGGCGCGGAGTCGGTCCAATTGTCCTTCGTTTTCCTGCCGACTGACGGTGCAGGTAAGGTAGGCGAGCATGCCGCCCGGCGGAAGGATGCGTCCGGCGGTATCGAGGATTTCGGTCTGGAGGCGGGCAAGGGCATCCACGTCCTCGGGGGTGCGTTTCCAGCGGATGTCCGGCCGCCGGGCAAGGACCCCGAGACCGCTGCAGGGGGCATCCACGAGGATGGTGCCTGGCGGGATACGCAGGGGCGGTTTGCGGGCGTCGGCCTGCAGGATGGGAAGGTCTACCCCAAGGCGCCGGCAGTCGTTGCGGAGCCCACGCAGCCGGAAGGCATTGGGGTCAGAGGCCAGCACCTGCTTGCCCAAATCGTGCACGAGAAGCGCCTTGCCCCCTCGGCCGGCGCAGGCATCCCATACGGGCTGCGGCCAGCACAGGGGCTCCAGACCAAGGACGGCTTCTTGGCTGGCGAGGCTCATGCGTACCGCAATGCCCTGCGCTTCGGCGGCCTCCAAGCACTGCGGCCAGGTCTCGAGGGCCATGCCTTTTTGGCCGTCAAAGCGGGCCACGGGGCGCAGGCGCCGGGCAATGTCCGGGGGGACCTGGCCGCGCAGGCGCACGCCCACAGGTGCAGGCGTGAGGCTCATGGCGGCGAGCTCCCGGGCCGCATCCAGGCCGCGTTCCTGCTCCCACAGCTCCCAGATCCACGAGGGCAGGGAAAACCAGTCCCAGATGCTGCCGGCGCTGGCAAGGAAGGCGGCTTCGTCGTGGGCCAGGTCCGCATGGGACTCCAGGCGCCGCAAGCTGGCGTGCACCAGGGCCGCAAGCTTTGGCCCGAGGAGCGCCTTGGCCGCCTGCGTGGCCCAGGAGCGCGTGGCATGGGCGGGGACGCGCAGAAAAAGGAGTTCGTAGGCTGCAAGCTCCAGCAGGCGGCGCGTGAGCAGCGAGAGGCGCTGGAAGCGGGGCAGCTGCAGTTGGAGCAGGGCGTGGATGCGGCCAAGGAGCCGCACCGTGCCGTAGGTGAGTTCCGTGGCCAGGGGGCGCTCCCGCGGGGCAAGGTCGCGCAGGTGATGGTCTACGGCGGCCTGGATATCCTGGCCGCGGTCCAGGGTCTGGCGCAGGGCGGCGAGGGCGGCGCGGCGGGCTGGAGTCATGCGGCCGTTCCTGCCATGAAGCGCTCCACCGCCTTGCGGACCTCCTCCAACATCACCCGGGTGTCCCGACAGGGGCCGTGAGGGCGCTGGTTGAGGATGCCGAAGACCGGGATGGGAAAGGTGTCCTGGATGCCGTGGGCAAGGTCGCGCTCACAGGCCACGGCGATGATGAGCTGCGGCCGGTTTTCCACCACGATGCGCCGGGCGATGGTGCCGCCTGTGGCCACCGCCAGGCGCAGCCCCAAGGCGTCGCGAAGCTTCAAGAGATCGCCGATGTCGCACAGGCCGCAGCGTCGGCAATGGTCCACGTCGTAGGTCAGGCGTTGGGGGCAGCGGCTTTGCTGCAGGCAATGGGGGACGAGCACCAGGATGCGTTCGGCGGGCACGCGGAGTCCTTCCGCGCTCACGAGTTCGTTGTTCACCCGGATAAACGAGGCCTGCACATCCTGGGGCGGGATGCCCAGGACGCGCCCCAGCATGGTCATGAGGGGCAAGAACACCCGCACCGTCACCCCGCGCAGGCGTTTGCCGCCGAGCACCGGCCGGCCGAGGAGGATGTTGAGCACCAAGGCGAGGCTCGCCCAACTGAGGGCCAGGATGGCGGTGAGCACCAGCGCGCCCAAAAGCCAGGGGGCCAAGGGATGGATGGCGCCAAGCCCCACCACCGGTACGATCCAAAGCCCCACCAGAACGAGGCACACCAGTATCGAAGAGCCGGTGATGAGCCCGATGAACAGGCGCTTGCGGGCCCGGGGAGGTGCGGGGAAGGTGCTCGGAGTGCGGGGCATGTTCCGCCCCCTTAGAGACAGAGCCGCAAATACCCGCAGGCAAAGGCGCGGCCGGTCATGGGCTTGCCCCCTTCCGGGGTCAGGCGGGAAACCAAGTAGGCGCGGTCGGCACAGGCGATGGCCAGGGCATCGCCGTCCACGCCGAGCATGGTCCCCGGGGCGGTCCCTGGAGGCAGTGTTTCGCCGATGCGGCCGGGATGGATATTGAGGCGCAGACGGCGGCCTTCGTGCTCCCAGAAAAACCAGGTGCCGGGCCAGGGGTGGAAGGCCCGCACGTGGTTATGCACCACGGTGGCGGGCCGGTCCCAGGCAAGAAGCCCTTCTTCCTTGCGCAGTTTGGGGGCGTAGCTTGCCCGCGCATGGTCTTGGGGCAGCCGCATGAGGCGGCCTTGGGCGCGGCGCGTCAGCGCCTCCACCAGCAGCCGGCCGCCCATGTCCGCCAGTTCGTCGTGGAGGGTGGCGGCGGTGTCGTCGATGCCGATGGCCAGGGATCGCTGCAAGAGGATGTCGCCGGTGTCCATGCCGGCGTCCATCTGCATGATGGTGATCCCCGTCACCGGACAGCCGTCCTGGATGGCCCGCTGGATGGGGGCGGCTCCGCGGTAGGCGGGAAGGAGCGATGCGTGGACGTTGATGGCGCCAAGGGGGGCAATGTCCAGCACCGCCTGCGGCAGGATGAGCCCGTAGGCCACCACCACGAAGAGGTCCGCCTGCAGGTCCTTGAGGGCCTGCTGCGCCTCCCGGGTCTTGAGGGTTTCGGGCTGGAGGACGGGGATGGCGTGCTCCAGGGCCAGGACCTTCACCTCCGGCGGTTGGCAGCGGTGGCCGCGGCCGCACGGGCGGTCCGGTTGGGTGACGGCAGCCACCACTTCGGCCCCGTCAAAGGCCACAAGGTGCCGGAGCACGGTGGCCGCGAACTTCGGGGTGCCGAAGAAGGCTATTCGGAGGGGGTGCGCTCTTTCTGTTTGAGCCATTTTTGGAGCCGTTTTTCGTAGAGGGTTCGTTTGAGACGGCTGATGCGGTCGATGAAGAGGATCCCGTCCAGATGGTCGATTTCGTGCTGCAGGCAAATGGCAAACAGTCCGTCCGCGTCTTCCTCGATGGGATTGCCGTCCAGGTCCGTGGCCGAGAGGTGCACCCGTTCGGCCCGGGACACGGTGGTGCGGTAGCCGATCACCGAGAGGCAGCCTTCTTCGGAGTCCACCTCCCCCGCGTGCCCCGAGAGTACGGGGTTGACGAAGACCCTCGGGGCCGTGCGCTCCTTGGGGCCGGAGAGGTCCATGGTCACCAACCGGACGCTCTCGCCCACCTGGGGGGCGGCGAGGCCGATGCCGTCGTTTTGGTACATGAGTTCGAGCATCTCGTGGGCGAGCTGACGGATCTCCTCCGTGACCTCGGCGATGGGCGTGGCCTTTTGGGCGAGCACCGGGTCTGGATAGGTGCGGATGGTGCGGGCCATATCAGGCCTCCTTGGCGGTTTCCCGCAGGCGGATACCGAGTTCCCGCAGCTGCCGCGCCTCCACCGCCGAAGGGGCCTCGGTCATGAGGCACTGGCCTTTTTGTGTCTTGGGGAAGGCGATGACGTCGCGGATGCTGCGCACCCCGGCCAGGAGCATCACCAAGCGGTCCAGGCCGAAGGCAATGCCGCCGTGGGGCGGAGCGCCGAAATGGAGGGCGTCCAGGAGGAAGCCGAATTTGGCGCGGGCCTCTTCGGGGCTGATGCCCAGGGCTGCGAGCATGCGCTCCTGCGTTGCCGCGTCATGGATGCGGATGGAGCCGCCGCCGATTTCATTGCCGTTGAGCACCAGGTCGTAGGCCCGGGCTATGGCCGCGGCCGGATCTTGCGTCAGGGCTTCGGGGTTTTTGGGCGCGGTGAAGGGGTGGTGCATGGCCACCCAGCGTTTTTCGTCGGCATCCCATTCCAGGAGCGGGAAGTCCGTGATCCAGGCGAGGGCCAGGCGGGATTCGTCGATGAGGCCGAAGCGTTCTCCCAGGCGCAGGCGCAACGCCCCCAAGGCGGCGTACACCACCGCCGGTGAGGCGGCCTGGAAGAAGACGATGTCCCCGGGCTTGAGGGTCAAGGCTTCGGTGAGGCCTGCGCGCTCGGCCTCGGAGAGGAACTTGGCGATGGGCGACTGCCAGCCGTCCTCGCGGATCTTGATCCAGGCCAGACCCGCCGCGCCGTAGGTCTTGGCCAGTTCGGTGAAGTCGTCGATTTCCTTGCGGGAGAGCTCGCCGCCGCCGGGTACGGCCAGGGCCTTGACCATGGGGGCGTCGGCAAAGAGCTTGAAGGAAGAGCCGCGCACCAGGTGGGTGACGTCCGTAAGCTCCAGGCCGAAGCGCAGATCCGGCTTGTCCGAGCCGAAGCGGGCCATGGCGTCCGCGTAGGTGAGGCGGGGGAGGGGCAGGACGATGTCTTGGCCCAGGGCCTCGCGCACCATGGTCGCCACCAGGCCTTCGGCCATCTCCATCACCTGGTCTTCATCCACGAAGGACATCTCGATGTCGATCTGGGTGAATTCCGGCTGGCGGTCGGCGCGCAGGTCTTCGTCCCGAAAGCATTTGACGATCTGGTAGTAGCGGTCCAAACCGCCGCACATGAGCAACTGCTTGAAGAGCTGCGGCGACTGGGGCAGGGCGTAGAACTCGCCCGGAGACAGGCGGCTGGGCACCAAAAAGTCCCGCGCGCCCTCCGGGGTGGACTTGGTGAGCATGGGGGTTTCCACTTCCACGAAGTCGAGGCCGCCGAGATAGCGCCGCGCCGCTTGGCAGAGGCGGTGGCGCAGGAGCATGGTGCGGGTCATGGTGGGCCGGCGCAGGTCCAGATAGCGGTATTTGAGGCGCAAGGACTCGGAGACGTCCACCCGGTCTTCGATGGGAAACGGCGGGGTCTTGGAGGTGGCGAGGATCTTGAGTTCGTGGACGTAGACTTCAATCTCCCCCGTCACCAGATTGGGATTGATCATATCCTGGGGCCGCAGGCGCACTTCGCCGCGCACGGCGAGCACGTATTCGGTGCGCAGGCTGTGGGCGCGGGCGTGGGCCTCGGGGGCGAGCTCCGGGGAAAAGACGACTTGGGTCAGCCCGTTGCGGTCACGCAGGTCGATGAAGATGAGGCCGCCATGGTCGCGGCGGTATTGAACCCACCCCATGAGGCAGACCGTGGCGCCCGCATCGGCGGCGGTGAGGGCGGCGCAATGATGGGTGCGGCGCCAGCCGTCCAACTGATCCACAGCACACGAAGAAGTCGTTGTCTCCATTGGGAAATCCTTGAATATGATGTCAGGCTGCCCGAAAACCGAGCGCCTGGGCGAGATCGTCTTGGGCCACCGTGGTCTGGACCCCGGTGGCCATGTCCTTCACCACGATGACCCCGCGGGCCATTTCATCGCCTCCCAAGAGCAGGCAGGTCTTCACTCCCAGCTTGTTGGCCTGGCGCAGATGGGCCTTGGGGCTTTTGGCCTCGAAGGCGGTTTCGCCGCGAAATCCGTGGCGACGCAGGGTTTGTCCCAAAATCAGGGCCGTATCCAAGGCGGTTTCGTCCAAGACCGCGAGGTAAAAGTCCATGGCCTGGTCCGCAAGGGGGGGCAGCAGCAGGGCAAGCCGCTCCATGCCGCAGGCAAAGCCGATGCCCGGCACCGCCGGCCCTCCGAGGGCCGCCACCAGGCCGTCGTAGCGGCCGCCGCCGGCCACAGCGCTTTGGGCCCCGATATCTCCGGAAAGGACCTCGAAGGTGGTGCGCTGATAGTAGTCCAGGCCGCGCACGAGGCGGTGGTTGATGGTGTAGGGCGTGGCTGCGGCGTCGAGGATGGCGCGCACGCGCGCGAAGTGGGCCGCGCATTCCGGGCAGAGGTGGTCGGCGATGCGCGGGGCTGCGGCGGTGACCTCCCGGCAGCCGGGGACCTTGCAGTCGAGCACGCGCAGCGGGTTGGTGGTGGTGCGGCGCCGGCAATCTTCGCACAGGGCGGCGGCGTCGACAGCGTCAAGGAAGTCCCGCAGGGCCTGATGGAAGGTCGGCCGGCACTGGGGGCAGCCCAGGGAATTGAGCTCCAAGGTCAAGGACTGGATGCCCAGACGTTCGAGAAAGGTCCAGAGCATGAGGATGACTTCCGCGTCGGCCTGGGGGGCGCTGGCGCCCAAGACTTCCACGTCCAATTGGTGGAATTGGCGCATGCGGCCTTTTTGCGGGCGCTCGTAGCGGAACATGGGCCCGCAGGTGAAAAGCTTGGTCACGCCTTCGGTGCCGCCGTCTTCGATGAAGGCCCGGAGCACCCCGGCCGTGGCCTCGGGGCGCAGGGTGAGGGATCGGCCTTTGCGGTCGGCAAAGGTGTACATCTCCTTTTGGACCACGTCGGTTTCTTCACCGATGGAGCGGGCAAAGAGCTCGGTGCGTTCCAGGATGGGCACGCGGACTTCTCTGCACCCGTAGGCGCCGAAGACCTCACGGGCCACGGTTTCCATATGGGTAAAGACCGTGCTCTCGGGTGGAAAGAGGTCGGAAAAGCCTTTGATTTTCTGGATTCTTGACATATCGGGGCCACACCTTGAAGGAAAGACAGCTCGTGCGTTTCCACACGATCAGCGTTGAGGAAAGCGACCTTTGCTAGTGCACGACGCCGACATTGTCAAAAAGGAGGATGCCATGCGCGCCGTTGCCTTGGTAGGATGGAAAAAGTCGGGCAAGACCACATTGGCCGTGGCTCTGGCCCAAGAACTTTCCCGTCGCGGCCTGCGGGTGGGCGCGGTGAAGCATTCGCACCACGGGCTCGATGTGCCGGGGAGCGATACTGCGCAGCTTGCCGAGGTGTGCAGCGTGGTGGCGGGGGCGGCCCCCGGGCGGAGCGTCGTATGGTGGGGAGCGGAGCGCTCTCCCCACGACCTTGTGTCCCTGCTGGATGCCCAGGTGCTGCTCGTGGAGGGCGGCAAGGAGTGGGGCTGGCTGCCGCGCATTCTGGTGGCCCCTGGACGTGGCGAAGACCCGGCTGCCTTGGTGACCGGCCGGGAGCTCGGGGTCTTTGGCCCTGCGCCTGTGGCTGGACTTGCCGCCACCCAGGATGTGGCCGTGGTGGCCGACTGGGTATTGGAGCGCGGCTTTGCCTTGGCCGGGCTCGATTGCGGCGCTTGCGGCAAGGATTCCTGTGCCGCGCTTGCCCAGGCCATCGTGGCGGGGCAGGCACGGCCGCGGGAGTGCGTGGCGCAGGCCCCTGCCGTGCGGGTGCGCTGCGGCGGCCGGGATCTGGCCTTGGGCCCCTTTGTGGAGCGTTTGGTGCAAGCCACGCTGCGGGGACTGCTTTCGGAACTCAAAGGGTATGTGCCGGGTCAGCCGGTACGCATCGAGATGGAGTAGATCATGCGCATCGCGATCAAATGTTTCGCCACCCTTGCGCGTTTTGCCCCGTCTGCGGGGGTCGTGGAGCTTCCGGAAGGCGCCCGCGTGCTCGATCTTTTGGCCGCGCTGGGAATTCCGGAAAGCGAAGTCAAGCTGGTGTTCCGCAACAACCGTCACACCGCCGTGGAGACCGTGCTCGCCGATGGTGACGAGGTGCGGCTCTTTCCGGCCGTGGGTGGGGGCTAGCCATGGACGCAGCGGCCATTCTCGCCCGGGCGCGTCGCGATCCTCGGCGGGGTATATCGACCATCGCCATGGCAGACCTTGCGGACCTGGGCGCAGGCCCCCTGGACGCCTTGGCCTGCGGCGTCACCCCGGCCCCGTGGGTGCGCTCGGCCCACAGCATCGATGGGGCGGCGCAGGAGCGCCTGGCCCGGGCCCGAGTGGCGGTGGTGGGTGCCGGCGGGCTTGGCGGCTACGTCATCGAGCTTTTGGCGCGCATGGGCGTGGGGTTTTTGCGGGTGGTGGACGGCGACGCCTTCGAAGAGACCAACATGAACCGCCAGCTTTTGGCCGAACCCGCGACCCTGGGCCGGTCCAAGGCCCAGGTGGCCCAGGAGCGCCTGGCGCGTATCGCCCCGTGGTGCGTCGTGGACGCCCGGGCGGTGTTCGTGGACGCCGGCAATGCTGCAGCGCTCCTTGGCGGTGTGGATGTGGTGCTCGACTGTCTGGGCGGCGTGGACGCCCGTTTGGTGGTGCACGCCGCCTGCGCCGCGGCTTCGGTGCCGGTGGTGGCGGCGGCGGTCGCCGGCTGGACCGTGGTGGTGGGCTCCCAACTGCCGGGCAAACCGGGGATTTCGCTTTTGTGGGCCGACCCTTCTGCTGCGGATGCGGAAGGGCAGCTCGGGAGCCTCGCTCCGGCGGTCGCCATGGCGGCGAGCCTCCAAGCCGCAGAGGCGGTGCAGTATCTCACGACTTCCCGATTGGAGCTCGCGGGCAAGGTCCTGCACGCGGACCTCGGCACGTGGGCATTTTCCATCTATCACATGAGCGAGGACGAATAATGGAACTCATCTTGGCCACAGGAAATCCCGGCAAGGTGCGGGAGATGGCGGCGTTTTTGCAGTCTTGCCTGCCGGGGCTCGTGGTTTTGGGCTTGAACGACGTGGGGCTGACTGCGGACATTCCGGAAACCGGAGATTCTTTCGTGGCCAATGCCCGCATCAAGGCCCACACCGTGGCCAAGGCCACGGGCAAGGTCGCCTTGGCCGATGACTCGGGCCTGTGCGTGGACGCCCTGGGCGGCGCCCCGGGCATCCATTCCGCGCGCTACGCCGGGGAAAAGGCTTCGGACGCCGACAACGTGGCCAAGCTTCTTGCCGCCATGGTGGAAGTGCCTGAGGAAGCGCGGGGCTGCCGTTTCGAGTGCGTGTTGGTGGCGGCCGATCCCCAGGGCCGCGAGGTCATTGCCCGGGGGACGTGGCACGGCCGGGTGCTGTTTGCCCCGCAAGGAAGCGGCGGCTTTGGATATGACCCGATCTTTTGGGACCCGGAGCTTGCGCAAAGCGCGGCCGAGCTCCCCCTCTCCCTCAAAAATCAGCGCAGCCACCGCGGCGCCGCCCTGCAGGACTTGGCGCGGCAATGGGCCGCGGTGGAACGGCTCCTGCGCGAAACCCAAGGATAAACGTCATGTGCGGCATTATTGGATATACCGGACACCGGCCGGCGGTGCCGGTGATCATGGACGGGCTGCGGCGGCTGGAATACCGCGGCTACGACTCCGCGGGGCTGGCCTTCGTGGAAGGACGCTGCCTGCGGGTGCTGCGCGCCGAGGGCAAGCTCGCGGCCCTGGACGCCTGCTTGGAAGGCCAGGACTGTTCGCTCGCCCTCTTCGGCATCGGACATACGCGCTGGGCCACCCATGGTCTGCCCGTGGTGCGCAATGCCCATCCCCATCAGGACGCCTCGGGCCGGTTCGCTTTGGTGCATAACGGCATCATCGAAAATTACGCCGAGCTCAAGGCGGAACTGCAGGCCCAAAAAGTGCTCTTCGTCTCGGATACGGACACCGAGGTGCTGGTGCAGCTTCTGGCCCGGGAAGTTACGGCCTTTGGCGACGTGCGCCGGGGCATTGCCGCGGCCCTTGCCCGGGTGGAAGGGGCGTATGCCTTTGCCCTCATCGACCGCGAGAGCCCGGGGGTGGTGTGGGCCGGACGCCAGGCCAGCCCCTTGGTGCTGGGCGTGGGCGTGGGCGAACACTTCGTGGCCTCGGACATCCCGGCATTCTTGCCCTTTACCCGGGACGTGGTCTTTTTGGACGACGGCGACGTGGTGGAGATGCGTCCGGATGCGTGGACGGTGTTCGACGCCCGCACCTTGGCGCCTCGGGACAAGGCCGTGACGTGCATCTCCTGGGACGTGCAGGCCGCGCAGAAGGGTGGGTTCAAGCATTTCATGCTCAAGGAGATCCTGGAACAGCCGCGGGTGGTGCGCGACGCCGTGGCCGGCCGGGTGCGGGGCGGGAGCGTAGTGCTGCCGGAGTTGGAAGGGCTCGCCCGGCCTGAGCGGCTGGTTGTGGTGGCCTGCGGTACCTCCTGGCATGCGGGGTTGTGGGGCCGGTATCTCATGGAGTCCATGGCGAACATCCCCACCCAGGTGGAAGTGGCCTCGGAGTTCCGCTACGGCGGCTTTGTGGTGCGGCCTTCGGATACGGTGCTGGTCATCAGCCAGTCGGGTGAGACCGCCGACACCCTGGCCGCCCTGCGCATGGCCCGGCAGGCCGGCGCCACGGTGCTCGGCGTCTGCAACGTGGTGGGGTCGTCCATTGCCCGGGAGGCGCAGCGCGTCCTCTACACCCAGGCCGGCCCGGAGATCAGCGTGGCCTCCACCAAGGCCATGACCTCGCAGATGCTGGTGCTCCTCCTCCTTGCCCTCTACTGGGGGAGGGAGCGCCTTGCCGCCTCCCAGCGGGAAGCCATCCTGCATGGCCTTTCGGCGTTGCCGGAGATCTTGGAGGCGACCTTGCCGGGGCTGCGCCACGAGGCCCAGAGTCTGGCCCGGGAGTACGCCGCGGCCCGGGGCTGCTTTTATTTGGGCCGTGGACCCATGTTTCCCTTGGCCTTGGAAGGGGCCCTCAAGCTCAAGGAGATTTCCTATATCCACGCCGAAGGCTACGCCGCCGGCGAGATGAAGCATGGCCCCATCGCCTTGGTGGATTCTGAGTTTCCCACCGTGGCGGTGTGCCTGCGTGACGAACTTTTGCCCAAGATGCGCTCCAACCTTCAGGAAGTGGCGGCCCGGGGCGGGCGTATCCTCGCCATCACCAATCCCGGGGTGGAGGTTCCGGCCGCCCATGTCTGGGCCGTGCCCGAGGTCCCCGCGCCGTTGGGGGCGTTCATGGTCTTGCCGGCTTTGCAACTTTTTGCCTACGAGGTGGCCGTGTATCTTGGCTGTGACGTGGACCAACCCCGAAATCTCGCCAAAAGCGTGACGGTGGAATGATGGCCTACCGATGGATCTTCGTCGTGGTGGTGTGGCTGGCGGCCGCACCCCCGGCGCTGGCTGCAGGCTCGTATGGGGACGCCGTGCAGGATTTTCAGGCGCTCTCTCAAGACGCGGTGCGTGCCAACCGCCGTGACCTGTGGATCGCCCTCTCAGAGCGTTTTCGGCGCCTGGGAGAAAGCGCGCCGTCGGCGGACGAGCGGGTCAAGGCCTTGTGGTACGCGGCCCGAGCCTGGGAGGAGATCGCCCGGCGGTCGCACCTCGCCATGGACGCCCGCCGGGCGGCCGATGCCTACGGCCAGGTGGTCTCTCGGGCGCCGACCCATCGCCTGGCCGATGACGCCGCCCTGAACCAGGCCCTGCTTTTGGCCAAGGTCGGAGATGTGGGCGCAGCCCGCAGCGTCTTGGAACACCTGATCGTGCAGTTTCCCCAAGGGGACATGGTGCCCCAGGCCCGGCGTGAGCTTGCCCGCTTGGGCGGAACCGCGCCCAAGACTTCGCCGCCTACCTTCTCGTCCAAGGCCGCGTCTTCGTCGTCTTCAAAAGGTGGCCCCTCGGCGAAATCTTCTCCTCGATCTGTCACGAAAAAGCAAAAAAAACAGGCAGGAAGCCTGGTAGAGCAGCTCGGGCTCACGGTGCGCACGGTGGTGATCGACGCCGGCCACGGTGGCAAGGATCCCGGGGCCATGGCGCATGGCCTGCGGGAAAAGGACATCAACCTGCGTATGGCCCGGATTCTCGGCCCGCTCCTGGAAGACCACGGGTTCCGGGTGGTCTACACCCGCACCAAAGATGCCTACCTTTCCTTGGACAAACGCACCCGCCTTGCCAATGCCGCCAAGGGCGATCTCTTCCTTTCCATTCATTGCAATGCCCATACGGACACATCCGTTCAGGGATTTGAACTCTACTATCTCGACTTGGCCACGGACAAACAGGCCATTCGGGTGGCTGCACGAGAAAATGGCGTGTCGGAGAAAAAGATCAGCGATATGCAGCTCATTCTCTCGGATCTCTTGCTGCATTCCAAGATTGATGAATCCAAGACATTGGCTCGTGTGGTGCAAAAACAAGTGATGAGCTTGGCGGGAAGAAAGTTCGGTCTTCAAGATCATGGCGCGCGCGGTGCATTCTTCTACGTCCTCACCGGGGTGCGCATGCCTGCGGTTTTAGTGGAATTGGGATATATCACCCATGCCGAGGAGGCGCGGCGTCTGGCAAGTGATGCCTATTTGCGGACCATGGCCCAATCGCTGGCCCAAGGTGTAGTGGCGTATACAAAACAATTGGAGCGATTCGCCCAAGGAAAGACGGGCGGGGGATCCTGATGCATTTTCCAACTGGTGTGGTGCTCAATGCCGGGGCCATTATCCTCGGCTCGCTTATCGGTTTACTGCTTCATGGCAAATTGCCGGAACGCATTCGTACCGTTGTGTTTCAGGGCCTTGGACTGTGCGTGCTCATCATCGGCATCCAAATGGCTCTGCAGGCGCAAAACGGTCTCTTTGTGGCGTTGAGTGTCCTGGTGGGCGGCATTGTCGGCGAACTCTTGCGGCTGGAAGAAGGGCTGGAATCCCTTGGGAACGGAGTCAAACGCCTGGTCCGTTCTTCCAATGCCCAGTTTACGGACGGCTTGGTGAGCGCCTCGCTGCTTTTTTGCGTGGGCGCCATGGCCATCGTGGGGTCTCTGGACGAGGGGCTGCGCGGAGACGGGACGGTCTTGGCCACGAAGAGTCTGCTCGATGGGTTTTCTTCCATTGCGCTTGCTTCGACATATGGCCTGGGGGTGGCGTTTTCTGCGCTGCCGGTGCTCCTCTATCAGGGCGGCATCGCGCTTGCGGCAAGTGCGGTGCAGGATATGGTCTCCCCCATGCTCATGGCGCAGATTACGGGAACCGGTGGGGTGCTCATTGCGGGCATCGGGCTTTCGCTTTTGGGCGTGGTGCGTGTGCGCCTGGCGAGCCTGCTTCCAGCCTTGGTGGTGGTTGTACCGATTACGTTGTGGGCGGGGTGACGCCCTCGGGACATCGTATGGGGCGTCGGGAGACGTGGGCCGGGCGCGTTTGGAGAGAGGAGGATGGTTGATGGGAACGCTCCTGATCGTGGATGATGAGCCCGCCATCCGGCAGAGCCTGCAGGGCTATTTTCAGGACCTGGGCTTTCAGGTGCGCACCGCGGCCTCCGCGGAAGAGGTCTTGGCCATGGACGGTTTGGATGCCGTGGATGCGGTGATCATGGACATCCGCCTGCCCGGCCAAGACGGTGTTGGCTGCATGCGAGCCTTGGCGGCCCGGTTTCCGCGGATACGTTTTGTGGTACACACCGGTTCCCTGGATTTTGCGCTGGGGGAAGAGGAGGCTTTTTTGGGGATCTCGGAAGAACAGGTCTTCCTCAAGCCTGTGCCGGACTTGGAGATGCTGCGTGTTGCCCTGGAGCGTCTGGGGGTGCAGCCGTGAGCGCGCGGGTCTTGGTGGTGGACGACGAGCCCTTGCTGCGGGCCGCTGTTGCCATGAGCCTGGGAGACCACGGCTTTACCGTGGACGAAGCCCCGGACGGCGAGGCCGGTTGGGAGCGCTTTGTGGCCTTTGCGCCGGACGTGAGCCTGGTGGATCTGCGCATGCCGCGCCTTGATGGCCTGGGTCTTGTGCAGCGCATCGTCCGGCACGACCCCGATGCCGCGGTGGTGGTGGTCTCTGCCGCTGGAGAAGCGGCGGACGTCATCGCCGCCTTGCGCGTTGGGGCGTGGGACTATCTCATCAAGCCGGTGGCGGACATGGGCATGCTGCTTCATGCCGTGGAGCGCGCCCTGGAGCGCCGGCGCCTGATCCGCCAAAATCGGCAGTACCAAGCCGAGCTGGAAGCATCGCTGCAGCAGCTGCGCTGCGCCCAGGAAGAGGCCATTGCTGCAGCCAAGATGGCCGCGGTGGGGGATTTGGTGGCTGGGGTGGCCCATGCGGTGAACACGCCTCTCGGCGTCGGGCTCACGGCGGCGAGCCTCATGGCGGAACGCAGTCGGATCCTTGCGGCGGACTTGCAGCGCGGGAGCCTTTCCCGCTCGGAGCTGGACCGGGGCCTGCGCCTCTTGGCCGACACGGGCGAGACCTTGGTCGCCAGTTTGCGTCAGGCCGCCAGCGTCGTGGAAAGTCTGGGCAAGCTGGCGGCGGATCAACAGCGGGAAGACCCGGTGGACGTGGAGCTTTCCACGTATCTCACGCAAATGGCCTTGAGCCTTGCCCCGCAGGTGGAGGCCGCCGGCCACCATCTGGAGGTGCGCTGCGCGGCCCCGCTCTGGGTGCGGGTGCCTCCGGGGGCCATCATGCAAATCCTTTTGCAACTGGTGCGCAACAGCCTCGATCACGGGCTTTGCGGACTGCCTTCGGGGCAATCCATTACGATTGCAGCGGATTTTACTCCTTCCGGCCGGGTGGTGCTGCGCTGCTGCGACTCGGGCCGTGGGATTCCGGCAGAGCTCCTTTCCCGCATTTTCGAGCCGTTTTTCTCCACCACCCCAGGGGCGCGGCATCCGGGCCTTGGCCTTGCCATCGCCCATGCCTTGGCCACCCACGCTTTGGGGGGCCGTCTCTGGGTGGAAGCCGTGCCCCAGGGCGCGTGCTTCGTGCTGGAGTTCCCCTGCCGGAGGTAGCTGTCGGCATCCCTGGCGCGGGCGAGATGCTACCGGGTGGTCGGGCCGGGTGGTCGGGCCTATGGACGAATCGTGTCGTTTTGAGCTAACGCTGTCTGCATTCTAATCCACGGGATGCACCGCTTGGGCAATATCGCGGTGCAGTAGAAGCGAGACAGGAGGACGCGGATGCGGATTCGTTTGTTCGCCAAGATCATGGCCATGATGGGGGTCGCCGTGCTGGTGACCGGTGTCAGTATTTTTGTGGTCACGGACCGGCTGGCCAATGAGGCCTTGGACGACATCATGGTGCAGTCCATCGCCTCGTTCCAGCGCACCGTGAACCAACGCATCGAGGATTTGCTGCAAACACACCGGGAGGAGGCCGAACTCTTGGCCGGTCGTCCGGACTTGGCCGCTGCCGTGGCCGCCGGCGATGCCGCGGCGGTGCGCGCCATCGTGATGCCGGCCATGCGGAGCATGGGGGCGGAGGTCATCACCGTGGCCAATGCCCAAGGGGTGGTGGTGGCCCGCGCCCATTCGGACAAGCGCGGCGACAGCGTCGCCGGGCAGGTCAACGTGGAACGGGCGCTGCAGGGCGAGGTGAGCGCCGGCGTGGAGCCGGGGAACGTGGTGGCGTTTTCGCTGCGCGCCGGTGCCCCCGTGCGCCTTGATGGTCGCATCGTGGGGTGCGTGACCGTGGGGATGAATCTTACCGCCGAGGCCTTCGTGGACGGCATCAAGGCGCTGACCGGCCTGGAAGCCACGGTGTTTCAAAACGACACCCGGGTCATGACCACCATCGTGCGTGACGGCAAACGCGCCATCGGCACCAAGATGGACAATCCCAAGGTGCTCGAGACGGTCATCACTCGCGGTGAGATCTTTCTTGCCCGCAATACCATCCTCGGCAAAGAGTACGAGACCGCCTACTGGCCCATCCGTGATCCTCACGGTAAGATCGTGGGTATGTGGTTCATCGGCCAGCCGCGGGACGTCGTTCTGCAGGCTCGGGCAGGCATGGAGCGGGCCATGTTCTTGGCAACGTTGGGAGTGGCCTTGGCCATGCTTGGTGTGGGGGCCTGGTTTGCCCGCACCCTCACCCGGCCTTTGGGCGAGGCCACGAGCTTCGCCGTGGCGGTGAGCCAAGGAGAGATGGGACGGGAGTTGGGCGTGCGCCGGGATGATGAGATCGGCATCTTGGCCGATGCCTTGCGCCGCATGCTGGAGCAGCTGCGCGCCCAGATACAGGCCGCACAGGAGCAGACCGCTCGGGCCGAAGCCCAGGCCCGGCAGGCGGAAGAAGCCATGCGTCTGGCCCAGGAGGCGCAGGCCGAGGCCGAGGCCGCCCGCCGCGAAGGGATGCTGGAGGCCGCAGCGCATATCAGCATGCTCGTGGATCGGTTGGGGTCCGCTTCCCAGGAGCTGGCGGCCCAGGTGGAGCAGTCCAGCCGCGGGGCCGAGGTGCAGCGTGACCGCGCACGCCAGGTGTTCACGGCCATGGAGCAGATGAACGCCTCGGTCTTGGAAGTGGCGCAGAACGCCTCGCGGGCGGCCTCTTCGGCGGAAGAGGCGCGCAGTATCGCCGGCACGGGCCAGGAAGGGGTGGACTTGCTGCAAAAGGCCGTGGGCACTGTGGACGGCTTGGCCCAGGCCATGAAGACGAGCCTTGCCGAACTGGGCACCCAAGCCGAGGGCATCGGCCGGGTGGTGGATGTCATTGCCGATATTGCGGACCAGACCAATCTCCTTGCCCTCAACGCCGCCATCGAAGCCGCCCGTGCTGGTGATGCGGGCCGCGGCTTTGCCGTGGTGGCGGACGAGGTGCGCAAGCTGGCGGAAAAGACCATGGCCGCCACCAAGGAAGTGGGCGCGGCCATCAGCGCCATTCAGGCCAAGACCCGGGAAAACGTGGGTCGCATGGAGGAAACCGCCGCTGCCGTGGCTGCGGCCATGAGCCGGGCGGAGGACTCCCGCAAGGCCCTGGAGGGCATCGTGGCCCGGGCCCAGGACACCTCGGATCAGATCCGCGCCATTGCCACGGCGGCGGAAGAGCAGAGCGCCTCCAGCGAGGAAATCCATCGCGCCACCACCGAAATGCAGCAGGTGGCCGAGGAGACGGCCCGGGCCATGACCCAGGCCGCGGAGGCAGTGAGCGAACTGGCGCGGGCGGCTCAGGAACTGCAAACTCTGGTGGCGCAGATGCGCCAGGCATAGCGGCGCTGTATCAGAGCCACAATGCAACGCGCCCCCCGTTTGGGGGGCGTTTGCCGTTTGTGGACTGTAACGTTGGCGCGGGTGTCGGCGTGCCTGGGACTACTTGGCAAAGGGGCACTTGGGGTAGGTGCAGATGTCGCACCCGAGGCAGATGCCGCCTTCGGCCATCTGCGCCAGATCCTGGCGGGTGATGGGAACGCCCGCCAGAAGCCGGGGGAGCAGCACGTCCAGGCTGGTGGTCTTGAAGAACAGGGCGCAGGCAGGGACCCCAAGGACTTGAACGTCTCCCACACGGCCGATCAAGGTCATGGCCCCGGGGAGCAGTGGCGCCCCGTGCAGGACGTCAGTGAGCCCCGCGTCCATCAGCCCCGGCAAGGTGACGTCGTCGGGGTCCACGGATAGCCCGGCGGTGGTGATGATGAGATCTGCGCCAGCGTCCACAAGCTCGGCCACGGCTGCGGCGATGGCCGTCCTTTGGTCCGGGGCAAAGCGCACGGCCACCACGTGCGAGCCCAGGGCTTCGACTTTGCCGCGCACGATGGGGGCAAAGCGGTCCTCGATGAGGCATTGGAAAACCTCGGTGCCGGTGACGAGGATGCCCACGCGCGCCGGACGCAGGGGATGGACGGCAAGCAGCGGCCCTTCCCCCAAGGCCGCCAGGGCGCGCTGGAAGAGGTCGCGGGAGAGATACAAGGGGATGGCCCGGGTACCGCCGAGGATGCGGCCTGCCTCGACCACGCTGCCGCTTTGGCGGGTGGCGCACATCACCTGGGGCACGAGGTTGAAGGCCACCAGCCGTTGCCGGTCCACCCAGAGGAGCCCGGGATGGCTGGCGAAGAAATCCAGCCGGCCTTCCTTGGGCGCATCGCTGACGCGTACCCCAGGGCCTGCCATGCGGGCGGCAAAGGCGCGGACCGCCTCGTTTTCGTGGACCGCTGCGGCAGGGGCGCTCTCCTCCACGTACACATGCATCCGCCCCATCTGCTGCAGCCGACAGATATCGCCGGCGGTAATCTCTTGGCCGGCACGAAACGCCGGGCCTTTGACCTTTCCAGGGATGATCTGGGTCATGTCGTGGAGCACCCGTTTGCCCACGGCCTCGGCCAGGGGCACGGCCTGGAGCTGGACGGTCTCCGGACCGGCCTCCAGATACGGGGCTTCGCCCTGGCAGCCGCGGCACACTGCCCCGTCATTGGCGGGATAGGCCTCGGCGCACACCGGGCAGATGGCGATGGCGGACATGGAGCGGTGCCCCAGGAAGCGCTTGGGCACGGTCACGGGCTGCTGCATGAGAATACTGTCTCCAGCGGCTTCGATCTCGCGGAAGAGCGCCTCGGTGTCCTGCTGCGCCTTGGGGGTTTGCTTGAGAAACCAGCCGCGGATGTGGGGCCACGCATCGAGGGCAGGCACGTGGACGTGAACCCGGGTGCCGACGCCGGTGTACTTGTCATACAGGGTGACGGCATAGCGGCCGAGGTTGATGACCTTCATCCAGCCGTTGCCGGTGCTGCAGAGGGTAAGCAGCTGCACGGCGTCGGGCAGGCATTTTTTGGTCTCCACGATGGCCTCGAACAGGGTGCCCTCGGGGAGTGCGGCCTTGGCCCGTTCCACCATGTAGCCGCCAATGAGCAGCCCGGGCGCGGGATAGCCGTGGAAGGCCGCGGCCATGGCCTTGAATTCGTCGAAGGAGTACGGTCCGATGTGCATGGGGTGCCTCAAAAAAAGGAGGGGCAACGCCCCTCCGGTGGTGCATTGCGAAGTACGCTTCAGGCGCGGACCACCTTGACCCGGCTTTGGTAGAAGACCGCGCTGGCCCCTACAGGATCCACCAGGCCGGTATTGCCGAGCACCGGGTCCACGCGCATGGCGGCATTGCCATGGAAACCTCGGGCGCGGCGGGGATCTCCGGCGATGGAGACCCCGTCGATGACCATGTCCCCGGCACCATTGGCCCAGTGGCCAAAACCCAAGGGGAAGGCCACGACGCCTGGGCGCAGACCCTGTACCACTTTGACTTTACCTCGCATGGGTTTGGTGCGGCCATGGCCCAAGTCCCAAACACCGTTGGGATTGGTGGGCGAGATGAGCATGACCTCGTCCCCGTTTTTGAGCCCGAGACGGGCGGCGTCTTCTGCCGCCATTTCCACGAAGCCTTCGGGAAGGATGGCGTCCAGCCAATAGTCGGGGATGGTGCGGCTCTTGGTTTGGGAGATGGTCTTATAGGTGATGAGGGTGAATGGGAATCCATTTTTGGCGTCTTCCAGGACATTACCCATGCAATCCACCGGATTCGGCATCCAGAAGGCATGGGGCACGTAGGGCTTGCCGGTCATGGAGTATTTGGTGAGTGCTAGCTTCTCCATGTAGATTCCGACCATTTTGCCATATTTGTTGGCCACTTGATCGCCTTTGTACGCTTTGGCGTATTCCTGGAATCGGCCGCCGCGGTTGAGGACGGTGATCACATGGGGCCATAGTTCTGGGCCGACGATGGCCTTCCAGCGCTCGGGATGGAAAACGGTCTCTGGCAGGTGGCTGCGGGCGGCAAGAAAGAGGCGTTCCTCTTCCGCAGAGGCTGCAGGCACCTTGTCCGAGCCATCGGCCTTTTCCCCAAAGGCGACGTTGGCCACCATGCGCAGGTAGAGGTCTTCCATGCGAGTGAAGTGCTTGCCTTCTCCCCAAGCGTTGGGGCCGAAGTTGGGGAGTTTGAGGGCCTCGGCCATGGCGAGAAGGGTGGATTCCAGGCATAGCGGCATCTTCTCTCCGTATACCGTCACCGTCTCCGTCATGGGGGCGGCTGCTGGCTGGCGGATGGGGGCTACTTTGCAGCTCATGGATGGATGGGAGCCGGAAAACTCCCAACGCTCCAGGTAGGTGAGGTCCGGGAAGATATAGTCCGCGTACATGCTGGTCTCGACTACGGTGATGTCTGAGGCGATGAAGAGCGGAATCTTCTTGGGGTCCTTGAGGATTTCCACCAGGGCGTGACCTGCGGGCAGGGCGTACACCGGCGTGCCCATGTAGAGAAAGAGGCACTTGATCTGGTAGGGGTACATGTCTCCCGCGCTGGGAATGACTTCCTGGTAGATGTCGCTGGCAAAGGGATACCAAACCCGTTTGGAAGGGTAGCCGGCAAAGAGGGTGGTCTTGTCGTAGGCGACTCCGTGGCGGATGATGGAGATGCCCCAGGGCGAGAGCTTGGGCCCCTTGGTCACGGGATAGGGCATGCCTTCTTTGGAGCCCGTAGTGTTGTAGGTGGCGACCTTGATCATCCCCCCGGTCCAGTCGTGATTGCCGATGAGGACGTTGACGGTCATCCAGGTGAGGACGTTGTAGAAGCCGATGGTGTGCTGCGAGGCGCCGCGGTGGATGTCCGCTGCGGCGCGCTTGCCGTGGCTGGTGAATTCCCGGGCGACTTCGGCGATATCCGCTTCCGGCAGTCCGCAGATTTCCGCCCATTGGGAAAGGGTGCGGGAGAAGGCCGTTTCTTTGGAGATCTGCAGGACGCTTTTGACCTTTTTGCCGGCGATCTCGGCGTCCACCAAGAGATCACCGGTGACGGGATCGGTCTCGCTATTGGGGTCGAAGAATCGGGGCTCAGAGCCTTGAAGGGTGACGAAGGCGTCGAACTCCCTCGTCTGCTCAGGGTGTTTGCTCGATGGCCGTATCTCTTTGGGGCGGCCCAGGTCCGAAGCCCGCAGGAACCGGCCAGGAGTCCCGTCGTCGTTCATGAGTACCAGCCAGCAGGCCTGCGTCCAGGTGGGCTCTCCGCTGGCCTTGGCTGCGGCTTTGTTGGCATTGGCCAGATAGCGGGCATCGTAGCGTTCGTTTTCGATGATCCAGCGGATCATGGGCCTGCCCCAGGGCACCGACCGCCTCAGGGGCTACGGGAAGCCATTTCCACGCCCGTCCTGCAGTCTTGGAGCAGCGGGGGTCCACCACGGCGATCTTGCGGCCTTTGTCCACCATGCCTTGGGTGATCTTGCCGGCGCGCATGGGTGGGCCGTAGTTGGCCTCATAGGGGCTTGCGCCCACGAAGAGGAGGAACTCGGCGTTGCCCGTGTCTGCCTGCCAATAGAACTTGCTGCCATCGGTGAATTTCCCTTCGACAAACTGGTCGCTCATGGCCTTGCAGGTGAAGTAGAGCGACCCCTGGCAGACGGTGGTGTGCCCGTGGGTATTGGTGGTGCCGAGACCATCGCGGAAAAAGCGGCTGATGAACTCGCCGCGTCCACCCTTTTGGCGTCCCCAGTAGTAGCAAATCTGATTGTTTTTGGGGCCGAGGTCCGGGTGTTGGGGATCGATAAGATACTTGAGGTTGTCGGCATGCTTGGCCTGGAATTCTTCCAGGGTCATCTTTTTGGCAGCCACATTCTTGGCATCCTCGGCCAAGGCCTTGTGGACCGCAGGATCCCGCAAGGCGGCCAGATCGGCAATGCCCTCCACGTGCCCTTCGCCAAAAAGGTTTCCTCCGAAGACGACCTCCTTGATGGCCTGGTCGAAGGGGATGCTGATCCATTTGTTTTCTCCGCGCTTGCCTGCGCGCTTGAGGACTTTGACGATGCGGTAGGGGTCGTAGAGGGTCTGGATGCCCGCAAATCCCTTGGGGCACAGCGCGGCATCCATGGCGGCGGCCTCGGTCAGGGGCGTGGAATAGGGATTTGAGGGCAGAGGTTCCAGGGATTGTATGGATTGCCATCGATCTTGGCCACCCGCCCTTGATGGATTTTGACCGTGATGCCGCATTGGGTGTTGCATTGCTGGCATACGGAACGAATTTGATGTTCGGGTCGCAGCAGGGTGTATGCCCCTTGTTCGGGAATGGATGTGGCCTCGGCGGCGTCATCGAGCAAGACGCCGGCGGCACTGCTCGCAGCGGCAACGCCGCCCAGCAAGGCGCAGGTCTTGAGGAAATCGCGGTGGATGGTGCAGTGGGGACATCTCAGACATGGGAACCTCCGTGACGGAAAAGGGCAGGAAGCAGTCGGGGACCCAGGGAAAGGGCAAGGAGGGCCAGGGACGCGACAAAAACCACCACCAGCCATTCTCCCAACTGCGGGGTGGTGTGGAGGGCCAAGCGTTCTTGGATGAAGGCTTGGTCGAGACCCGGAAGTGGCGCCACGCTTTGCGGTGGGACCACGAAGACCCAGCGGGTGGCGAGGAATGAGACCATGACGCTGAGGCTTCCCCAGGCTGCGGCCCGTGCCGTTCGCCGGAAAAGGATGCAGACGATAGGGACAACGATCCCCAGTCCGACGTGGAGGCCCCAGAACACCCACCCGTTGGTTCCGGAGAGGATGGCCTGGAGCGCCTGATGGTTGGCCGTGTCGCCAGACTGGAGCACGGTCAGCCCCATGAGGAGTTCGAGAAGCGCAAAGAGGATGACCAGGGTCAGGACGCCGTAGCCTACTCCCATGACCAGGCGTTCGGCATACCCAAAGGCCCAGGCCAGAAAGCACATGAGCGCGGTGCCCGCCATGAGGGCCGCCACCACGAAGTACAAGGGCTCCATGGGGCCGCCCCAAATGGGCAGATAGGTAAGCATGCCAAAGATGTATCCATTGGTGGTGTAAAAGAGGATGGCGATGGGGATGCTTGCGAAGGTGAACAGGCGCACGAGCCTGGCATCGTTTTTGTGGATGGCCCAAATCTTGAGCAGGTAAACTCCAAGGAGGGCGTTGAAGAAAACGAACATCCACGCCATGGGCGAGGTGAGGGCCGGTGCGGTGAGGAAGCGGTACATGCGCTCCATGTGCCCCAGGTCCAAGGCAATGGCCAAGCCGGCGCAAAGTTCCGTCACCACCACGGTCCACGCCACCATGCCCGAGAGCGGCTCATAATCGTGTTTGCCGAACACCGTTGTTGCCAAGGCTAAAGGAAGACCTCCAGCGGAAAACCCGAGAAAAGTGAGATAGAGGGCGACTCCAAGCCCCCATGGGAGGAAGGAGGTCAAACCGGTGGCGTGTGTCCCGTAGAGCAGGGCCTCCAGGACGCCCCATGCGCCGAGGATAAGCCCAAGGATGGCGACGCCGAGAACGAGCCTGTTGGGAGCGGTTGCAGTGGTCATGGGAGCCCTCCTTTAGGTGAGGTAGAACACGTGGGGTTGGGTGCCGAGGTGCTCTTTGAGGCGCATGACCCGCGCAGAGCCGACCAGACGGTGCACCATGGACTGCGGGTCGTTGAGGTTGCCGAAGAAGGTGGCTCGACCCACGCACGAGGTGACACAGGAAGGAAGCTGACCATTGTGGACGCGGTGGAGACAGAAGTGACACTTGCGGGCATTGCCCACGGGCGAGGCGCGTCGGCGGTCTCCCCAATCTTTGTCGTATTCCGGGGCAGTGCGCTTGGCGTACCCTCGCTCCATTTGGCTTCGATTCACCAAGACCCCTGCCAACTCTGGGGTCCCCGTGGAGTAGGCTTCGCCAAAATCAGAGGTGCGCGCTCCATAGGGACATGCTTTGAGACAGAATCGGCATCCGATGCATTTTTCATAATCAACAACCACTGCTCCTTCATCGTCTTTCTATGTTGCATGAACCGGACAGACCGGTACACATGGAGGATTTTGGCAATGTATGCACGTTCGAGAAAGAAATCGGCCCGCCACATGTGGATATGTGCCGATTTCTTACTCAATGACAGGACGATACACGACTCCAGGCGGAATGTTGTTTTCTGTTACGCATGCAATGGTGCATGCGTGACATCCGATGCATTTGGCGAGGTCGATGACCATACCCCATGCTGCAGGAATTTTATCCTGTCGCGTGCGGGCAAGATCTCGGTGTATGGTGATGAGAGGATCTTCCGTTGGCAGGGCGGGCTGAAACATAGGTGCCTCCTTAAGGAGCACGGACGAAAAAAGGTGTGATGCGAAGCTATGGTTCGTGGCTAATAAAGGAGAGCGAAAAGGTCAGTAGTGATTGAAGAATAAAGTGATTGCCAAACAGCTCATGGCTACTGCCCGCGCCACGGGGAAAGCAGGAAAAAGAGGCCCAGGGCGGCGATGCCCACGCCAGCCAGACGGCGGAATGCGGTGCTGCCTCGTTGCCAGCGGGCGTTTGCCACCAGGCGGCGGATCCAGGCGGTGCAACTGCCGGCCACGGCTATGGGCAGGCAGTGGCCGAGGCCAAAGGCAAGGATGAGCAGCGTGCCTTGGGCGACCTGCCCCTGCACGGTGATGATGGCGAGTATCGGGGCGATGAACCCAAAGGTGCAACTTCCGGAGAGCACGCCATAGGCAAGGCCCAGGATAAGCGCGCCGAAGGGACCGCGCAGCCGTAGACGGCCCAGGAGCCCTCCGTGCAGGGAGCAGCGGGCAAGGCCGAGCATGTCCAGGGCCACCCACAGGAGCACCAGCCCCATCGCTATGCCCCAGTAGGGGCTCACCGCCCCAAGCATTTGGCCCAAGGCGGCGCAGATCACCCCCAGGGCCGCAATGGTGGTGAAGAGCCCCAGGGTGAAGAGCCCTGCGTAGAACATGGCCTGACGCCCTTCCACCAAGCGTTCTTGGCCGGCCACGTAGCCCACGATCAATGGAATGGAAGCCAGGTGGCATGGGCTCAAGAGAACGCTCACCATGCCCCAGGCAAAGGCCCCGCCCACGGCCAGGAGACTGCCGGTCTCCATCCAGGAGGCAATGGTCATGAGCAGGGAATCCATTATTGGACTCCCAGCCGGGCGAGGACCTTTTCGATGGATTCTTGGGAGAAGAACCCTTCGTGGCGCATGATCTCCTTGCCGGAGGCGTCGTAGAAGATCTGGGTGGGGATGGCCCGAATGCCGAATCGCTCGGTCTGCTCCGGGTGCTGCCAGACATCGATGAACACGATGGCGGCCTTGCCCTCGTACTTGCGCGCGAGGTTTTCGAGCACCGGGGCCATCATTTTGCAGGGAATGCAGCTTTTGGCGCCCAGATCGAGGACCGTCACCATGCCGGGCGCGGGCACCGGCACCGGATCCCCGGACAGGGATGATGCGGCCCCTGCCTTCGGCCCGCTCGCGAAGAGCGCCATCCCGACGACCACGAAAAGCCATATTCCACGTTGGACCTTGTGCCGCATAGATACCTCCATGAAGGGTTTCGGGGGATGTAGATGTTTGTCGGTATGGCCAAAAGATTTGCGGGTCAAGGTGCTTGGTGGGCATTGACAGCCGAGGCGCAGCGCATTATTTGGCCAAATTGCCAAACGTTGGAGGTCGTCATGCAGGAACAAGCCGAGTTGTACCAGCGGCGTGCGGAGATTTTGAAGGCCTTGGCCCATCCCACCCGGCTGTGGATGGTGGATCAGCTCGCCCAGGGCGAGGTGTGCGTGTGCCAGTTCGTGGAGGCGGTCGGTGTGGATTTTTCTACGATATCCAAGCATCTGGCGGTACTGAAACGCGCAGGGCTGGTGGAGGACGAGCGTCGCGGCAAACAGGTGTTCTACCGTTTGCGGGTGCCGTGTGTGACGGGATTTTTCCGTTGTGTGGATCAGGTGTTGGACCATCCGGCTGCGGCCGGGACATGCGCCGCCTGTGCGACGGCGAAGGAGGATTGCCATGAACTGGCGTGAAGAATGGAAGATTTTGGTCGCCATGGTGGGGGCGTTCGTCGTCTGTTGGTATTTGCCGGTGGGCGTGCCGCGTTTTGATGCCGCGGTGCTCGAGGCCTTCCATCTGGTGAAGTGGTATGCCCAGGAGCATGTGCTCTTGTGCTTGGTCCCGGCCTTTTTCATCGCGGGCGCCATTGGCGTTTTTGTGAGTCAGGCTGCGGTGATGCGCTATCTGGGCGCTGGGGCCAAGAAGGTGCTCGCGTACGGCGTGGCTTCGGTGTCGGGGACGATTTTGGCGGTGTGCTCGTGTACGGTGCTGCCGCTTTTCGCCGGCATCTACCGCATGGGCGCCGGGCTTGGGCCGGCGTGTGCCTTTCTCTATTCCGGGCCTGCCATCAATGTGCTCGCCATCGTGCTCACCGCCCGCATTTTGGGCCCGGAACTGGGTATTGCCCGCGCCGTGGGGGCCGTGGTGTTCAGCCTTGTCATCGGTCTGTTGATGGGATTTTTCTTCCGCAAGGAAGAAGGGGAGCGTCTGGCCATGCAGCCTGTGGCCTCCGATGAGGAGCCCGCGCGGCCCTTGTGGCAGACCGCCATCTATTTTGCCCTCATGGTGGCTGTTTTGGTATTCGCCAATTGGGGGCGGCCGCAGGAGCATGCGGGGCTGTGGGCCGCTATCTTCGCCGCCAAGTGGTGGCTCTCCAGCGTGGCGGCTGCGGGACTGGCCGTGGTGCTGGTGTTGTGGCTGCGGCTTCCGGCGTGGAAGGTGGGGCTCACCGCTTTGGCCACAGCCCTGACGGCAGTGGCCTTTCCCCAGGAGCCGGTGGCCGCGTTCACGGTGGGCGTGGTGGGGTTGTCGTGGATGACCAGCGTGGACCCCGGCGAGAGCGGGCAGTGGTTTTCCACCTCGTGGACGTTTGCCAAGCAGATTCTCCCTTTGCTTTTGGGCGGAGTGCTCGTGGCGGGCTTTCTCTTGGGCCGCGTCGGCCATGAGGGGATCATCCCTTCTTCGTGGGTGGCCGGCTTCGTGGGCGGAAACTCCCTGATGGCCAATTTCTTCGCCTCGTTCGTGGGGGCGTTCATGTACTTCGCCACCCTCACCGAGGTGCCCATCGTCCAAGGCCTCATTGGCGCGGGCATGGGCAAGGGCCCGGCCTTGAGTCTGCTGTTGGCCGGGCCGGCGTTGAGCCTGCCCAATATGCTCGTCATCGGCAGCATCATGGGGGCGCGCAAGACGTTGGTCTTCGTGTGCCTGGTCGTGGTCATGGCCACGGTTTCGGGGTGGGCTTTTGGACTCCTCTGGACGTGATGAATCCAGAGGCATAGACACATGAGCGGGAAGGAGGAACGGAAATGACGCACATTCAGATTCTCGGCACCGGATGCCCCAAATGTACCAAGCTGGCGGAGACCGCCAAGGCGGCGGCGGACGCCCTGGGATTGGCCTATGAGCTGGAGAAAATCACGGACATCAACAAGATCATGTCCTTTGGGGTGATGATGACTCCGGGCTTGGCGGTGGATGGCAAGGTCCTCATGGTGGGCAAGGTGCCGAGCCTGGAGGAGATGAAGACGGTTTTGGCCAAGGAGGCGAAAAGTGTCTAGCTGCCAATGTTCCTGTCAGGGGGCGCCGACCTTGATCTTTGCCTGCTCCGGCGCGGCCGATGTGGGGGGCCTCGCTGATGCCGCGGCTCGTGCCCTCACGCGGCAGGGCACGGGCCGCATGTATTGCCTGGCGGGCGTCGGCGGCCGGGTGAGCGGTATCGTGGCCACTACTCAGGCCGCGGACAAAATCCTCGTGATCGACGGCTGTCCCTTGGAGTGCGCCAGGAAGACCCTGGAAGAGGCGGGGTTTTCCTCCATGGTGCATGTCCAGCTGCAGGATCTTGGCTTTCGCAAAGGCGAGAGCCCGGTCACCGAAGCCAACGTGGCCGCGGTGATGGACGCGGCCGTTGCCCGCATGGGGTGTTGAGGCCGGTATGTTTGTGTGGAACATGGATCCCGTGGCATTGGAAGTGGGCCCTGTGGCCGTCCGTTGGTACGGGCTCCTGTTCGCCTTCGCCTTTGTGGCAGGGTACCACATGATGGTCGCCATGAGTCGCGCCGAGGGGCGGGATCCCGCCCCTTTGGAGCGGCTGTTTACGTTCGCCGTAGTGGGCACGGTGGTGGGCGCCCGCTTGGGGCATTGCCTGTTCTACGAGCCAGAGTGGTACTTGGCGCACCCGTGGGAGATCCTCAAAATTTGGGAGGGCGGCCTGGCGAGCCATGGCGGCGCCGTGGGGCTGGTGGCGGGGGTGTGGGCTGCCCGCCTGCGTGATCCGGGCGTGGATGTGGGTTGGGTCCTGCGGCGGCTGCCTCTGCCCGCGGCGGTGGGCGGCGCGTGCATCCGGCTGGGAAATTTCTGCAATTCCGAAATCTTGGGCAAGCCTGCCACCGTGCCGTGGGCTGTGGTGTTCGCCCGGGTGGATGGGGTTGCCCGTCATCCGGTACAGCTTTACGAGGCCGTCACCTATCTGGGGATCGGCGTTCTTCTGGCCGTGCTCTACCGGCGTCCATGGTGGCGGGAGCGGCTTTTGGGGCTCTTTTTGCTTTTGGTCTTTGGCCTGCGCATGGTCTGGGAAACCGTGAAGATGCCCCAGGCCGCGCTGGACGCAACCGGGACGTGGACTACGGGGCAGCTTTTGAGCATCCCCTTTGTGCTGGTGGGGCTGGGGCTTGTGCTGTGGCCGCAGGGCGTGCAGGAGCGGCGGGCGCGGTGACCTGCCCCGTGGGGGAACCTCGCTCCCGTCTTCTTCGCAAGGAGTCCTCCCCCGGCACGTTGTGGAAGGAGTCCACATGTCTCTGCATTTCTTTCGCTTACGCCCCTCGCCCGAGGCCTTCCGCCGTACGCTTCAGGCCGTCTTCGCCTTGCTATCGCTGGGGGTCGGTTGGCGGTTTTTCCGCTTCCTGGCTTGGGCGCTCGGCGCGTCGGATCAGTTCTCGCCCCGCCCCGCCGGGGTGGAGGCCTTTTTGCCCATCAGTGCGCTGCTCGGCTTCCGCCGCCTGCTGACTACCGGGCTGTGGGACAACGTCCACCCCGCCGGCCTGACCATCTTTATCAGCGCGCTGCTCATGGCCCTGCTCTTTCGTAAGGGATTTTGCGGCTATGTCTGTCCCGTGGGCTTCGTGTCCCATTGGCTGGCGCAAGTGGGCCGGGCCTTCGGCATCAGCCGGGACCTTCCTCGGCTGGCAGAACGCCTGATGGGGGTGCCCAAGTACGTGCTGCTCGGCTTTTTCCTGATGACCGTGGTGCGCATGCCCGGAGACCAGTTGGAGAGCTTTCTCTTCTCGCCCTACAACATGGTCTCCGATGCCAAACTCATGCGTTTCTTCCTTTCGCCCTCCGGCACGGCAGTCGCGGTGCTGGCTCTCTTGGTTGCGGCCTCGCTGGTGCTGCGGAACTTCTGGTGCCGGTTTTTGTGCCCCTACGGCGCACTGCTTGGATTGGTGTCGCTGCTTTCTCCGCTGGCCGTCTGGCGCGACGAGGCGCGCTGCGTCTCCTGCGGCCGCTGCCGTCGTGTCTGCCCCGCCGCCATTGACGTCCCCAAGAAGGTCCGCGTGAATTCGTCCCTATGTATCGGATGTATGCAGTGTATCGGGGCGTGTCCCGTGCCCGGCTGCCTGGCCCCAGCCCTGTTTGGGTGCGTCGGGGGCAAAGGGCTGTGCCGCGCCGAAGAGGGGGGAGGCGCCTCGGCCGTGGCGTGTCCGCCGCGCCGGGTGTCCCCGTTGGTGGCGGGGCTGGGGGCTGCGGGCTTGTTGCTGCTGGCCTGGATCTGGGCCAAGGCGACTGGCCACTGGGACGCCGCCATCCCGCAAGCCATGCTGCGCATGATCTATATGCGGGGCATGGCGCAGTAGCGGTCATCTCGTGGCGCAGCTCCACGAAGCCTTCCGTTTGCCGGCTGATGCTCCAGAGGCGAAGGGCGGTTGTTTGGGGCCGTTATGGTCTTGCCTTTGGCGAGCCTTTGCGCAACCCTTACCGGGCGTCTGACGCACCGCTACGGAGGACACCCATGATTCAGGATGAAAAAACGCTCACCATTCGCGCACAGGCCCCGGTGGCCATGGCGCCCGCATTTGCTGGGCTGCTGCGGCAGGGAGTGGGAGTATGGCTTGGGGCCCCCAAGTCCGTACGCGATTTTCTTTTGGAAGATCTCGGCTTGGATGTGGAGTACGCCACCCACCGCGTCCCCGGGCTGTTTCTCAACGGGGTGGCGGTGGACGACTGGGAAGCCATCCAGGTGGTCCCAGGGGACGAGGTCGCCTTGAGCGGCACCATGCCGGGCTTGGCGGGGATTGCCCTGCGCCGTCAAAGCCCTCTCAAGCGTTTTCGCGCGGATCTCTCCACGGCGTTTCACGCCCGTGCGGTGGCTGCCGGGACCGTGACGGTGCGGCCGTTCAATTTTGTGGCGCAGGACCTCGCGCAGCCCCTTTTGGCCCGTGGGGTCCATGTGGGAGGGGACATCCTCGCCGCGTACGCCCAAAGCCGCAGTGAGGACCTCGCGTCCTGTCGTCTGACGGAGAGCACCGAGCCGTTGCCCCAAGGCGTGCAGCGATGGCGCCTTGTGGAGCGCGTGCTCCTCGTGGTGGAGTGGGTGTCATGAGGCAAGTGGTGTGGGCGGCTTTGGCGCTGATGCTCTTTGCGGTGGGGTGCGGCGGCCGCTATCTGCCTTCGTGGCCATCGGGAAGCAGCGCGCCGCCGACATCCAAAGGGCACGGCGGTACCGGTAAGCCCTATACGGTTATGGGGCAAACCTATTACCCGCTCCAATCGGCGGAAGGTTATGAGGAAGTGGGGATCGCCTCGTGGTATGGTCCGGATTTTCACGGCAAGCGCACGGCCAACGGCGAGATCTACGACATGTACCAGATGACCGCCGCGCATCGTATCCTGCCCATGAACACGCGCCTGCTCGTCACCAACCTCGACAACGGCCGCAGGGCCGAGGTGCGGGTCAATGATCGCGGGCCCTTTGTGGGCAACCGGGTCATCGACCTTTCCTATAGCGCTGCCCGCGCCCTTGGGGTGGTGGGACCGGGGACCGCCCGGGTGCATCTGCGCGCCCTGGGGGGGCCGGTCTATTTTCAGGGGCCGTTTTATGTGCAGTATGGGGCGTTTACCGTGCGCGACAATGCCTACCGCCTGCGCGATCGCTTGATGGCGCGCGGATATCCCGGCACCCGGGTGACCGAGGGGGATGTGGCCGGAGTCCATTTCTGGCGGGTGCAGGTGGGCGCTTTCCCGACGCTCGATCAAGCCCGGGCCGCGCGGGAGCGCTTCCTGCCGGAGAGCCCGGACTGCTTTGTCATTGCGGATTGAGTTCCGCGCGGAGCTTGCGGGAGATGCGGAACACCACCACCTTGCGGCCCGGAAGGATGATGGCCTCGTTGGTCTGCGGGTTGCGGCCGCGGCGCGGGTTTTTGGCGTAGGCGTCGAATTTGCCGAAACCACTCACCAAAAGGGCACCGTCTTTTTTGATCCCTTCCTTCATGAGTTCGATGAGGGTGTCCACGTGGCCTTTGATCTCCGCCCGGTGACGGCGGGATTTTTCATAAATGGCGTCGATGATTTCCGCTTTGGTGAGGGTGGGCATGGGATGAAGACCTCCTCGGGTGGCATGATGGTTGCCGTCGAGTAGCGGAAAAGAAAAGACATTGCAAGGAGTTCATGGGAAATTTTTGTCGCTTCCAGGTGGTTCCCGCCCCGCCGAGGCCTGCTCCTTTGCGGCTCGTTCCCGTCTTTCTTCCTTACGCCGCCTGCCCGCGGCGCTGTCTGTACTGTCATCAGGCCGCCCAGACCGGACAGCGCCCGGTGTCGCACGCCCATGTCCTAGGCCGCGTGGAGCGTTCCCTTGCGCGCGTCCAGGGGCCTGCCAGTGTCGGCCTTTACGGAGGAAGTTTCACTGCCTTGCCGGAGGCTCTCCAGCGGCAGGTCCTCGAATGCGTGCTGCGGCATATGGATACCTGGGGAGCACGCGGGCAGGTGCGCCTCTCCACCCGGCCGGATGCCGTGTCGCCCCAGCTCCTGCGGCGCTTGCGGCGTTGGGGTGTGGACTTGGTGGAACTTGGGGTGCAGAGTTTCGACTCCGCCGTGCTTGGCCGAAGCGGTCGGGGATACACGGGCGCGCAGGCGCACGCGGCCTGCCGCATGGTGCACGATGCGGGGCTGGAGTTGGGGATCCAGCTGTTGCCGGGGCTTCCGGGGCATACCCAGGCGCATTGGCTGGAGGATGTGGAGTGCACGCTGGCTGCGGCGCCCAAGGTCGTGCGTATCTACCCTTGCGTGGTGGTGGAGGGCACTCCCCTTGCTCGGCTGTACGCCGAAGGCCGCTACCAGCCGTGGGAGCTTCAGGCCACGGTGGGGCTTGTGGCCGAGGCCCTGCCCCGGTTGTGGCGTCGCGGCATTCGGGTCATTCGGGTGGGGCTCGCCCCGCAGCCGGGATTTTTGCTGCAGGCAGGACCGTGGCATCCGGCGCTGGGCAATATGGCGCGCTCCGTGGCCATGGCGCGGATGCTCACGAGGGCCGTGGGCGCGCGGCGTGTGGAACGGATGATCGCCCCGCGTTGGGTGCAGGGGGATCTTTGGGGGCATGGCCGTGCCAATGCCCCGGTTTTTGCCCGCCTGGGGATCGTCCCGCAGCGGGTGACTTTTGATGCCAACGAAGGAATACGAGTATGGATGACGTGATACGTGTCGCCACGGTGAGCTTGGGATGCCCCAAAAACCGTGTGGACACCGAGCGGATTTTGGGCGGCCTTGGTGCGCACTACCAGCCGGCCCAATCCCCGGAAGCGGCCCAGGTGCTCCTGGTCAATACCTGTGGATTTCTGCAGGCTGCGGTGGAGGAATCTCTCGATACCATCATGGAGATGGTGCGTGTGGCCCAGGAGGCGGCCTCCCCCCCGCTCGTGGTGGTGACCGGCTGTCTCGTGGCCCGCTACGGCGCGCACGTGGTGCAGCAAGAACTGCCTGAAGTGGATCTCGTGGTGGACATCGCCGGGCAGCGCCAATTGCCGGAGCGTATTTTGCGCCACTTTGGCCTGCAGCCCGCCGCCGATGGCCGCGTGGTGAGCACGCCACCCAGTTTTGCCTACCTGAAGGTCGCGGAAGGCTGCTCCAACCGCTGTCGTTTTTGCACCATCCCGTCCATTCGCGGGGGCCTGCGCAGCCGTCCGCTGGAGGAATTGGTGGCCGAGGCCTCGGCGTGCGTGGCCGCAGGACGGCGGGAACTCGTACTCGTTGCCCAGGATCTGACCGCCTACGGTCAGGATTTGGGCATGCGCCGAGGGCTGGCCCAGCTGCTCGACGCCTTGGCGCGCATACCGGGACTCTCGTGGTTGCGGCTCATGTATCTCTATCCCTCGGGGCTCACGGAAGAGCTTTTGGCCGGCATGCGCGACCTGGGGGCGCCGGTGCTGCCATATTTCGACATTCCGTTCCAGCACGTCCATCCAGAGATTCTGGCGGCCATGGGCCGGCCTTTCCGCACCCAAGACCCGCGCGCCGTGGTGGAGCGGGTGCGGCGCTATTTTCCCCAGGCCGCCCTGCGGACTTCGCTCATCGTGGGCTATCCCGGAGAGACGGATGCGCATTTTGCGGCGTTGGAATCGTTTGTGGCCGAAACGGAGCTCACGCACGTGGGGGTGTTTGCCTTTTCTCCGGAAGAGGGGACGCCTGCTGCAGCCCTCGAAAACCAGGTGCCGCCGCGGGTGCGCCAGAGCCGGAGGCGGCGGATCATGGCCTTGCAGCGGCGCATCAGCCGTCGGTATTTGGCCCGTTTTCGGGATCAGGAGTTGGAGATCCTTGTGGACCATCCGAGCGCCGAATGGCCTGGGCTTTTTGAAGGCCGGGCCTGGTTCCAGGCCCCGGAGGTGGACGGGGTGGCGTACGTGAGTGGCCCCCAAGTACAGCCCGGGGCCATGGTGCGCGCCCGGGTGGACGCCACGCATGATTACGATCTCGTGACCTTGGCGGAGGACGTCGGGAGCGAAGAAGAATGCGATTTCAGGGCCATGGATGCGGATGGACTCTGAAAAATGCGGCGCCGTCTTGCGCTTGTCAAGGAGGAGCGCCTTTGCTAGGGAAAACGAAATTCTTTTTTTGTTAGGGGGTAAACTCGTATGCACACCACACCAACCACAACCCAGCCCGAGGAAACCATGGAGATGGATTTCGCAGCCCAGCTGGAAAACTATCTCGACTCCGACTTCGGCGAGATCGAAGAGGGGACCATCGTCAAGGGCGAGGTTGTGAAGATTGACGACGCAGCGGTGCTTGTGGACGTCAATTTCAAATCGGAAGGACAGATCCCTGTCGCGGAATTTATGGAAAATGGCCAGATCGCCGTGAAGGTCGGCGATGTGGTGGACGTATATGTGGTGCGCAAGAGCGAACGGGAAGGCACCATCGTGCTGTCCCGGGAAAAGGCCAAGCGCATGCAGGTGCTCGACGAACTGGAGCGCGTGCTGGAAAGCGGCGAGACCGTCATGGGACGGATCGTGCGGCGCATCAAGGGTGGCTACGTGGTGGACATCCAGGGCCTGGAGGCGTTCTTGCCGGGTTCGCACGTGGATTTGCGTCCTGTTCCGGACATGGACGCCTTGGTGGACGGCGATTTTCCGTTCCGCGTGCTCAAGGTGAACCGCCGGCGCAGCAATGTCATCGTGTCCCGCCGCGTCATCCTGGAAGAGGAGCGTGACCGCAAGCGTGCGGAACTGCTCTCCACTTTGGAAGAAGGCCAGATCGTGCGCGGCGTGGTGAAGAATATCACCGAATACGGCGCCTTCATCGACCTGGGCGGCTTGGACGGCCTGCTGCACATCACGGACATGGCCTGGAAGCGGGTGAAGCACCCGCGTGAGATGGTGCAGATCGGTGATGAGCTGGAGCTCAAGGTGTTGAGCTTCGACCGGGAGGAAAAGAAGGTTTCTCTGGGGCTCAAGCATCTGGTGCCGGATCCGTGGCAGAATATTGCGGAAAAATATCCCGAAGGCACCAAGCTCTCGGGCCGGGTCACCAACCTCGTGGATTACGGCGCCTTTGTGGAGCTGGAGCCTGGCGTGGAAGGCCTGGTGCACATCTCCGAGATGTCCTGGACCCGGAAGCTGCGGCACCCCTCGCAGATGGTGCGCGTGGGTGACGAAGTGGACGTGGTGGTCCTGGGCGTGGACTTGGAGCGCAAGCGCATCTCGCTGGGTATGAAGCAGGTGAACCCCAATCCGTGGGATTTGGTGGCCGAAAAATACCCCGAAGGCACGGTGCTGGAGGCTGCGGTGAAGAATATCACCGAGTTCGGTCTCTTTATCGGCATCGAGGACGGCATCGACGGCCTCATCCATGTCTCGGATCTCTCCTGGACCAAGAAGATCCGTCACCCCGGCGAGCTCTACAATGTGGGCGACATCGTGCGCGCCAAGGTGCTCACCGTGGACAAGGACAACGAAAAGTTCACCCTGGGCATCAAGCAGCTCACGGAAGATCCGTGGTACACGGTGCCTGCCCGCTACCCCGTGGGCACCACGGTGACGGGTACCATCACCAACATCACGGACTTTGGCCTGTTCGTGGAGGTGGAGGAAGGCATCGAGGGTCTGGTGCACGTGAGCGAGATGAGCAAGAAGAAAGGCAAAACCCCCAAGGATGTCTTCAAGGAAGGCGAGACCATCGAGGCCAAGGTCATCCATGTGAGCGCGGACGAGCGCCGCTTGGGCCTTTCCCTCAAGGAAGAGCGCAAACCCCGTGCCGAGTACCGCTCCACGCAGGTGGGTGGCTCCACGGGTATCAATGTGGGAGATATGATCCGCCAGAAGTTGGAGGAAAGCGCCGAGTCTGGCGACGAGGAATAATCTGGTCATGCCGTGATGACCCAGGAGGGGGCTGCGTCCTGGGCGCAGCCCCCTCGCATTTTGGGAGGACGTATGTCGCTTTCCCCTGCGGCTCAGCGCCGTTTGCGCGCGCTGCGACCGGGTGAACGCATCGACATGGAATTCGCCTTGGAGCTTGCCCAGCACGCTTCGGTGCATGAGCTCGGCGAAGCGGCCTTGCGCCAGCGCCGCGCCCGCCATGGAGACCGCGCGTATTTCGTCTACAACCAGCACATCAACTACACTGACGTGTGCCGCAACGCCTGTCGCTTTTGCGCCTACTCCAAGCGGGTGGGGGATCCGACAGGGAAGACGCTTTCCTTGGAGGAAATCGCCCAATGTCTGCGGGAGCGCTTGCATGAGCCCGTCCGGGAGATCCATATCGTCGGCGGCCTCAATCCCGAACTTCCGCAGGAATATTACCTGGAGATGTTACGGCTGTGCAAAAAGCTGCGGCCCGAAGCCACGCTCAAGGCCTTCACTGCGGTGGAAATCGCCTACTTTGCCGACACCTGGAAGATGACCGAGGAAGCGGTGCTGGAACTTTTGCGCCAGGCCGGGCTGGACGTGCTGCCTGGCGGCGGGGCGGAAGTCTTCGATTCCCGCATGCGGCAAAAACTTTGCCCGGAGAAGATCGCCGCCGAGCGCTGGTTGGCCATCCACGCCCTGGCCCACCGCATGGGCATGCCCACCAACTGCACCATGCTCTTTGGCCATGTGGAAGGTTGGCACGAGCGCATCGCGCATTTGGCCGCCTTGCGCGCTCTGGAGGATGAGTCCCCGGGGTTTGTGTGCTTCATTCCTCTGCCGTACCAGCCCAAGAACACCGGACTTGGCGTCCCCGGGCCGACAGGGGAGGACATCTTGCGCATGGTGGCCGTCTCGCGTCTTGTGCTCGACAACATCGCCCATATCAAGGCGTATTGGGCCTTTATGGGGATCAAGATGGCGCAGTTGGCGCTGTGGTCTGGGGCGGACGATCTTGACGGCACCATTTTGGGCGAACGCATCGGCCATGCCGCGGGCGCCGCGACTCCGCAGGCCCTGACCATGGAGGAGCTGCACGAGACGATTCGCAGTGCCGGTTTTGTCCCGGTGGAGCGTAATACCGTATTTCAACCCCTTACATCTTGACTTTTGGACGACCTTGGGTTTTGGCTTGCCAAAGGCTATATCTACGAGGAGGAGCATATGATCGGCGAATTGGTGACGAACATGCTGCACAGCACTGTGCCGGGGTTTATCGGGGTGACGGTGATCTTCGTGTACTTGGCCACTATCGTGTGGGCGGCCATGTACCGCATCAAGGAAGGCGGCCACCTGGAGCACCACTAGTTCCGAGTCCTATTCCAGCATTTCAAGGCGGCTTCGGCCGCCTTTTTTTATGCCGCTTGCCCTTGCGTTTGCCTCCAGGTACACCACACACATCATCTCCAATCATCAATATGGAAGGATTATGCGTTCTTTTTCCGAGCTCGATGTCTACCTGTTCAAGCAAGGGCGGCACACCCGGCTCTACGAGTTCTTAGGCGGACATTTGGCGGAAGGCGGCAGTGGCGCCCACTTTGCCGTATGGGCCCCCAACGCCACGGCGGTGTTTGCGGTTGGGGATTTCAATCACTGGCACGGCGAGGCCCATCCTCTTTCTCTGCGCCCGGATGGCACGGGCATTTGGGAAGGATGGGTGCCCGAGGCCCGGCAAGGCCATCGCTATAAGTATCGCGTCTGCTGGCCTGGGGGCGAAGGGCTGCGGGCCGACCCGTGTGCCGTGCATGCCGAGACGCCGCCGGCCACGGCCTCCATCCTCTGGCCCTTGGCCGGACATGCCTGGGAGGATGGGGAGTGGATGGCGTCTCGGCGCCGCGCCAACGGCCTGGACGCCCCCATGGCCATCTATGAGGTGCACCTGGGTTCGTGGCGGCGCGGCCCTGGGGGGCGCTGGCTCTCCTACCGGGAGATGGCCCACGAACTGGCGGACTACGTGGCATCCATGGGGTTTACCCACGTCGAGCTTTTACCGGTGGCGGAGCATCCTTTTTATGGCTCCTGGGGATATCAGGCCACGGGGTATTTCGCGCCCACCAGCCGTTATGGAACGCCTCAAGATTTCATGTACTTGGTGGATTATCTCCACCGCCGAGGCATTGGTGTCATCCTCGATTGGGTGCCTGGACATTTCCCTACCGATGCCCATGGGCTCGCGCGGTTTGACGGCACCGCCCTCTACGAGCACGCCGATCCGCGCCAGGGATTTCATCCTGACTGGAAAAGCGCCATTTTCAACTATGGCCGCTACGAAGTGGCTGGGTTTCTTTTGTCCAACGCCTTGTATTGGTTGCGGGAATACCACATCGATGGTTTGCGGGTGGATGGTGTGGCCTCCATGCTGTACTTGGACTATTCGCGCAGACCCGGCGAGTGGGTCCCCAATCGCTATGGGGGGAGGGAAAACCTCGAAGCAATCCAGTTTTTACGTACGCTCAATACGTTGATCTATGGAGAATTTCCTGACGTACAGACCATAGCTGAAGAATCAACGGCGTGGCCGATGGTCTCCCGTCCGGTTTACCTTGGAGGCCTTGGATTCGGTCTCAAGTGGAATATGGGGTGGATGCATGATACCCTTCGGTATATGTCTTTGGATCCCATATTCCGCAAATACCATCATAATCAACTCACCTTTGCCATTTGGTACGCATTTACCGAAAATTTTGTCTTGCCCCTCTCTCATGACGAAGTGGTACACGGCAAAGGGTCGCTTGTAGGGAAGCTTCCTGGGGATATTTGGCAAAAGATGGCCGGATTGCGTTTGCTTTTGGCCTATATGTACGCTTTGCCGGGGAAAAAACTCCTCTTCATGGGTGCGGAGATCGCACAGTGGAAGGAGTGGAACCATGACGAGCAATTGGACTGGGCATTGTTGGATTTTCCCTTTCATAGCGGGGTGCAGCATTTTGTCCGCGATATGAATCGCTTGTATCGTGATCTTCCGGCGCTGCATCAGGTGGATTTCGATTCTTCGGGATTTCAGTGGGAAAACTGTTTCGATTCCGAGCAGAGCGTGGTGAGTTTCTTCCGGCGCGACAAGGAAGGCCGGGAGGTTTTGGTGGTGCTCAACGCCACGCCGGTGCCGCGTCATGGATACGTCGTGGGGGTCCCCAGGCCGGGCGTGTGGCGGGAACTGCTCAACTCCGATGCCGCGTGGTATGGGGGCTCCAACCTGGGCAATGCCGGGGCGGTGACGGCGTGGACGGGGCCGGTGCGGGAATTTCCGTACGGTGTGCATTTGACCTTGCCGCCGCTGGCGGCCGTGTTTTTGTGTCATGAGGACTGCTGTCCTCCGCATTGGGGCTCGATGTAGGGAGGCGGGTATGATGGATGGGCGTCGTCGAGCAGGGGTCCTGGCGCATGTGACGGCCCTGCCTGGGCCAGGCGGTATGGGGGATTTCGGTCCGGGAACGCGGGCGTTTCTCGATTTTTTGGCCGAGGCAGGGCAAGGAATATGGCAGATCCTCCCCCTTGCCCCCACCAACACCGGGGCCGGCAATTCGCCCTATAGCGGCTATTCGGCCTTTGCCTGGAATCCGCTTTTGATTTCTCCCCACCTTTTGGTGCGCGATGGTCTGCTTTCGCCGCAGGATGTGCGTACCCCACCCCCTCTCGCACAGGGGCGGGTGGATTTCGCGGCCCAGGCGGCCTGGCGCACGGCCTTGCTCGACGCCGCTTATGATGCGGCTTGGCCGAAGCTTTCCGAGGATAGGGATTTTCTTGCCTTTTGCCAGGAGCATGCCGGGTGGCTGGAAGACTGGGCGGTGTTTGCGGCCCTCAAGCGTCAGACGCAGGGTGCTCCCTGGTACCAATGGGACACGCCGCTTCGTCTGCGTCATCCCCAGTCCGTGGAGGCTGCCCGCCAACGCCTGGGATTTTGGATCCAGCGGGAACGCTTCGTGCAGTACCTGGCCGCGCGGCAATGGCGCCAGGTGTTGGAGTACGCCGCAAGTCTGGGGATCGTGGTGCTGGGAGACGTCCCTATTTATGTGAGCCTGGATAGCTGTGATGTCTGGGCGCATAGGGAGATCTTCCAACTCGACCACGAGGGGCGGCCCATTTTCAGCGCCGGCGCGCCTCCGGACTACTTCAGTGCCACGGGTCAGATGTGGGGAAATCCCGTCTACGACTGGGAGCGCCTTGCGCGCACGGGCTATGAGTGGTGGGTGCAGCGTTTGGCGCATGAACGCCGACGGGTGCATGCCATCCGCTTGGACCACTTCCGGGGGTTTTGCGCCTATTGGCAGGTGCCGGCCGGTGAGCCCACGGCGGAAAACGGGGTCTGGGTGCCGGGGCCTGGGCGTCGGCTCTTTGATACCGTGCAGGCGCAGGTGCCGGACCTCTGGCTCGTGGCCGAGGACTTGGGCGTGATCACGGAAGACGTGCGCGAGCTCATGGAGAGTCTCGGGCTTCCGGGGATGCGCGTGCTCCAGTTCGCTTTTGGCGGTGGAGCGGAGAATCCGTATCTGCCGCACCAGATCCCCGAGCATGCCGTGGCCTATACCGGGACGCACGACAACAATACCGTGCGGGGATGGTGGGAGCACGAGGCCGGGCCAGAGGCGCGGGCCCATGTGGAGGCCTATTGGGGCCGGTCGCTGCAGGCGGAGACGGTGAGCGATGCCCTTATTCGCCTTGCCTTGCTGAGTCGGGCGCGCTGGGCGGTGGTGCCTTTGCAGGACTATCTCGGCCTGGGGAGTGCGGCGCGTTTCAATACCCCTGGAATGGCGTACGGCAATTGGGCGTGGTGCGCTCCGGCCGATGCGTGCTCACCCCGCTTGGCTTCCCGTATGCGCGAACTTGCGCAGCTCTACGGCCGCGTCGTGGAGGCGAGGGGGGCCTGAAGACGTCCCAAAAACAAACGCCCTGGGAAGACCAGGGCGTTTGCGGAGCGTCAAGCCAGAGTGCTTATACGCAGCCAGTGGGCTTGGGCAGGCCGGCCATTTTGCAGGCGCCTTTGCCCGGGCCAGAGGGGAACAGCTCGTAGATCTGTTTCAGCTTGTATCCCGTGGACTTGGACAGGATCCGCACCATGGGGGCAATGCCGTTCTTTTTGTAGTAGTCCTGCAGGAAGTCGATGATTTCCTGGTGAGCAGGGGTGAGCTCAGAAATACCTTCGCTCTCCTTCACGTACTCCACCCACTCCGGGCACCAGTCCTCGAACTTGAGCAGGAAGCCGTCCTCGTCAATTTCAAACGTTTTCCCTTTGAATTCCACAGTTGCCATAGCGATCCTCCTTGATATGTTGCGGATGGTTCCTTTGGAAAAGGACGTACTCACATCTTCCCTAGAGGGAAGGATTTTTCTTGTCAATGACGCAAAATAGCTGCGTCGCGTTCTTGTGTTGCGATGGCTTTCGCATGCCAGTTAGTCGTGAAAGTCCCGAACAATGATTTGTTCCTTGCGGAGCTTGCACCATGAAGGCCGATCGGTTTCTTCGGTGAGGATGGGACGCATGGGAGGCGTGGCAATGACACACATGCGTTCATTTCCGTCCTGACGCCAAAAAGGGCACTCCATACATTTCGTGACCACGAGAATCATGGCTGCGCTAGACCTCTGCAGGCAGGGGAGTTTCTTGACAGTATTGGTCCCATTGGGCGCAGGCCATATCTTCGGTGGCCTGGAACTGCGCCTGGCAGCGGCTGCAAATCATGGTGCGTTCGGCGTTGTTGTCCGGATGATTTTCGAATTCCTGCACATGGCCGCATTGCGGGCACGCGATGGAAGGGGTCATATGCGCCTCGCCGGGAGAATGATTCCGAAGGATGAGCTCTCCTAGAAGTTTTCGGGTGGGGGTGTCAACCTGCGGGCGTTTAGAGGTAGGGGCCAAAAAGCCAGAAAAGCGCGTCACGCATGCGTACCGGAAGGGGGCGGGTGCGGATGTCTTCCATGGTGATCCGGTGGCAGCGGCTGCGGATGGTATCGAGCTGGCAATGGAGGCGGGTGCAGACTTCGGGGTCGAAGATCTCCAGCCCCAATTCGAAGTTGAGCGCCAGACTGCGGCAGTCCCAATTGGCCGAGCCCACGTGGGCGTAATCGTCGTCGATGAGAAAGAGTTTGGCGTGGCAGAAGGGATCCGGGACCAGGTGGCACTGGATTCCGCGCATGAGCAGTCCTTCCAGGACATGGGCCGTTGCCCAGGCGACGAAGGGGATGTTGCAATGTTCGGGGAGAAAGATTTCTACCTCGACACCGCGCAAGCGGGCGGCGTGCAGTGCTCCGAAGATCTCCCGCGGGGGCAGGAAATATGGCGTCATGATGCGGATGCGCTTGCGCGCTGCGCACAAGAGACCGGCCCAGAGCTCGAGGAGGACGTCCATGATTTGGTCCGGGCCGGATGCCACTGCCCGGCAGACGCTGTCTCCCACCATGTCGGGGGTGGCCGGGGGAAGGGTGAGCTGTTCCTGGGTGGCAAGGAACCAGTCCTGGACAAAGGCGTGTCCCAGCTGGCGTGCCGCTGGTCCTTGGATGCGGAAGTGGACGTCGGTGATGGCGAGATGCCCGTCACGGCGCACGTTGCGCTCGCTGATGTTCATGCCGCCGGTGAAGGCGGTATGTCCGTCCACGAAGAGGATCTTGCGGTGATTGCGCAGATTGAGGTGGATTTCCGGTGGCAAGATCCGCGGAGGGAGGAAGCGGATCGCCGGGACTCCATGGCGTTGAAAAATAGGGAGGATGGAGGGCCAGCCGTAGAGTTCCCCGACACCGTCCACGATGATCCGGACGTCAACCCCGCGGTGGTGGGCGTCGAGGAGGGACTGCGCAAAACGGCGCCCAACGGTGTCTGCGGCAAAAATGTAGGAGGCAAGATACACGCAGCGTTCGGCCTGATCGATGGCTGCGAGCATGGTGGGGTAGGCCTCGTCGCCGTCGTGCAGGATCTGGACGCAATTGCCGCCGGCCAGCGGCGTATCGAGGAGGGCAGAGCCGATGCGGGCCAGGCGTAAGCGGCGGGGATGGAGCGCGGAGTCGGGAAGTCCGGCGCCATCGGTATGCGCCGGATAGGGAAAGAGGCCATGGGCGCGCGCTTGGCGCATACGCTGGGCGCTACGGCGGATGCGGTTGATGCCAAAGAGCAGGTAGAGCAGTGGGCCGGCAAGGGGAAAGGTGAGGCATACGGCGATCCAGCCCAGGGCAGAGCGGGAGTCGCGCTTAGTCAGGAGGGCGTGCCCCGCGGAGGCAAGGCTCGGGAGGGCAAAGAGCGCTAGGCTGAGGATTTGGGTGGCGGACATGCTGCCTCGGATTTGAGGGAGTCGAAAATGGCGATGATGGCATGGTCCAGGTAGGGTTCTTCTTTGTAGGTCAAAAAGGCGGAGTTGAAGGCCCGGGTGACGGCGGTGATCTTGGCGCAGGCTGCTTCTAAATCTTGGCAATACGCACGGATGGCCTGACGCAGTGCGGCCGGATCGGCTGCGGATTCGATCTCTTCCAGGATGCCGTCTTTGGCCGCGAGGATCTGCATGAGGTGAGTGTTGAGGTAGTGGCACACACTGCCCGCTGTCTGGCGAAGGACTTGGTTCCGCTGGTTTTCCAACAGCTCGGTAATATTGGTTATGATGCCTTCGTAGCTGACGATGACCCCCTGCGGGTTGCGTTTGGCGCGGGCGGTGAGGTCGACTTCGATGATGCGGCCATCGCGGGTCTTCATGCGCACATGGCGGCCATGCACGGCCCCGTGCGCCTGGATTTCCGCAAGGATGCGCTCCCGCTCTGCGGGGTCCTCGTAAAAGTCTCGGATGTTGGCGCCCAGGGCCTCGTCGCGGCTGCAGAATCCCAGCATGCGGGCTCCGGCTTCGTTGATGTCGAGAAAAACCCCATCCGGACGCACCGAGTAGGCCATGTCATGGGTGGAGTGGAAGAAGTCGCGGTAGCGCGCTTCGCTGCTGGCGAGCGCGTCCATGGCTTGGCGTCGAGCCGTGACATCCCGCAGGACGTGGTCGATGCGCTGCCCCATCTGGTCTGGACAATACGCAGTATGCCCCTCGTCGTGCACCCATTTGGTCTGGCCCGCAGGGGTGACGATGCGGTACTCCATCTCATCGAATTCGTTGTCCATGACAGCGGCATAGTAGTGCCGTACGGCCTCCCGATCCTCCGGGTGGACGAGGGCGAACAGATTCTCGATGGAGGTGACGTCGCGCATGGGGATACCGAAAAGCGCTTCCACCGCAGGAGTGACGTACCGGAGTTCTCCTTGCGGGGAGAGGGAGATGATGACCTCGCTCATGGCGTGGAGAATGCTGCGTAAGCGTTCCCTGATCTGCGCAAATTGGGCCAGATCGATACGGTTGGGCATGCGACCTCCTGGGAGAGGTGTGTAGGCCGGGAGCGCGTCTGGGGTCAATGCTCGGTGTTTTGGGGAGGTTGATAAAAAAAATCACAAAAGGGTTGACATCCCCCGCCTCCGGGAGCAAAGGTCCCCCCAGCAGTATTTTGTGAAAATCGAAACAAATTATCCGAGGAGGTAATCGCGTTATGGCTCTCGTACCCCCCCATGGTGGAAAGGGATTGGTGTGCTGCCTGCTTCAGGGCGCCGAGCTTCAGGCCGAGCTGGAAAAGGCCAAGACCCTCAAGAAGATCGAGATCAGCCCCCGCGCCAAGGGCGACCTCATCATGATGGGCATTGGCGGCTTCAGCCCCCTGAATGGTTTCATGACCCGCGCGGACTGGAAGTCGGTGTGTGAGAACTTCACCCTGGCGGACGGCACCTTCTGGCCGGTGCCCGTGACCCTGGACACCGATGAAGAGGTGAAGGTCGGCGAGGAGATCGCCCTGTTCGATCCCAAAAAGGGCGTGTACATGGCCACCATGAAGGTGACCGAAGTGTACGAAATGACCGAGGCCGACAAGAAGTGGGAATGCGAGAAGGTCTACAAGGGCCAGGGTCCGGATTCTGCGGACGACAAGTTCTGGTCCGTGGCGCTGGAAGATCATCCTGGCGTGCAGATGGTCATGGCCCAGAAGAAGTACAACATCGCTGGCCCGGTGAAGGTCCTCTCCGAGGGCGACTACCGCGAGCGTTTCCCCGGCTGCTACATGACCCCGGCCGAGTCCCGCGCCATCTTCGAAGAGCGCGGATGGAGCCGTGTGGCCGCCCTGCAGCTGCGCAACCCCATGCACCGTTCCCACGAGTACCTGGCCAAGATCGCCGTGGAAGTGTGCGACGGCGTGTTCATCCACTCCTTGGTGGGCAATCTCAAGCCTGGTGACATCCCGGCGGAAGTGCGCATCAAGTGCATCGACACCCTCATCGACAAGTACTTCGTGAAGGCCAATGTGGTGCAGGGCGGCTATCCGCTGGATATGCGCTACGCCGGTCCCCGCGAAGGTCTGCTCCATGCCACCTTCCGCCAGAACTACGGCGTGAGCGACATGCTCATCGGCCGTGACCATGCCGGCGTGGGCGACTTCTACGGCATGTTCGAGGCCCAGGAGATCTTCGACCGCATTCCCAAGAATCTCGGCCCGGGCAAGGACCTCATCACCCAGCCCATGAAGATCGACTGGACCTTCTACTGCTACAAGTGCGACGGCATGGCCTCCCTACGTACCTGCCCGCACACCAAGGAAGACCGCGTCATCTTGTCGGGCACCAAGCTGCGCAAGGCCCTGTCCGAAGGCGCTCCGGTTCCGGATCACTTCGGCCGCGACGAAGTCCTCGCCATCTTGCGCGAGTACTACGAAGGGCTCACCGAGAAGGTGGAAATCAAGATGCAGCGCGCTGCCGATGGCAGCATCATGAAATAAGCATTGTGGTTTTTGGGGCTCGGGATCTTGTCCCGAGCCCGTGAGAATTCCCAGTGCCTTGACAGCAAGCGCGGAACGTTGGTAAAAGATTCACAAGCGCAACGCGCCTGCCTGTGTGGTTTGGGTTTCTTTTCCAAACAAATCTAGTGACTGGAGGAATTATGCCAACCTTTGTTGATCCGGCAAAGTGTGATGGGTGCAAGGGCGGTGAAAAGACGGCTTGCATGTACATCTGTCCCAACGATCTCATGATCTTGGATCCGGTGGAAATGCGTGCCTACAACCAGGAGCCTGCGGCCTGCTGGGAGTGCTACTCCTGCGTGAAAATTTGTCCTCAGGGCGCCATTACGGCCCGTCCGTACGCGGACTTCGCCCCCATGGGCGGCACCTCGATCCCGCTGCGGAGCGCCGAAGACATCATGTGGACGGTGCAGTTCCGTTCGGGTGAGGTCAAGCGCTTCAAGTTCCCCATCCGTACCACTCCTGAAGGCTCCATTGATCCCTACGCTGGCAAGCCCGAGCCCGGCAATCTGGATGACGAGCTGCTGTTCACCGAGACCGCGCTGAAGAAGCCCCAGACCGCTCTGGGCAAGAAGTTCGAGGTGGCCGAGGCCGATCTGAAGCAGGTCTTCAAGTCTGCCGTTGCCTAAGTTTGGGCCTATTGACCAACGTACGATATTCAGGAGGAACATATGCCTCAGATTCCTGTGAAAGATCCTGTAAAAGGTTTGCCCCTGGCCGAGCCGGAGCTCGTGGAACTGGAAACCGATGCCCTTATCGTGGGCGGTGGTATGGGCGCCTGCGGCGTGGCTTATGAGGCCTGCCGCTGGGCGGACAAGCACGGCGTGCGCGTGCTTCTGGTCGACAAGGCTTCCCTGGAGCGCTCCGGTGCGGTGGCGCAGGGCCTGTCCGCCATCAACACCTACCTTGGCGAAAACGAGCCCGATGACTACGTGCGCATGGTGCGCACTGACCTCATGGGCCTGGTGCGCGAAGACCTGATCTTCGACCTGGGCCGCCACGTGGATGATTCCGTTCATCTGTTCGAAGAGTGGGGCCTGCCCTGCTGGATCAAGAAGGACGGCAAGAACCTGGACGGCGCCGAGGCCAAGAAGCAGGGTCTTTCTCTGCGCAATGGCGATGCGCCGGTGCGCTCCGGCCGTTGGCAGATCATGATCAACGGTGAGTCCTACAAGTGCATCGTGGCCGAGGCCGCCAAGAAGGCCCTGGGCGAAGAGCGCTACATGGAGCGTATTTTCATCGTGAAGCTGCTCTTGGACGCCAAGGAGGAGAACCGCATCGCCGGCGCCGTGGGCTTCTCGGTGCGCGAGAACAAAGTGTATGTCATCAAGGCCAACGCCATCTGCTGCGCCTGCGGTGGTGCGGTGAACGTCTACCGTCCCCGCTCCACGGGTGAGGGTATGGGCCGCGCCTGGTACCCGGTGTGGAACGCTGGCTCCACCTACACCATGTGTGCGCAGGTGGGCGCTGAGATGACCATGATGGAAAACCGTTTCGTCCCGGCTCGCTTCAAGGACGGTTACGGTCCCGTGGGCGCTTGGTTCTTGCTCTTCAAGGCCAAAGCCACCAACGCCAAGGGTGAGGACTACTGCGTCACCAACCGCGCCATGCTCAAGCCCTACGAGGATCGTGGTTACGCCAAGGGTCAGGTCATCCCCACCTGTCTGCGCAACCACATGATGCTGCGCGAGATGCGTGAAGGCCGTGGCCCTATCTACATGGACACCGCCACTGCCCTGCAGACCACCTTCAAAGAGCTGACTCCCAAGGAGCAGAAGCACCTGGAGTCCGAAGCGTGGGAAGACTTCCTCGACATGTGCGTGGGCCAGGCCAACCTGTGGGCTTGTATGAACATCAAGCCCGAGGAGCGCGGCTCCGAGATCATGCCCACCGAGCCCTATCTGCTGGGTTCCCACTCCGGCTGCTGCGGCATCTGGGTGTCGGGTCCGGACGAGGAATGGGTGCCGGAAGAGTACAAGGTCCGTGCGGACAACGGCAAGGTGTACAACCGTATGACCACGGTCAACGGCCTGTTCACCTGCGCTGACGGCGTGGGCGCTTCTGGTCACAAGTTCTCCTCGGGTTCGCACGCCGAGGGTCGTATCGTGGGCAAGCAGATGGTGCGCTGGTGCGTGGACCACAAGGACTTCAAGCCCACCCTGCAGATCGATGCCGAAGCCCTGAAGAAAGAGATCTACCAGCCCTGGTACACCTACGAGCAGTACAAGGGTGCTTCCACGGATCCGGTGGTCAACCCCCACTACATCACTCCGCACAACTTCATGATGCGCCTCATCAAGGCCACCGATGAATACGGCGGCGGTGTGGCCACCCTGTACACCACTTCCGAGAAGCTGCTCGACACCGGTTTCGCCCTGCTCGACATGCTCGAGGAAGACTCCAAGAAGCTGGCTGCTCGCGATCTGCACGAGCTTTTGCGCTGCTGGGAACAGTACCACCGTCTGTGGACCGTGCGCCTGCACATGCAGCACATCCGCTTCCGTCAGGAAAGCCGTTACCCCGGCTTCTACTATCGTGCCGACTTCATGGGCCTCGATGACTCCAAGTGGAAGTGCTTCGTCAACTCCAAGTACGATCCGAAGACCGGTGAGACCACTGTCTTCAAGAGACACTACTACCAGATCATCCCTGACTAGTTCATGGGCCACGAAAGGCTGCGGGGCTCGCCCCGCAGCCTTTTCTTTCGCGGCAATAGAATGGTCTCTGTATGATCTGTAACGGATCTTGAAGGTTGTTATAGATCATGCTTGGGCCATTCTATTCATTTTATGGCCTTCAACGTTGTCCTGGGAGGAATGTAATGGCGAATACCAGCATACTTGTCATCGGTGGCGGGTTCGCGGGGATGACCGCCGCCCTGGAAGCCGCGGAGCTGGGCCACGAGGTCTATATCGTGGAAAAGTCTCCGTACTTGGGCGGACGGGTCATGCAGCTCAATAAGTATTTTCCCAAGCTTTGTCCGCCATCTTGTGGTCTGGAGATCCAGTACCAGCGCATCAAAAACAATCCGCTGGTCAAATTTTTCACGTTGGCCGAAGTGGCCAAGGTCGAGGGCTCCAAAGGCAACTACACGGTCACAGTGCGAGTGCGTCCGCGCCATACGGCCCCGAATAGTGTGGATTTGAGCGCCGTGGCCAAGGGGCTTTCCGGCGAAACCGCAAGTGAATTTGAGTTCGGCCTGGCCCGCCGCAAGGGCCTGTATCTGGACGTGCCCTTTGCGTTCCCGCAGCGGTACGTGGTGGATACGGCGTGTCTGACGGACGCGGACAAGAGTGCGTTGTCGGCGTGCCCGCATGTGGACTTGGCGGAAGAGGAGCGCCTCATCCCGCTCCAGGTGGGCGCCATTGTGGTGGCCACAGGTTGGCAGCCCTACGATGTCACCCGGCTCACCAACCTCGGTGCCGGCGCAGTGAAGAACTGCATTTCCAATATGCAGATGGAGCGTCTGGCGTCCCCCTACGGGCCGACCCAAGGCAAGATTCTGCGCCCATCCGACGGGCGCGCGCCGAAGAAGGTCGCGTTCGTGCAGTGCGCTGGCTCCCGGGATGAAAACCATCTGTCGTTTTGCTCGTACATCTGCTGTATGGCCTCGCTCAAACAGGCCCAGTACGTCCGCGAGCAGTATCCGGATGCGGATGTCACCGTGTTTTACATCGATTTGCGTACCCCTGGGCGTTATGAGTCCTTTGCCGAAAAAGTCTTGGCGGATCCCAAGATTCACGCGGTCAAAGGCAAGGTGGCTGCCGTGGCTCAGGACAAGGCGGGGGACGATGTCTGGGTGACGGTGGAAGACGCCGTGACCGGCGCCAAGTCGGTGGAGCGTTTTGATTTGGTGGTCTTGGCCACGGGCATGCAGCCGAGCCTTGCCGCCCAGAAACTGCCTCTGGACGTGACGGTGGACGAGGAAGGGTTCATTGTGAACGGTGAGGACCAAGGGATTTTCGTGGCTGGCTGCGCCAAACAGCCGTTGGATGTCATGAAGACGGCCCAGTCCGCCACGGCCGCAGCCATGAAGGCGATCCAGACGGTGAGAGGGAGGTAGACCATGGCTGAAAAAATTGGTGTGTATTTTGATGAAGCCTCGCTGGGGGGAGCCCTGGATCTCGCCGCCCTCATGGATGGCGTGCGTGCCAAGTGGGGCGCCACCTGTCCTGTGGTGAAGTCGCACCCGCAGCTTGCCTCGGACGAAGGGCGGGCCATGATCCAGGCCGACATCGACGCCGGGACCGTGGATGGCGTGTGTATTTGTGGCTCTTCTCCGCGCGTGGATTGGGACATCTATCGCTTCTCTGGCGTGCTCGTGGAGCGGGTGAACCTGCGGGAGCAATGCGTTTTGTGCTATCAGGATCCCAAAGGGCAGCCCGTGGTTCCGGGCGCCACTCCGGAGCTCCTGCAGAAGATGGCCACCGACTATGTGAACATGGGCGTGGTCAAGCTCCAGAAGGCGGCCCAGCCGGGCGGCGGCGAGATCGACGTGGTGCGCCGCGTGCTGGTGGTGGGCGGTGGCTTTGCCGGCATGACGGCGGCCTTGGACGTCGCTGCGTTGGGCTACGAAGTGCTCCTGGTGGAAAAGAAGGATCACCTCGGCGGCGCGGCGGCGGAGATGTACAAGACCATCCCCATGACCCCCCCGTACACGCAGGCACAGCCTACCGGCGTGGAGAAGAAGATCGCAGCGGTGCAGGCAAGTGAGCACATCACGGTGCTGCTTGGTGCCCAGCTCAAGGCCTTGGCCGGTGCGCCGGGACAGTACACGGCCACCATCGCCGTGGACGGGGAGGAGCGTGCCGAGGAAGTGGGCTCCGTGGTCTTGGCCACGGGCTGGACGCCGCTGGATGCGAGCTACCTCAAGCCGCTTGGATATGGCAGCCTCAAGAACGTGGTCACGGCTTGGGAATTCGAGGCCATGGCCAAAGCGGGCGCCATTGTGCGCAAGTCCGACGGTGCCAAGCCCCAAAAAGTGCTCTTCCTCTTGGGCTTTGGCGAGACCCTGACGCCGTTTGCGGAAAAAGAGCGTGCCGAAGCGGAGGCGGCGGCCAAGAAGGCTGAAAGCAAGGAAGAAAGTGACGCGCCCAAGACCAACTTCGTCAAGCAGGTCACCTATAAGCACCTGCCGTTCACTTCGGAGTTGACTTCGCTCACGGCCCTCAAGCAGGCGGGATATGTGCGGGAGCTTTTGCCCGAGAGCATCGCCATGATCGCCTATGAGCACATGATGGTGCCGGGAGTGAACGAGCTGTACTACAAGGCCGCGCAGAATGATCCGGGTATCATGATGACCAAGGGCATCGTGCGTGAAGTGCGCGATGGCGGCGATGGCGATGTGGTGGTGGTCTTGGAGGACACCCTTTTGGGCGCCAAGGTGGAGATCGAGGCCGACCTGGTAGTGGTTCCCACAGGCATGGTGCCCACCACGGCCTTGGAGCCGGTGCTCAACCTCAAATACCGTCAGGGTCCGGCCTTCCCGGATCTGGAGCTCTTCAGCGGCTACGCCGACTCCAACTATATCTGTTTCCCGTACGAGACGCGGCGCACAGGTATCTATACTGCCGGCGCAGTGCGGCAGCCCATGACCTTGGTCCTGACCGAGACCGACGCCGCCGGTGCGGCCCTCAAGGCGGTGCAGTGCCTGGAGTCCGCCAATCGCGGCATGGCGGTGCACCCGCGTTCGGGTGACCTGTCCTTCCCCAAGTTCAACCTCCTGCGCTGCACCCAGTGTAAGCGCTGCACCGAAGAGTGCCCCTTCGGAGCCCTGGACGAGGACGAAAAGGGCAATCCCATGCCCAATACCTCCCGCTGTCGGCGTTGCGGCACCTGCATGGGTGCATGTCCCGAGCGCGTCATCTCCTTCGACAACTACAATATCGACCAGATCGGCTCCATGATCAAACAGGTGGAAGTGCCGGACGACATCGAGGTCGGCGGTCCGCGTTTCCTCATCCTGGCCTGCGAGAACGACGCCTACCCGGCCCTGGATATCGCTGCCCTGCAGGGGAAATCCTGGAGTCCGTACGTCCGCATCATCCCGGTGCGCTGTCTTGGTTCGGTCAACACCATCTGGATCGCGGACGCCATGTCCAAAGGCACCGACGGCTGCCTGCTTCTCGGCTGCAAGTACGGCGAGGACTATCAATGCCACTTCGTCAAGGGTTCGGAGCTGTGTAACCGCCGTATGGCCAACATCGGTGAGACCCTGGGCAAGTTGGGCATCGAGACCGAGCGCGTGCAGCAGCTTCAGGTGGCCATTGACGACTACGCCATCGTCCCCGAACTGATTGATAAGTTCGTGAAAGATATCATGAAGCTCGGTCCCAACCCGTTCAAGGGCTACTAGGAGGCTTGCATGTCCAAAACGGTACGCATCGAACCCAATGTGCAATTCGTCAAGGAATTGCAGGAGGTGGGAGGCGATGACCTCAAGAAGTGCTACCAGTGCGCCACGTGCTCGGTAGCCTGCCCCATGTCTCCTGCAGACAATCCCTACCCGCGCAAGGAGATGGTCTGGGCGCAGTGGGGGCTCAAAGACAAGCTCTTGAACGACATCGACATCTGGCTGTGCCACAACTGCGGCACCTGCTCGGATCTGTGTCCCCGTGGGGCCAAACCCGGTGACCTGCTCGCTGCCCTGCGCAACATGACCTACCGCAAGCTGGTGCCGCCGGCCATCATCGGGGAGTGGATGAGCTCGCCCAAGCATCTGCCGATCCTGGCAGGCATCCCGGCGGTCATCTTCGGCATCGTCTGGATGATCCGCGCCGCCATGGTGGGGAGCTTCTTCCCGGTGACGGAGGAAGGTAAGATCGTGTACGGGAACCTCTTCCCCGGCGATTTCACCATCGATCCCATCTTCGGCCTTACCGCCCTCTTCGTGGTCATTTGCTTTGCCGTGGGGGTCCGGAACCTCATCGAGGGGTTCAAAGGCACGGTGACGGATACCTTTGTCATCGGCTATAAAAAGCCCACCATCAAAGAGGCCATCATCGATGCCATCAAGTATGAGGTGCTCCAGCATACGCGCTTCAAGGATTGCATCGACGAGCCTGCGGATGAGGAGCGGGTCAAAGGCCATTTGCTCTTGTTCTACGGCTTTGTGGCCTGCTTCATCGTCACCTCCATCGTGGCCGTGGCCCATTGGGGCGGCAAGATCATTCCCTTCCTGGCACCCATTGGGCATACCCCCATGCCTTTGTGGAGCCCGGTGAAGATCCTGGCCAATGTGGGCGCAGTGCTGCTTTTGACCGGTCTCACCTTGCTTACCCGCCGTCGTCTCAACCTCGAGCGTCGCAAGAGCCGCTCCAATTACTATGATTGGTATCTCTTGGGGGTGATCTGGGCCGTGACGCTGACGGGTATTGGTTCGGAGGTGTTCCGCTTGGCCGCCGTGGCCCCGCTCGCCTTCTTCACCTACTACCTGCATCTGGTGAGCATCTTCATGCTCATTGCCTATCTGCCGTGGTCCAAGTTGGGCCACTTGGTGTACCGGACCACCGCGCTCATTTATGCGCGGTATGTGGGCCGTCTGCCCATTGGCGAAAAACTCATCGAGGACGAGAAAGTCTTTGTCATTTAATCAAGAGGAGGACGCATCATGTCGGAAGCCCGGAAGATTTTTCCCATGGAGACCTTTGTGGCCTACATCAAAGGTGAGGCCAATGATCAGGTGAACGAAATGCTGAGCTACCTCGTGCAGCGGGAGCTCGCTGACGAGTTCGCTCCGTTTGCCGCGGCCCTGGCCAAGGCGTGGATTTATGAGCAGCATCCGGAGCTCACCAAGATGTCCAAGGGCCAGATGGTGGAGCTCGGCCAGTCGGTGTCGGTGGCGCCCATGCCGGTGCGCGCCAAGGCCGAAGTGGACGCGGTGTTCGAGAAGCTGGAAGGCTTCGCCGCCAAGATCGCTGCTGCGGAGGCCAAGATTGCGGACCTGGAGTCCACGGTAGCCGCCAAGGACGCCGAGATCGCCAAGTTGCAGGCCAAGGTGAAGGAGTACGAGAGCGAGAAGCAGGGCGAGGCCGAGAAGCTGTTCGTCACCACTGAGGCGCGGGTTGCCGAGTTCACCGCCAAGCTGGAAGAGCTCCTCAAGCAGGTGGAAGAAGTGAAGAAGACCGGTGTGGTCGTGGCCGGCGTGGCGGGGGCGGCTGCTGCGGCTCCGGCTGCAGGCGGCGAGGCCGCGGGCGCTCCGGCCCAGGCCGAGGCTGGTTCGGACTTCGGCTTCTCCGGCGGTGCCTCGGATCCCTTCTCCGACACCAATTGGTAAAAAATGGGCTCCCTACCAACCGGCGCGGGAGCCTTGGAAAAAATCCGCACCCTTTTCCGAGGGTGCGGATTTTTTTTATTCCCTGTTTCGCCGAGCCAACAGTGCCACCGGCGCGAGGACAAAGGGCAGGGCGAGGTGGATCCAGTCCAGAAGCATCGTGGTCGTCGGCGAGAAAAAGAACCCCGGGGTGTTCTTGGCCACCCGGGCGAGTCCCGTGGCCGCGATGCCGAGCCAGAGGACGGCCTTGAGCACAGCGGCCCGGCGGGGCCGCCATCCGCGACGCCATGCCGCGATGCCCAGGGTAGCTCGGTAGCTCAACCAGAAGAGCAGCAGTGCGGCGAGCGCGTAGTGCATGCGGTGGGTGGCGTAAAAGTCCGCAGTCCAGGCAAAGCCCGGTACGTCCGCCAGGTAGTAGCGCTTGAAAATGGGCATCTGGGCAAGACCCGTGAAAAGGAGGCCGAAAATCACGGCCGCCACCAGGCGCCGTTGCCACGGGGGCGGCGTGGGCACGGCGGCCTGCGGCGCGGCCCCGCCGGGATTACTTGTCTTCATGGGAATTCTCCTTGGTGGCGCGCAGGATATGCAGGGCGCCTGCGGCAATCCCGGCCAGGGGGGCGGCAAGGATGGCGCGCGTCAGGCGTTCTTCCTCATGGAACGGGTCGGGCACGGCCTTCAAGTGGGGCCGTCCCGGTCCGGTGGCGATGGCGGCATTGAGCACGTCAAAGGGCACTGGAGAGACATAGATGGTATTGGTGCCGCCGTTTTCATGCTCGCCGTAGAGGAATCCATTCATGGACTCGGCCAATTGGTGCGCTTTTTCCACAATGGCCTGTCGGGGGCCGATGGTTTGCACGTCGTATGGGCAGGCCTCGATACAGGCCGGGAGCGCGCCTTCGGCAATGCGGTTCCAGCAGCGGTCGCATTTGTACATGACCCCGTTGCCGGCGTAGGAAGGAAGCAGGTCGAGGTAGAGTCCCACGCCGGTCTGGCGCTCCGGGATATGCCAGGGGCACACCGCTTTGCACTTGGAGCCGCCGAGGCAGATCTGATCGTTGATGCGCACGATGCCGTTGGTCTGCTTGAAGGCCGCGCCCCACGGGCACAGATTGGCGCAGGGGGGATTGGTGCAGTGCAGGCACCTGCGGGGGATGTGGATTTCAAAGGGCTGATCGTTATAGGTTCCGGTCGCGGTTTGGATGAAAAGCCAATTGTACGGCGTGAGCCGGTCGTCCACCAGGCGCCGCTCGGGCCAATCCGCTACCTGCACCCGTCCTTGGGGGTACATCTTCGGGAATGGTTTGGTGGGACGGGGATATTTGGCTTGATTGGCCTCCCGGCAGGCCTCCACGCAGGAGCCGCATCCCACGCACCGAGAGAGGTCGAGCATGGTGGCGAGTTCTTCTCCTGCTGCTGCGGCCTCGCTGGTCCCGGGGAGCACCGAGAGCGCAGCGCTCGCCCCCAGCCACTGAAAAAATGTCCGTCGGGAAATGCCCATAGAGTCCTCCAGAAAAAAATCAGGGCCACGGATAGCCATGGCCCTGGGGGTGTCAAGGATGCCTAGCGTCGGGCAGCCCGTTCCCAATCCGCGACTTCGTGTTCGTCCACCTCTTCCCAGCCGCTGATCATGGCCGCGATGTGGCTGGTGAGGGTGTGGCCGGTGGTGGTCATGTAGATGTGGATGATGACAAAGGCGAGGATGCCGAAGGCACAGGCCAGGTGGATGAGGGCAATGGTTCGCAAGCCGAGGAAGGTGAGCCCCCACACGGCCCAGTCGTTATAGAGATAGTAAAGAAGGCCGGTACCCATCTGCAGGGTGAGCAGTACTGCGGTGAGCGCCAGGTAGGTCAGCCGTTGCAGGGGGTTGTGTTTGGCTTCTTTGGTCTTCTGCACAGGGTGGGGTTTTCCCTGGAAGATACCGGAGGTGTAGTAACGCACCACTTCCCAGAGCTTTTTGCTGGTGGGAATGTACTGCTTCCATTCTCCGGTGGTGAAGACCCAGAAGATGATGAAGGCAAAGAGCACCACCCAGCCAAATCCAAAGGCGTTGTGAATCCGTACCACAGTATGGAAGCCGAGCAGGCTGTAGGTTCCATGGACTTCGAATCCGGTCAGGAGCAGGACGAAAATGATGATGGCCTGCAGCCAATGCCAGAAGCGTTCGAAGCGCGTGTAAAGATAGATTTTGGTTTTCGCCATGGGATCCTCCTAGCGCTTGAGAGAGGCGATGAAGCGGCCAAGACCGTGGAGTGCGACGCCGATCACCGAGATGACCACCAGTGCCCAACCGCCGGTATCCAAGGCCTGCACTCGGTCGCGGGCGGGCATGTACACCCCCTGGATATGGCGGAGGCGGCCTTGGGCGCTATGGCATTCGGTGCACGCAAGTACCTGCTCTTTGGGGGCGACCATGTGGGTGATGGGGAAGACGTATTCGGTATCCACGAAATCGTACTGTCCGCTGTAGGGGAGCCCGTTGTACTCCTGGCCAACAGCGATGGCCTTGCCCCAGTCGAAGTCCGCCCAATATGCTCCGGAGCCTTTGGGGCCAAAGAGTTTGGGAATGACCATGGTTTTGTTGACCTTGTCGTACGGAGTCCGGCCGGTGTGAATTTTGAAAGGGAAGATGCGGGATTTCGGGTCATTGGGACTGCCTTCCGGCCAGCTCAGGCGGACGGGCTTCGTGGGGTCGATGATGTCCTTGGCGGTCGTGCCTTGAATGGAGCCGTTGTACCAAGCATAATAGGGAGTGACGTTTTTGCGCCACACGAAGCTCCCTTTTTTGGGATCGTAGTCGGCCTTGCCGAATGCGTCCTTGTGGATGGGACGCTCCTTGTCGCCGGCCTGGGACCAATCCCAATGCATTTTGGTGGGAAGCGCCCGGGCAAAGGTGGGGATGTGGCAGCTTTGACAGGCTACCTTGTCCGTATGGTCGTTGGCCTTGGCATGGGCCTTGTGCGGCGTGTGTCCGTGGCAGGATTCGCAGCTGATCTTGGCGGCAAGGTCATCCTCGAGCAGACTTTTGCGCTCCGTAAAGGCCGGGGTGGCATACACCCGGCCTGCGATATGGTGGGCGCGGGTGGAATGACAGCGGCTGCAGCTAAAGTTTTGGCCGTCGATGCCCATGTGGACGTCAAGGGCCTTGTTGGGATTGGTCATGGAGGAATCGAGGTCGCCGTGTTTCACGCCGTCTCCGCCACCGCCGTAGAAGTGGCAGGTGCCGCAATTGCGGCGGGTGGGTTTCCCCACGGATTGGGCAACTTTGGTGTAGTCCGGCGGTAGGATCTCCTTACCCCCAAAGGGCGTCGGTTCGGTGGCGGGATAGCCGCCTTTGGTGGGGAACTTGACGTAGGTCCCGGTCTGTTCGTGGCAGACGAGGCAATCGATGGCCTCCACATTGGAGAAATCGAAGTTTTTGTTCATCCAGCCGTAACCGGCGTGGCAGGAGGTGCATCGCGGCTCGTTCGAACCCACGGCGATGCAGAAGTTGTTGACGGTCAAGCGGCCTTTGCCGGTGATGCCTCGGGGGTCCGCGGGATCGGCCCATGTCCAGTGGATTGTTTTATGAAATTGGATCCCGGCCTGGTTGTGGCAGGAGAGGCAGGCGCGGGTGACCTCCTCAGGCTTCGTGAACGGCTGTTTGAGGATGGGGTGTTGGGAGTGGTCCGCGGTGATCCAGGCTTTGGGATCCTCCCTGACGGCTTGGCGGGCCAGGATGCGGCCTGGGGCCTGCTCATCCGTTTCCGTCCCCCAGGCAGAAGCGGTCCATGCCAGGGTGAGAATGAGGGTGACGAGACGGAGCATCGCTACCTCCTTGTGCAAGATAAGACAGGATGATCTTTCCTGTATCTGTCGGACGCAGCAAGGCAAGCTTTGGAGCGATTTGGTCCGTTTTAGGCGGTGCGGGAGATTTCGTGCATGCGGGCAATGATGGTGTGGATGCGGGCCGCCAGCTCTGCAAGGCTGGTGACTGCTTTGGCGGATTCCTCCATGGCCGTGGCGCTTTGTTGCGCCGAATCCGCAAGATTGCGGCCGATGGTGTCGAGTTCCGCGCTGGCCTCGGCTTGCTGGGCGGCCGCTGTGGCGATGTCTCTCAGATGGTCGGCTATATTGGCGACTTGAGTGGCCAATTCGGCAAGCATGGTCTGGCTGTGGGCCACGAGCTCGGAGCCGTGGGTGATGGCGGTAGCGGCTTCGTCGGTGGCTTTTTGGTTGGCGAGCACCCCTTGCTGCACCGTAGCGATGGAGCTGCGCACCTCGTTGGTGGCCTGGACGGTTTTTTCCGCCAGTTTGCGCACCTCGTCCGCCACGACGGCAAACCCTCGGCCGGCGTCTCCAGCGCGGGCTGCTTCGATGGCCGCGTTGAGGGCCAGCAGATTGGTTTGATCCGCGATGTCTTCGATGACTTGGATGATGGAGCCGATGGTCATGGCCTGCTGCGCCAGGGCGTGCATGCCCTGACGCAAGGCGTTTGCCTGGTCCAGGACGCCGTCCATGGCGTGTTGGGCTTCGTTCAGGGTCGAGGCACAGTCTCGGGCCTTGCTCTCGGCGGCGGCCCCCAGGTCTTGGGCTGTTCGGGTATTGGCGCCGATGGCCCGGGCCGAGCCGGCCAGTTGCTGGGTGGATGTGGCCATGGCTTCGCTATGCTGCTGCTGGCTGCGGGCCACGGCCGAGGCCTCTTCGACCTGGGCGGAAAGCTCTTCGGCGGCCGAAGCCAGGGTGGCGCCCACCTCGGTGGAGGCTGCGATGAGTTCGGTAAGGGCGGCGTGCTGCTCACGCAAACGCTGCGAGGCCCTTTTGGCCTCGGTCATATCGAGATAGATGCACATGCCGCCGAGCAGGGTGCCGGCGCTGTCGTAAAGAGGATAGACATTGGCCAGCACATGGCGCTTGCCGCCCTTATGGCCGTGGATGGTGACCTCCAGGTTGCGGAAGACTTCTCCGCTGGCCATGGCCTTGCCCACGGCGGTGGAGCGGCTCGGGTCGTTGTAGAAGATTGCCGCGAGCGTTCGGCCTAGCTGGGCCTCGGGTGGGGTCTCGATTTCGAGCATCTCCATGGTAGCGGCATTGGTGGCCACGGCTCGTTCTTTGGGGTCCACCAGAAGGAACGGCATGGGCAGGCCCTGGACGATCCCTTGGCGGAGCCCAGTCTCCGTGCGCAAGCAGTGTTCCACCTGACCCAAGGCGTTGGCCAGTTGCGGGGAAATCCGCAGCCCTTGAGGCATGGTGCGCTCGCGGACCAGAGTATCCAGCGCCGCGGCAAGGGCACGGTGCTGACGGTGTTCGGTCCATGCGGCTTCCAGGGCCATCAGCAGGGCGGCAAACATACCAACCAGGGCGGGTTGGGGTGCGGATCCGATTTCGGCGGCAAGTATGCTCAAGGTGAGGATGGCGGTCATGCCAAGAAGACGTGCGCGCATCGTTTCCCTCCTTGATGACGATACCTGCCTACCCCCAAGCGACGTGTCCGGGCAAGCTTCGAGGTGGTTTGGGGGGCTGCATGGGGGGCGGAGGCCCCCCGCGGGGATGCGCAGCGTTTAGCGTGCGGCGTGGCCGCCGCCGAGGTAGGCCTTTTGTACGTCTTCGTTGGCCAGGAGATTGGCCGCGGTATCCGAGAGGACCACGCGCCCCACTTCGAGGACGTAGCCGCGGTGGGCGAGTTTCAGCGCCGCGCGGGCGTTTTGTTCCACCAAGATGACGGTCACGCCGCTGCGGTTGATCTCCCGGATGGTGGCAAAGATGGATTGCACCAAAATGGGGGCCAGGCCGAGGCTCGGCTCATCCAAGAGCAGGAGTTTGGGCTCCGCCATGAGCGCCCGGCCGATGGCCAGCATTTGCTGCTCCCCGCCGGAAAGGGTGCCGGCCAATTGGTGCCGACGCTCCTCCAGGCGGGGAAAGAGCCGGTAGATCCACTCCTGGGTGGCGGCCACCCGCTTGGCGTCCGTGGCCGTGAAGGCCCCGAGCATCAGGTTTTCCTCCACCGAGAGGGTGGCGAACACGCGGCGGCCTTCCGGGCTTTGGGTGATGCCGTGACGTACGATGGCGTGAGCGGGCAGGGAGTGGAGCGGGATATCCCGCAGCCAGATGTGTCCTTCGGCCACGGGGACCAGGCCGCAGATGGCGTTGAGGGTCGTGGTCTTTCCCGCGCCGTTGGCGCCGAGGATGGTGACGATTTCTCCCTCGTCCACGTGGAGACTGATGCCGTGCAGGGCCTCCACGTTGCCGTAGCGCACGCGCAGATTTTCAATTTGCAGCAGGGCCATCTTCATCGTCCTCCACACCCAGATAGGCTTCGATCACGCGGGGATGGTTTTGGATTTCCGCCGGGGTGCCGGTGGCGATCTGCGCCCCGTGCTCCAAAACGATCAGTTTTTGGCATACCCGCATCACCAGGCTCATATCGTGTTCGATGAGCAGGATGGTGATGCCGCGCTCTTGGATGGCGTAGATGAGGCGCACCAGGTCTTGCGTCTCCTGGTCGTTCATGCCGCCCGCAGGTTCGTCAAGGATGATGAGCTGCGGGTCTGTGGCCAGGGCGCGGGCGATTTCCAGCAGGCGTTGGTTGCCGTAGGAGAGATTGCCGGCCAGGTTGTCGTGTTCGCGAGAGAGCCCCACGAAGCGCAGCTCTTCCATGGCCCGGGCCAGGGCTTCGTCCTCCTCGCGACGTTGCGTCGGGGTACGCAGCATGGCCCCGAAGACTCCGGCGCGCATGCGGCAATGGCGCCCGGCGAGGACGTTTTCGAGCACGCTCATGTTCTGGAAGAGCCGGATGGTCTGAAAGGTGCGGGCAATGCCGGCCTGGACGATGGCGTGGATGGGCTTGCCCACCAGTTCGTGGCCGCGGAAACGGACGGATCCGGAGTCCGGAACGTAGTTGCCGGTGATGAGGTTGAAGACCGTGGTCTTGCCCGCGCCATTGGGGCCGATGAGCCCGACGATGGCGCCGTCGTCCACGTCGAAGGAGACATCGCTCACCGCCATGAGTCCGCCAAAACTCTTGGTAAGGTTTTCCACCTGGAGCAGGCTCATGATTGTCCCTCCACCAGTGCTGCGGCCTTGGGGTACTGTGGGGGCCGGGGCGGCAGGAGGCCGCCGTTGCGGAAAATCATCATGGCCACCATGGCCGCGCCGAAGACCAGCATGCGGTACTGGGCGAAGTCCCGGAAGAGTTCGGGCAAGCCCACCAGCAGGAAGGCGCCCACGAGGACCCCCCAAATATTCCCGGAGCCACCAAGGATCACGATGGTGAAGAGGACGACGGATTCCCAAAAAGTAAACGACTCTGGAGAGATGATCGTCATTTTCGCGGCAAAGATGGTTCCGGTCATCCCGGCCCACACCGCGCCGATGACAAAAGCCGCCAGCTTGTATCCCGCCACATCGATGCCGCTTCCCGCAGCGGCGGTTTCATCTTCCTTGATGTAGCGCAGGGCCCGGCCGAAGCGGGAGAGCTCCAGCCGGCGGAAGAGAAAGATGCTGACGCCTGTCAGTATCCAGATGAGGTAGAAAAAATGCATGGGCTTGGTGAGTTTGAAGCCCAGGAGCATGGGCCGGGCAATGCCGAAGATGCCGTTGGCCCCGCCGGTGATGCCAAAAATATTGTTGATGAGGGCGATGCGTACGATCTCCACTACGCCGATGGTGACGATGAGCAGGTAGTCTCCCCGCAGGTGGATGATGGGCCGGGCCACCAGGGCGGCGAAGATGCCTGCCAAAAGCCCGGCTACCGGCATGGTCCAGAGCACCGGCACGCCGTACACCGTGTTGAGGATGGCGGTGGTATAGGCGCCGACGGCGTAGAACGCGGCGTGCCCCATGTGGAAGAGGCCGGCCAGGCCCAAGATGACATTGAGGCTCAAGGCCAGGATGGCGTAGAGCCCGACGTTGTTGAGCACGTCGGTCCAATAGGTGTCGAGAATCAGAGGGCATACGGCCAGCAGGGCGGCCACGGCCCACGGTACGATGCGGTTCATACTTTCTCCGCGACCCGTTCGCCCAGGATGCCTGTGGGCCGAACGATGAGAATGAGGATGAGCACGCAAAAGGCGATGGCGTCCTTCCAGGCAATGGAAATATATGCCGCGCCCAAGGCCTCGATAACGCCGAGGAGGAGTCCTCCGAGCATGGCGCCGGGGATATTGCCGATGCCGCCGAGAATGGCTGCAGTAAAGGCCTTGAGGCCATAAATCCAGCCCATGGTGAAGTTGATCTGGCCGTAGTAGAGCCCGACCATGAGTCCTGCCGCGCCGCCGAGTGCCGGACCGATACAGAACACCAGCATGATGACCCGGTCCACGTTGATGCCCATGAGGCGTGCGGCCCCCTGATCAATGGCTGCTGCCCGGATGGCGGTGCCGATTTTGGTCTTGTGGATGAAGACATAGAGCCCGGCCATGAGCGCCAGAGAGGCGGCGAAGAGCAAGATACGGATGAGCGGGATCTCGAGGCCAAAAAAGGGGACCGTCGTTTTAGGAAGAATATCGTGGGGATAGACTTGGAATCTGGCCCCGTACACCAGCATGACGGCGTTTTGGAAAAAGATGGAGGCCCCCAGGGCCGAGACCACGGCGGACAGGCGCGGGGAGTGGCGTAGCGGCTTGTAGGCCACGCGTTCGAGGAGCACGCCGATGACGGCCACCAGCCCCATGACCAGGAGTACCAGAACGCCCATCCCGGCCACGGGTCCGAGTTTGTCGAAGAGCCCGAGGCTCGTGAGCAGCGTCAGGCCCAGGTACGCGCCAATGGTGAAGAGGTCGCCATGGGCGAAGTTGATGAGTTTGAGCACCCCGTACACCATGGTGTAGCCGAGGGCCACCAGGGCATAGATGCCGCCGACGGCAAGCCCGTTGGTGAGCTGTTGGATGAATTCTTCCATGCAAGTATCCTTGCGCAAGCGAGGAGGGCCGTGGGGCCCTCCTCCTTTGGTGCGTTAGGGCAGAAGTTTGAAGGCCCCGGTCTCGTCCACTTGGTAGATGCGGTAGAGATCGCCCACGCGGTCGCCCTTGGCATTGAAGGAAATGGGACCGGTGAGGCCCGGGAAGTCTTTGAGCTTGGTCTTGAGGTAGGCGGCGATGTCTTCACCCTTGGTGGAGCCGCCCTTGGCGATGGCTTCCGCCAGCACGCGGTAGGCGTCGCCGGCCAGCACCGCCCACACCGAGCCCGGCTGGCTGCCGTAGGCCTGCTGGTAAGCGGTCAGGAAGGCCTTGGCTTCAGGGGTGTCCAGGTCTGCGGGCACAGGCGGAGAGAGGAAAAGGAATCCGGCCGCGGCCTTGGCACCAGCGATCTTCACCAGGTCGGGGTTGTTGGTGGCATCCCCGCCCATCATGGGCACGTCCCAGCCCATCTCCATCTTTTGTTTGAGGAGCAAGCCGGCTTCAGGGTAGTAGCCGGTAAAGAACACGAAGTCCGGGCCAGCGCCCTTCATCTTGGTGAGGATGGCGTTGTAGTCCCGCTCCCCCGGGGTGAGGGCATCGAAGAAGACGATCTTGGCGCCCTGGGCTTCCAGGAGCGACTTGGTCTCGTCGGCCAAACCCTTGGCGTAGGAGGTGTTGTCGTGGAGGATGGCGATCTTCTTGGCGCCTTTGGCAAGGATGGTCTTGGCCGCCACTTTGCCCTGCTCGTCATCGCGGGGGCTGGTGCGCAAGAAGAGCGGCAAACCCTTTTCCGTGAGGCGGATGGCGGTGGAGCCGGTGGCCACTTGCACGATGCCTGCTTCGTTGTAGATGCCCTGCGTGGCTTCGGTCACCGAGGACCCGTAGGTGCCGATGACGGCCACGACGTCTTGACTGATTAGCTTGTTGGCGGCCAAGGCTGCCTGGCGCGGGTCACCGCCGTCGTCTTCGGTGATGATCTCCACTTCCATGCCACCGATACCACCCGCCTTGTTGGTCTCTTTGGCCAAGAGCTCGACGATCTGCTTCATGTCCTGACCTTCACTGGCCCAAGAGCCGGTGAGCGGACACATGAGGCCAATGCGGACGGTTTTGGCCATGGCCGGTGCGCCGATGCACAGAAGCAGCGCGAGGCAGCCACACAGAGTGCGAAAACGTTTCATGCGGACCTCCTTGGGGTTGGGGAAATGTGTTTCTGCCATATATGCAGCCGGAGTATTCCGGAGACACCCAATGATCCTGTTTTCCGCAAAAGTCCCTAGAGGATCTGGAGGAAAAAATCAATTTGTTTCCCAAAAAGGGAAACTTGTTCGCAGAAGCTTTTGTTTGCCCGTATATTTCAAGGCAATAGAGAATCTATTTGTGAATATTATTCTTGTTTTGCTTGGGTTTGCCCTGGCCTTTATGAACGGCGTTCAGGAATGTCGAGGGGTGGACGCGGAGGAAATGTTGGGAGAGGAGTTCGGACGGCGCCGCCGCGGCACGGCCTTTTTCAGACGCTGGTGTGAAGACGTTTTTTCAAAATTGAAAATACGTTCGCAATCGCGGTGCGGGTGACGCCGGAGATGGGCGGACATCCTCGTCCGGGCCCACGGGGCATAGGGGCTTTCATTTTCCCCCAACGATTTTGGAGTATCCGATGCTGATGGCCATGGCCCGCTGGGTGCAGCGGCATTTTTTGATCTTGGCATGCGCGTGTGCATTCTTGGCCTTGGGCTTTCCTGCGCTTTTCGCCTGGATTCGGCCCTACATCTCTTTGGGCCTCGGGCTCATCATGTTTGGGATGGGGCTGACTTTGGAATTCGCCGACTTTGTCCGGGTGGGGCGCATGTGGCCCCGCGCGGGTCTGGGGGTGGTGCTCCAGTACACCGTCATGCCGTTGCTGGCCTGGGGGCTGTGTTGGGCGCTGCACCTCCCTGACGAGGTCGCCGTGGGGGTCCTTTTGGTGGGGTGCTGTCCTTCCGGAACGGCGTCCAATGTGATCACGTTTTTTGCCCGTGCAGATGTGCCCCTTTCGGTGGTCATGACCTTGGTGACGACGTTGGTGGCCCCAGTGGTGACGCCCGCGTTGGTGGAGCTTTTCGTGGGCCAACGCGTGGCCGTGGACTTTTGGGCCATGGTGCGCTCGGTGTTCTGGATCGTGGTCTTTCCCCTCGTGGATGGTCTGGTTTTGCGGCGGCTTTTGCGGGAACGCCTGCGGCCGGTGCTGGAGGTCTTCCCGGCGCTTTCGGTGCTGGCCATCACCGGTATCATCGCCTGCGTCGTGGCCTTGAATCAGAAGACGATACTCGATTTCCCCGTCTTGGTGATGCTGGCGGTCATGCTCCATAACGGGGCGGGGTTTGCCATAGGGTTTTGGGGTGCGCGGGTGACGGGCGCCCGCATGTCCACGGCGCGGACCATCGCCATCGAGGTGGGGATGCAGAACTCGGGCCTGGCCGTCGCGCTGGCAGGCACGTTCTTCACCCCCGCCGCAGCCTTGGCCGGGGCGCTCTTTAGCCTGTGGCAGAACCTGATGGGCATGGCCTTGGCCCGAGTTTGGGCGCGTGATGGCGGGCAGGAGCGCGGGTGACGCCCGCATGGGGGTGCTGCTCGAGCAGCGCTTTCGGGGCGCACGCGCGGTGTTGTGAGGTGTGGTCTGGTGGGGTTGGCGGCGTGCAGTCCCCCTTTCTGGCCGCGGCGGCCACGGCCAGAAAGGGGGATCATGGGGGCGGCGGTTAGACCCAGTCGTCGTCTTCCATGGTCGGGGCGAAGCCGCGGCGCATGGTGTTTTCGCAGACGGTGCGCGGGTCGAGGAATTGGATGAGGTAGTCGGGCCCGCCGGCCTTGGAGCCTACGCCGGACATCTTGTAGCCGCCAAAGGGGTGCCGTTCCACCAGGGCGCCGGTGGAGCCGCGGTTGAGGTAGAGGTTGCCTACGTTGAACTCCCGGCTGGCGCGCTCCAAATGCCGGGGACTGCGGGAGAACACCGCGCCGGTCAAAGCAAAGCGGGTGCTGTTGGCCCACTCCAGGGCCTGGTTGAAGTCCTTCACCTTCATGACGGCGAGTACCGGGCCGAAGATCTCTTCCTGGGCCAATCGGTGCTCCGGAGTGATACCTTCCACGATGGTCAGCGGCACGTAGTAGCCGTGGTTGGGGACCTCCTGGCACAAGAGCACGCGGCCTTCCTGGCGGGCCAACTCCACGTATTTGAGGATGGTGCTCTGGGCGCGCTCATCCACCACCGGGCCCATGAAGTAGGCGGGGTCTTCCGCCGGGCCGATGGCCAGCGCCCGAGCGCCTTCCACCAGACGCTCCACGAAGCGGGCGTAGATGGACTCCACCACGATGACCCGCGAGCAGGCGGAGCACTTTTGCCCCTGGAAGCCGAAGGCCGAATAGAGCACTTCGCGCACCGCCTCGTCCAGGTCGGCGTCGTCATCGATGATGATGGCGTTTTTGCCGCCCATTTCGGCGATGACCCGTTTCACCTGGCTTTGGCCCGGATGCACGCGGGCGGCCTTTTCGATGATGTGCAGCCCCACTTCCATGGAGCCGGTGAAGGCGATGAGGGAGATGGCTGGGTGCTCCACCAGGTAGTCGCCCATGACCGAGCTGCGGCCGGGCACGTAGTTGAACACTCCGTCAGGGATGCCGGCTTCACGGTAGATGCGGCACAAGGTGGCGCCCACCACGGAGGAAGGGCCGGCCGGCTTGTAGAGCACGGGGTTGCCCGCCACCATGGCGGCGGAGGTCATGCCGCAGCTGATGGCCAGGGGGAAGTTCCACGGGGCGATGACCGCGGCGATGCCTTTGGGCTGGTACATGAGCTGGCTGAACTCCCCCGGGGCCCGGCCCATGCGCCGCGGTTTGCCCAGGCGCAGCATCTCGCGGCCGTAGTATTCCAAAAAGTCGATGGCTTCGGCCACGTCGGCATAGGCCTGATCCCATTGCTTGCCCACTTCCAGGATCTGCCAGGCCGACAGCCGGTAAATGTCCTTGCGGGCGATGTCCGCGGCCTTGAAGAGATAGCCGGCCCGGTCTTCGGGGGAGAGCTCCCGCCACAGGGGGAAGGCCTTTTGCGCCGCTTCCAGGGCCTGGTCGATGTGTTCGCGCCCTGCCTGACACACGGAGCCGATGACTTCGTCCGGGTTAGCAGGGTTCACGGAAGGAATGCGGTCGTCGGTGAACACCTCGCGGCCGCCGATCCACAAGGGATAGGTGCGCCCCAATTCCTGGCGCACGCTGGCGATGGCCTGCTGGAAGGCTTGGCGCACGTCGGCGCGGGTGAAGTCGGCCATGGGTTCGTTGGCAAACGGTGGGATCGGTGCCGCCGAAGGGGCGGCCGTCCGGGCGGCGCGGCGGGCGCGTTCCCGGTCCAAGGTGATGAGCGGGTTTTCCAGCAGCCGTTCGATCTCTGCAGCTTCAGCGAAGGATTGGCGCAGGAAAGACTCGTTGGCGGTATTTTCCAGCAGCCGGCGCACCAGGTAGGCCATGCCGGGGAGGAGATCGCCGTACGGGGCGTAGAGCCGCACGCGGCGGGCCACATGGAGCAGGCCTTTGCGTACCGGCTCGGCCATGCCGTAGAGCACCTGGAATTCGTAGCGGCTCTCGGGCACCTTGAGCTCGGCGGCCATTTCCATGACTGCGGCGATGGTGCGGATATTGTGGGATGCGCAGGCGAAGTGGCAGATGTCGTGGTTTTCCAGGATGACCCGGGCCTGGCGCTCGAAGGCGGCGTCGGACTCGGCCTTGATGGTCCATACGGGAATTTCCCAGCCGTTTTGCTTGGCGATAACCGTTTCGTAGTCCCAGTAGGCGCCTTTGACCAAGCGGATGCCGATGGGGAGTTTCTTCTCCCGCGCCCAGGCCAGAAGTTCGGCCAGGTCGCGGTCGGTGTCCTTGAGGTAGGCCTGCAGCACCACGGCCAGTCCGGGATAGTCGCGGAATTCCTCGCTGGAGCGCAGGCGGCGGAAGAGCTCCAGGGTGATGTCCTTGAACTTGTACTGCTCCATGTCGATGCACATCCAGCCGCCGAGCTCGCGCACCTTGCGGTAGATGGGGATGAGCCGCTTGAGGATGCCCTGCACCGAGCCCTCGAAGTCTTTGGGGGAAGCCTGGGAAAAGAGGGCCGAGGGCTTCACCGAGACATTGAGCATGGGCGTCGTGCCCCAATCGAGGCCCCCGCCGCCGCCTAGGCCCGTCCATTTGGGGAGCTCGCCGCGCAGGGCGTCGAGGAGCTCTAGGTAGCTTTTCATGTACGCCTCGGCCTCGGCCTCGCTCACCGTGGCCTCGCCAAGGATGTCCACCGTAAAGGCAAACCCGTCTTTGCGCAGCTTGCGCAAGGTCTTGATGGCGTCCTGGGTATTTTCACCGATGATGAACTGCTTGGCCATGGATTCGATATTGGCGCGGATGGTCTTGGCCACGAGGCCGGCCGCCAGCTTGCCGCCCAGGCCGCCCATGGCGCCGGCGCCCCATTTGAGGACCTTGGGGATGTCCTGGCCTTCGCCGGAAAAGTACTCTTCGATGTGCCGAGACAGCGATTCGGACGTGTTGAGGTAGGGCAGTACATCCACAAATCGGAACAGCTGCACCTTGAACTGTTCGTTCTGCATGGCCCAGTCCATGACCTTCCCCGTCCACCACCCTTTGTTGAAGATGGACGGCGCCTCGCCGGCGATGCTGGCAAAGAACTCTTTGCCGCGGTTCATGATGCGCACATCGAGATTGGATTGCATACTAGCCTCCGTTTTTGGAATTTTTCCGGCCGCCCTTCACCGGGATGTGATCCAGGCAAAGGGATTGGGTTTCTTTGATCGTTTCGAGGACCAATGTCGTGCGGCTGTCCTGGACGCCGGGAATCGCTCCGAGCTTTTTCATGAGCGCCACTTGATCTTCGGTATCCCGTACCCGGGCCTTGATGAGGTAGTTGTACTCGCCGGCGGTCCAATGGACTTCCAGCACCTCGGGGATGGCGGCCAAGGCGTGTCCGATGGCCGAAGACCCTACGGGCTCGTTGGTCTTGATGAGCACGAAGGTGCTCAAGGTGAGCCCAAGGCGATGGGGGTCGAGGCGGACACTGGCACCGGTGATGATACCGCGGGACTCCAGCTTGCGCACTCGTTCCAGGGCCCCGGAAGGGGCCATGCCGATGCGCCGCGCCAGCTCGGCGTTGGTAATTTTGGCGTTTTCTTGAAGAAGATTCAATATTTGAACATCAATTTCGTCGAGCATGCTTGGTTTCCTCGTTTTTTGCGCTTTTAATTCGATGGCTTTTGGGAGTCAACGGTGGCCGTTGGAAAACGGCGGTCGATGCGAAAAGCGCCCCTGGCCCGAAGACGGTGGGCGAGGGGCGCTTGAGGGGGCGTCGGTGCAGGCGGGCTAGCCAGCGGCGTCCATGGCCGTACGAAAGGCGGCCAGGCGCTGATCGTAGGGCGGGTGGCCGAAGAAGGCGGAGCCGGACACGAGCACCGTAGCCCCGAGACGTACGAGTTCTCCGGCGTTGTCCACCGTGACGCCGCCGTCCACCTGCAGGTGGATGGGTTTGCCGGTGTCGCGGATGCGCGCTGCGGTATGGGCGATCTTGGGGAGGGCGAGGGGCAGAAAATGCTGTCCGCCAAAGCCGGGGTTGACGCTCATGATGAGCACCATGTCCAGGTTGTCGAGGACGTAGTCCAGGGCCGTCAGCGGTGTCGCGGGGTTGAGGGCGAGTCCGGCCTGCATGCCCGCGTCGTGGATGGCCTGGATGGTGCGCTCCAGGTGCACGCAGGTCTCGGCGTGCACGCACAGCAGATCGGCCCCGGCGTCGGCAAAGGCAGTGATATAGCGGTCGGGGTGTTCGATCATGAGGTGGACGTCGAAGAACAGGCGGCTTCGGGCACGCAGTTTGGCCACTACGGGCGGGCCGAAGGTGATGTTGGGCACGAACTGGCCGTCCATGATGTCCCAATGCACCCAGGAAAGCCCGGCTGCCTCCAGGGCGGCCAGCTCCTCGGCTAGGCGGCCGAAGTCTGCGGACAAAAGCGAGGGAGACAGGACGGGGGTCATGCGTCGTCTCCCATTTTGAAGTCCACCTGGATTTTGTACATCTTGGAGGCCGGCAGGTTGAGGATGGGGATGCCGGTGGCCTGGGTGATGCCTGCCAAGGTGGCGGCCACGTCCTCCGGCGACGGGCCGATGAGGGTGAACCACACGTTGTAGCGGTGGGCACGCAGGTAGTTGTGGGTGACCCCTGGGTGGCGGTTGACCTCGGCGACGAAGGCTTCGAGCTGGTCTTCCGGTACGCACGCCGCGCACAAGGTGGAATGCCAGCCGAGCTTGCGGGACTGGAAGTTGGCGCCGATGCGGCGGATGACCCCGCGGGCCGTGAGCGCCCGCACCCGGGCCAAGGTCTCGGCCTCGGTAAGGCCGAGACGCTCGCCGAGCACGGCGTACGGCCGGGGTTCCAAAGGAAAGTCCGTTTGAATGATGTCGAGGAGTTGGCGGTCGATGGCGTCCATGGGAGATGTCCTAGGAGGATTGGCGTTGCAGGCGGGCCGGGGTGTACGAGCACAGCGGCTCTTCGGCCATGTGGTTGCCGCGCATGGTATGGGCGCGGGCCCTGCAGCCGCCGCAGACCTTGTGGTATTCACATACCCCACACTTGCCTTGGTATTGGGACTGGTCCCGGAAGGCGCGGAAGACGGCGCTGTTACGCCAAATCTCCGGAAACGGCGTGGCGCGCACATCCCCGCAAGCAAGTTCGAGGTAGCCGCAGGGTTGGACGATGCCCGTGTGGGAGATGAAGCAGAAGCCAATGCCACCCAGGCAGCCGCGGGTATGGGCGTCCAGGCCAAAGTTTTCCGGCGTCACCGGGATGCCCTCTTCTTTGGCGCGCTGGCGCAGGATCCGGTAGTAATGGGGGGCGCAGGTGGCCTTGAGGCTCATGGTCGTGGTCTTGCGGAAGTCGTAGAACCAATGGAGCACCCGTTCGTATTCCGTGGCGCTGATGATCTCTTCCTCCATGGAGGCGGCCCGGCCGGTGGGCACGAGGAGGAAGATATGCCAGGCCGCGGCCCCGAGCTTTTCGCAGAGTTCGAAGATGCGCGGAAAGCTCTCCATGTTGGAGCGGGTGACCGTGGTGTTGATCTGAAAGGGAATCCCCGCCTGACGCAGATATTCGATGCCGCGCAGGGCGCCGGCAAAGGCGCCGGGCACGCCGCGGAAGGCGTCGTGGGAGGCGGCGTCCGGGCCGTCGATGGAGATGGAGCAGCGCTGCACGCCGGCGGCCTTCATGCGCTGGGCGGTTTCGGCGGTGATGAGGGTCCCGTTGGGCGACATGACCGGCCGCAGTCCCAAGGCCGCGGCATGGGCCACGAGATCGTAGACATCGGGACGCAGCATGGGGTCGCCGCCGGTGAAGATGATGATGGGGCTTCCCACTTGGGGGAAGGTGTCGATGAGGGCCACGGCCTCTGCTGTGGAGAGCTCGTTGGGATACGGCTCCAGATGGGCCTCGGCCCGGCAATGCTTGCAGGCCAGATTGCAGGAGCGGGTCACCTCCCAGGCGATGAGCCGGCAGGCAGGGGCCTCTGCGCTCAAGGCATGGGCAGCGGCATGCGGATGATGGGTCATGAGATGAGTCCTTGCTGGATGAGGTCCGCCGCGAAGTATGTGAGGATGAGGTCCGCGCCGGCGCGCTTGATGGCGGTGAGACTTTCCAGGGCCACGGCGGTCTCGTCCATCCACCCCAGTTGTCCGGCGGCCTTGATCTGGCTGTATTCCCCGCTCACCTGGTAGGCGGCCAGCGGCAGGTCCGTGACCTCCCGCAGGGTGCGCAGCACGTCCAGATACGGCAGGGCGGGTTTCACCATGAGCATGTCCGCGCCTTCGGCCTCGTCGGCCAGGGCCTCGCGCAGGGCCTCGCGGCCGTTGGCCGGGTCCATCTGGTAGGTCTTGCGGTCGCCGAACTTGGGGGCGCTTTCCGCCGCCTCCCGGAAGGGGCCGTAGAAGGCCGAGGCGTATTTCACGGCGTAGGAGAGCACGGGAATGTGGGCGAAGCCTTCCTGGTCCAAGGCCGCCCGGATGGCCGCCACCCGACCGTCCATCATGTCCGAGGGCGCGATGATGTCCGCACCGGCCTTGGCTTGGCTGACGGCGGTGCGCGCCAGAAGCTCCAAGGTGGGGTCGTTGGCCACCTCGCCGCTGGGGAGCACGATGCCGCAATGGCCGTGGGAGGTGTACTCGCACAGGCAGGTGTCGGCCACGACGACGAGCTCGGGCCAGCGCTCCTTGATGCGGCGGGTGGCCTCTTGGACGATGCCGTCCGGCGCGTAGGCCCCGGAGGCCCGTTCGTCCTTGGTCTGGGGGATGCCAAAGAGGATGACCGCAGCCAGGCCGGCGGATACCGCCGGCTCCATGTGGGCGATGAGCCGATTCAGGCCCAATTGGTACTGGCCGGGCATGGAGGCGATGGGTGTTTCGGCCTCGGGGTTGGACTCGACCACGAAGTAGGGTTGGATGAGATCCAGGCGCGTCAGCCGCGTTTCCCGCACCAAATCCCGCAAGGCGGCAGTACGGCGCAGACGGCGGCCTCGGAAAAAGGTCATGGCAGGCTCCTTGGTGTGGGGGCGGGCCGCCTAGAGCGGCTCGCCGGTGATTTCGTCGTCCGTGAGGTAGCAGGCCGGGTCCGGTGCCCAGAAATCGCCGGTGGCGGCCTCGGCCCGGGCGCGGAAGTTGCCGCCGCAGATGTTGAGGAACCGGCAGCGGGCGCAGCGGCCCGTCACATGGGGGCGTTTGTCCTTGAGCTTCTGGAGGAGCTCGATGGACGGGTCGTCCCAGATGGCGGAGAAGGGCCGTTTAAGGACATTGCCAAAGGTGATGTGGCGCAAAAACTGGTCCGCGTGCACCGAGCCGTCCCAGGAGATGCAGGCAATGCCCCGGCCCGAGGAGTTGCCCTCATTCATTTTGAGCAACTCCAGCACTTCGGCCGCCCGCTGGGGGTTTTCCCGCAGCAGTCGGAAATAGACGTAGGGGCCGTCGGCGTGGTTGTCCACGGTGAGCACTTCTTTAGGCTTGCCGCGCTCATGCAGATCGCGGGTGCGGTCCATGATGAGGTCCACCACGGCGCGGGTTTCGGCGTGGTCCAAGTCTTCGTTCATGAGCTCGGAGCCGCGGCCGGCATACACCAGATGGTAGAAGCAGATGCGCGGGATCTCCATCTGCTCGATGAGGTCGAAGAGGTGTGGAATTTCGCCGGCATTGCGTTTGTTGATGGTAAAGCGCAGGCCCACCTTGAGGCCTTCGGCCTGGCAGTTTTCCACGCCCTTGAGGGCCTGGCGGTACGATCCGGTGACGCCGCGGAAGCGGTCGTGGATGGTCTCGGCGCCGTCCAGGGAGATGCCCACGTAGGAGAGCCCCACGTCTTTGAGCTCGCGGGCCTTGGACTTGGTGATGAGGGTGCCGTTGGTGGAGATTACCGCGCGCATGCCGCGGGCAGTGGCGTACTTGGCGAGTTCCACCAGATCTTCGCGCACCAAGGGCTCGCCGCCGGAAAAAAGCAGCACCGGCGCGCCGTAGGCGGCCAGGTCTTCGATCATGGCCTTGGCCTGTTCGGTATCGATGGGGTCTTGATGGCCTTTGGGATCGACGGCGTGGGCGTAGCAATGCACGCATTTGAGGTTGCAGCGCTGGGTCATGTTCCAGACCACAACCGGCTTTTTATCCTTGGAAAATTGGAGCAGATGCGAGGGGAGCGACCCGGAATGGCGGCCATAGCGCAAGGCGTCCGAAGGCTCCACCGTGCCGCAATAGAGTTTGGAGATACCGATCATTGTTCCTTCCTCGAAAGTTCGGGGCCGCACGAGGCCCTCTGTGGCGGGATGCCGTGGCAGGTTGCCTGAAGCCGTCTTGTTGTCAAGGAGCGCGCCGGGGTGAGGTGTTGATTCGGATGGAACCCTCGCGTAGGGCTTGCTACAGGTGCATACAGGTGCCAAGGGGCGCGTCAGAGGTGCTCGTTTGGGGGCGTTTTCGTGGCCTTGGGCTATGGGGAGAGAACATATGATCGTTATCGTGACCGCCATCGATGCATACGCCCAGGAAGATCGACGTTTTCTCGTGGCCATGGGGCAGGCCGAGATCGTACGTTTTTCCTCCGGCGCGGCGGCAGTGGATTTCGCCGCCCACAACGAGGTCGCCTTGGCCTTGGTGGATTCGGAAGTAGGAGACATGCCGCTTGCGGCCTGCATCGCGGCCCTGCGTACCAGCCGGCCCGGGGAGATACGGCCCGTGGTGGCCATCTCCGCTCGTCGGGAGGAAGACTTTGTTTTGGGGCTCATCTCGGCCGGATGCTCCGGACTGGTGGTGCGGCCCTTTGATCCCCAGGCATTGGAGCGGCACGTGGCGCAGGGCTTGCGCATGTCCGCCAAAGGAGCTGCCCTGCAGGCCACAGTGGATCAGGCTCAGGGGCTCATGGCCGAAGGCCGGTTTGAAGACGCCATCGGTGTGCTTTCCCTCACCGTGGGGGAGGACGAAGACATGGCGGAGGTCCTGTTCTTCAAGGGCTGCAAATTTCTCATGGAAAAACGCTGGTCCGACGCCATTGCCGCGTTCAACCAGGCCTTGGAGCAAAACCAGGCCTTCATCAAAGCGTATGAAGGCCTGGCTGCGGCGTATAAAGGCAAGGGCGATATGGAGCGCTACCAGCATTACTTGCAAAAGGCGGCGGAAGAATACGCGAAAATCAACAAGTTCAACAAGGTGAAAGAGATTTTCGTGGAGATCCTTCGCCATGATGTCAACGCACCCAATCCCTACAATACGATGGGCATTCGTCTGCGGCAAAACAGGCAGTACAAAGAGGCGTTGCAGGCATATATGCGGGCGTTGGAATTGAGCCCCCAGGATGAAAATATCTATTACAACATGGCAAAAGCATACTTGTGTGAAAGAAATACCGAAAAAGCGTTGGAATGCTTACGGCAATGTCTCTCCCTCGCCGCGGATCACGCCGAGGCCCTCAAGCTCTTGAACCGCCTGACTGGAGAAAAATCATCGGAAGACTCCGGGGCTTCTCCCATTCGCCTGTCTTTGGGAGGCTGATATGGCGGAACTTCGGGCCTGTCCTTTGTGCGGCAAACTCGTGGATATCGATACGGAGCGACATAATCTTTTTCATTGCCGCAATTTTTTGCTTTCTTCCTACTATGCGGAGCGCAATCCCATCCGGCGGAAACGGCTCGCGGAACGTGTGGAAGCCATCAATGCCCGGCTGGGACTGCGCAGCATGAATCTCGTGGATACGGACGAATAAGGAGGCGCGTGTGCGCTATGTGGTTGTCGGCGCCGGCCTTGCGGGATGCGAGGCGGCGTTTGCTTTAGCTGAGGCAGGCCAGGACGTGCTTCTCGTGGAGATGAAGCCGGGCCGGTTTTCCCCGGCGCATACCCAGCCCGGGTTTGCGGAGCTGGTGTGCTCCAACTCGCTGCGTTCGGCGGAGATGACCTCGGGCGTGGGGTTGCTGCAGGCCGAGATGCGGGACTTGGGGAGTCTGATCATGGCCGCGGCCGATGCCACGCAGGTGCCGGCAGGCAAAGCCTTGGCCGTGGACCGGGAGCGGTTTTCGGCATGGATTACCGAGCGCCTGAGTACGCATCCGCGCATCACCGTGGCGCGTCGGGAGGTCACTGCCGTTCCCGACCCGGAGCAATGGGGGGCGCAGGCCGTGATCATCGCCGCCGGGCCGTTGGTGAGCGACGCCTTGGCCGCGGATCTGGCCCGCGTGGTGGGGGGCGAGCATCTCGCCTTCTACGACGCCATCGCCCCCATCGTGGCCACGGACTCGGTGGATATGTCGGTGGCCTATTGGGGCTCGCGCTACGATCCCGAGGGGCGCGACTATCTCAACCTCCCCTTGGACGAAGCGGCGTACTTTCGTTTCGTGCACGCCTTGCGGGAAGGACGCACCGTACCGGCGCGAAATTTCGAGGACGAACGCCATTTCGAGGGCTGCCTGCCCATCGAGGTCATGGCCGCGCGTGGGGACCTCACCCTGGCTTTCGGCCCCATGAAGCCCGTGGGCCTGCCGGACCCGCGCACCGGCACGGAGCCCTTTGCCGTGGTGCAATTGCGGCCGGAGAACCGGGAGAAAACCGCGTGCAACATGGTGGGGTTCCAGACCAAGCTCACCTATCCGGAGCAGCGCCGGATCTTTTCCATGCTCCCGGGCCTTGCCGAGGCCGAGTTCTTGCGTCTCGGCAGCATGCATCGCAATACCTACGTCAATGGGCCGCAGGTGCTCACCCCGTTTTTGGAGCTCAAAGCCCGGCCCGGGGTCTATGTGGCAGGCCAGCTCTCCGGGGTGGAAGGGTACGTGGAATCCGCGGCCACCGGGCTGTGGCTCGGGCTTTTTCTGGCGGGGCGCCTTCCGGGGCTGCCGCCCACACAGACGGCCCTGGGCGCCCTTCTGGGGCATGTGCGCACGCCTTCGGCCTCGTTTCAGCCTTCCAATATCCACTTCGGCCTCATGCCCGCCCTGGCGGGCAAGCATAAAAAACGCGCACGCAAGGCGCTCTATGCCCAGCGTGCGCGCGAGGTGTTCGCCGCGTGGTTGGCGGCCAGTGCGTAATCTACGCTTCTGGCTTGGCGCATTTCCAGGGGGTTTCGGTTCCGGCGAGCAAGCGATCGATGTTGTCTTTGTGTTTCCAGAAGATCAGGGCCGAGGCCGCCAGGGTGGGCACCAGTACGCTCCAGGATCCGGAAACTAGGAGCATGACCGGCAGGGCCGTGGCCATGGCCAAGGAGGCGAGAGACACGTAGCCGTAGAGGTGCAGGGCCAGGAAGAAGACCAAGACGCTCAGCACCGTCGCTCCCGGGGCCAGGGCCAAAAACGCGCCCACGAAGGTGGCCACCCCTTTGCCGCCTTTGCCGTGGAGAAAGACCGAGAACATGTGCCCGCAGATGGTGGTAAGCGCCGAAAGGGCCAGGAAGAATCCGGAATCGCTGACCGCTTGGGCCAAAAGCACGGCCACGAAGCCCTTGGCGATATCGAGGATGAGGGTCCAGAGCCCTGCGCCTTTGCCGCAGACCCGGGCCACGTTGGTGGCGCCGATATTGCCGCTGCCTTCGGTGCGCGGGTCTTTGCCACAGCGCTGCGCGATGATGAGTCCAAAGGGGACTGCGCCGAGAAGATAGCCGATGATGAGCACGAACAGCTTGGCCATAGGAGCCTCCTTTTTCCAGAAATTGGGATGTGAGCGCCCCTACCACAAGGAGGGGCGGGTCTCAAATGGAATTCGTCCCCGGCGCCCCTACACTTCGAAGGCCTCCAGGATGCGGGCCTCGCCGCAGAGTGGGTCCACGCGGCCGAGGCGTAAGTGAAACCGCTGTCCCACCCGCAGCTTGTCGCCGAAGACCTTGCGCGGCGCTTTGAGGAAGAGGGCGAGGTCCGGCAGGGCCACGGTGGCCAGGGGAGCGCCCGCATCCACAAGCACTGCCGGGAAGTGGCGGGTTTTGGCGCGCTGCCGCAAGTATTCGAACTTCCAGTATCTGGGCCGGGCGCGCTGCACCTGGCCCACCATTTCCGCCCGCAGGCAGAGGCTGGGGAGCAGGGCTTCCAGGTCGGCATGGGAAAAGGGCGGCGGCGCGCCGTGCAGCGCGGCGAGGATTTGTCCCATGTTGATCAGATCCACGTAGCGCCGCAGGGGTGAGGTGAAGGTGGCGTAGACCTTGGCCGCGATGGTGGCGTGGCGGCGGGGGACGCATTCCAGAAGCGACGGCCCCATGCGGCCAAGGACGTGGTAGATGTCCTGGGGTTCGCTCCAGACGCCGGCGCACTCCGGGGGAAGGCCGATGTTCTGGGTGCGGAAAAGGAGCGGGATATTCTGCTCCACCGCCAAGGCCGCCAGGGCGGTATTGGCGAGGATCATGAATTCCGACACCATGGCTTGGGCACTCGGCGTGCTGGCCGGGGTGTGGACGCGGACCTCGGGCTGGTCGCCGTGCAAAGAAATGGACGGGTCCGGCTGCTCGGTGATGACCGCGCCTTCCTGGATGCGGCGTTGGCGTAAGGCCTGGGCCGCGGCGAGGGCTGCCTTGAGCATGGGGATCTTGCCGTCGTGCAGCGCCTTTTCCACGGCCTCATAGGTGGTGTTGGCCGCGATCCGGACTCGGGCCAGGCGCGGGGAGCATTGGGTGATCTCCCCGGCGGCGTTCACGCGGCATTCCACCACCAGCGCCGGCCGCGGGCCGTCCGCCCGCAGGCTCAACGTTTCGGTGCCCAGGGCTTCGGGGAGCATGTGGCTCACCCCTTCGGGCAGATACAGGGAGGAGAAGCGGTGGCGCACCGCAAGGTCCAAAGGGCCGTGCCAGGCCCAAGCCAAGGCTGGGCAGGCCAGGACCATCTGCACGCGCCATCCGTCGCCTTCGGCCTCGGCCCAAAAACCGTCGTCGATATCCTGGGTGGAGGCTGCGTCCACGGTGATGAAGGGCGTGGCGACCTGGGGAAGGTCCGCCTCGGCGTGCGCGGCGCGCAGGCGTTCCACTTCTTCGGCAAAGGGTGCCGCCCAGGTGGGCTCCCAGTCATATTCTGCCCGGGCAAGATGCACGTTGTAATGCCGCGGCACGATTCCCCAGGCTTGGGCTAAGAGGAGCGCCAGCCATGGGTCTTCGGGTAGGCCCTGGGCCATGGTCTTCCACATGGCTTCGCTGTCCCGGTCGTCGGGGGCGGTGAGCCGGGCCATGAGCAGCTCGCGCAGCTTGGCCTCCTGTTCCGCGTCTGCTTGCGGCAGGGGCGTGGCCTTGCCTTGGACGCGGTCCCAGAGGGCGCGCAGGAAATCCTGTCCAAAGCCCACCAGGCGGCGGCGCTCTTCGGCGCGGCGCAGCTCTTCTTGGCGGCGCAGGACCACGTCTTCGGGAAAGATTTCGAACTGCGGCGGGTTGAAGCGGAAATGGGTCTTGGTCTGCAGGAGCTTGCGGCCTAGGGCGGCCAGGTGGTCGGGGGTGGGATCCGTGAAGACGAGACCGCCGAGCCAGAGGATGTCCGCCTGGGCAAGCTCCCCTTGGGCGAGCTCCCAGATCTCCAGGGTGTCGATGGATTCCGCCAGATTGTCCCGGCGGCTGTGATGGGTGCGCAGGGCTTCGAGCATCTCGCTTCGCGACGCGCCGGCGGCCTGCACCGGGCCGGTCCACGGCAGGATGCGGGAGACCGGCAGCTTGGCCTCCCGCTGGGCGATGGTGAAGACGCGGGTCTTGCCGGAGACGGCCTCCAGCACCCAGGCGATGACGGGCTGGTTGTCTTGGAGGAACTCCACGATGCAGCCCGGCTGCACGGCAGGCAGATGCTTCATGCTCCCGCCTAGTGCTTGAAGGAGCGCTGGCCGGTGAAGACCATGGCCACTTGCGGCGTGGCTTCGTTGACCGCGGCGATGACCTCGGCGTCCCGCAGGGAGCCGCCGGGCTGGGCGATGGCGGTCACCCCGTGCTCGATGGCCAGATCCACGCCGTCGCGGAAGGGGAAGAAGCCGTCGGAGACGAGCACGGAGCCCGGCAGCCCGCCGCGGGCGGCGCGGGTGCGGGCCTCGATGTCCTCCAGGGCGCGGGCCAGCCCCGCGTCGGTCTTGGCCGCCCGCCGCAAGTCGTAGATGGAGCGTCCGGTCTCTTCTCGGGCCAGGCCGTCGGCGTACTTGGTGAAGGCCTTGTAGATGGTGAGATCCACACACCCCACCCGGTCCTGCTCGCCGGTGCCGATGGCCACGGTGGCGCCGTCACGGGCGAAGATGACGGAGTTGGACGTCACCCCGGCTTCCACGGCCCAGGCAAAGAGCAGGTCTTCGGCCTCCTTGGGCGTGGGACGGCGCGCCATGACCGTGACTCCGTCCTGGGTGGCCTCGGCAGGAAGAAAGTCCTCGGTGCTGCGGATGCGGTTTTGGAAGGAGGTCTGGATGATGAGCCCGCCGTCCGTGAGGCTTTTGATGTCCAAAAACGGGGCGGTGAGGAGCTCCTCCAGGTGCGCAAGGCCCGGCAGGCGCAGTACGCGCAGGTTCTTCTTGGTGGCGAGGACCTCCAGGGCCGCAGGAGTGTACTCCGGGGCCGCGACGATCTCGAAGTAGCTCGCGACCAGAAACTGGGCGCAGTCTTCGGTGAGCGGCCGGTTGACCACCACCGCTCCGCCGAAGGCGGCGATGCGGTCCGCGGCGTAGGCCCGGGTGAGGGCGGTACGCAACCCTTCGTCGGACCAGGCCGCCCCGCAGGGGTTGGTGTGCTTGAGGATGACCGCCGCCGGCTTGGCGTGGAGGTATTGGAGGATGTTGATGCCGTTGTCCACGTCCGTGAGGTTGATCTTGCCCGGGTGCTTGCCCGACTGCAGCAGCTCCGCCTCGGTCATGGCGGAGAGCAGGCCGGGCACGCGTGTGGTGAGCGGCACTCCTGCGGCGTTGAGGCCACCGTCCTCCACGGCGTACAGGGCCGCGGGTTGATCCGGGTTCTCACCGTAGCGCAGCCCCCGGCGCTCGCCGTCGATGCTCCAGAGGCGTTTGCGCAGGGAGAGGGTTTCCTCCCCCAGGGTCAGCTGCAAGGTCTCGGGAAAGGGATCCCCGAGGATGGTGCGGTACATGGCTTTGAGATCGCTCACAGGTGTCCTCCACTCTGAAAATCAAGAAAGCGCGCAGCTACCACAAGGGCGCACAAAGGGCAAACAAGCCGAAGACGCAAGATTCGAATCCCCGGCGGGGGCGTGGGGGCGCGCACAACGGTCGTCCGTCCCCTGCCGGGCCGTGGCATACAATGTGCTTTGGCCTCTTTTCGGAACAGGAGGCAAATATGCATTTTTTCTATTTTTGGAGAAAACCTCAGCAGGCAGAATCCTGCAGTGGAGGCGGAGATCAGGACCACAGTTTGATGGCCGTCGTGCAGGCCGCCATGGAGGTACAGTCGGCGGCGTCGCCGCTCGATGCAGTGGGGGGCCGGGTACGGGGGGGCATGGAGGATTTCGTGGAGCGGCTGGCCGTGGTGGAAGGGCATGTGAGCGCCGTGGCCGAGCGCGCCGAGGGCGTGGATCTGCATGCGCAGCGTCAATCGCATGTGGCGCAGCAGGCGGCGGGCATCATGGCCTCGTTGACGGATCGGGTGCGGACTGCGGAGGAGCGGCTCAAGGCGCTCGAAGGCGCTCTGGCGGAGCTTCTGGTCCGCACCCGGGAAGTGGAGGAGCGCACCCAGGGTATTCATGCTATTGCTAGTACCATCCAAAACATCGCCCGCACCACCAATATGCTCGCTCTCAACGCGACCATCGAGGCGGCCCATGCCGGTGATGCGGGGCGGGGTTTTGCGGTGATCGCGGCGGAGGTGCGCTCCCTGGCGCGCCAGACAATGGAGTCGACCAGCCGGGTGGAACGGCAAAATGACGAAATTGAAAATCACGTGGCATCCATGGTGACTGCCGTGGCCCAAGTGGAGCGCTTGGCCCAGCAGGTGCGCAGCGCCATGGCCGCGTGCCTGGAGGATGTTCAGGGGGCGCGGCCGTGCGTGGAAGAAGGCGGAAGCCGTGCCTTGGAGATCTGCGATGAGGCGCGGGAAGTGGTCCAATCGGTGGAATCCGTGCAGGAAGAGTTGCGGGCTCTGCACGCCGGTGCGCTCGGGCAAAAAGAAGAGGCCGTGGCATTGGCGCGCTTGGCCCGGCAGCTGCGCGAGCAGGCAGACGCCCAGTTGCTGGCTGTGGGGCGGATCCGCTTTGGTCTCCATGAGCGGGGTCGGCAGGCGGTGGAGGAACTGGCCCGGGACCCGGCGGTGCGCTCCATGCATCCCCCGCAGGTGGAGGGGGCCTTGAGGCGCGCCCTTGAGCTTGGCCTGTTTGAGTTGCTCTACGTCACCGATCTGCAGGGGCGCCAAGTGGTGCGCAATGTGGGGACCGTCACTGCGGCCTATGGAGATACGGGCCTTGGCAAGGATTGGTCCCACCGGCCGTGGTTCCGCGTCCCCAGTCAAAGCGGGCAGACCTACATTTCCGACTTTTACCGGTCTGCCGCCACGGAAAACTACTGCCTCACCGTGTCGACGCCCATTGTTGACGCCCAGGGCAAGGTGGTGGGGATCCTGGGCGCAGACCTGGACCTCGGCCGCTTGGTTTCAGGGGTGTAGCCATGGTGGATGTGCGCGCTCTTGTGGCAGCCCGGCGGGTAGTGGTGCATTTTCAGCCCATCGTCAGTCTCCGGCGCAGGCAGGTCATCGGCTATGAGGCCCTGGCTCGGGGGGTTGGCGAGCATGGGGCTATCCCCCCTTTGGCGCTTTTCGAGGCCGCTCGGCAGCAAGGCTTGGCCCTGGAACTGGACCGCCTGTGCCGCGAAACCGCGCTGCGGACCTTTGTCGCCTCGTCCCTGGGGTCGGCCATGCTCTTCCTCAATGTGGACCCTACGGCTCTTACTGCGACTGTGGTGGGCTCCCAATGGATTCGCCGCATGGCCGAGGAGGTCGGCATTCACCCCTCCTCTGTGGTCATCGAAATTGCTGAGAAGCAAGTGACGGATGCCCAACTGCTGTACGATTTTGCCAAGCAATATCGGCAACAGGGATTCCTTATCGCCTTGGACGACTTCGGCGCCGCCCACTCCAACCTGGACCGTCTGGCCCAGGTGGCCCCGGATATCATCAAGATCGACCGCGGGTTGGTGCAAGGTGCCCATCAGTCTTCTGCCCGCCGCCTGCTGCTTCATTCGTTGGCGGACCTGTGTCGTCGCCAAGGCGCTCTGGGGCTTGCGGAGGGAGTGGAAAACGCTGCGGAGGCATTGGCTTTGGCCGCTGCGGGCTTCGACCTCTTTCAGGGGTATTTTTTCGGCCGGCCAGCGGAGGCGTCGGCGGCATCGGCTGTTGCCGCGGCCCAGACTGCCCACGCCATGGCAACGGAGTTCGAGAAGTACCGCAGGCGTTGTATCGTGACCGCCAAACGTCGTTCCCGAGAAATGCTGCAGCGGGTGCAGGAAATGGTGCACGTGCTTCGGCAACGCGATCCCTCCGAGTTCGGAGTGGTGCTCGAAGAGATCGTCCGGCTTTCCAACGATGTGGACTGTATTTTCGTGACCGACGTCCGTGGTATCCAGATAAGCACCACCGTGTGTCAGAATCGCGATCATGGAAACGGGAGTATGCTTTTCCAAAAAGCTCCCCCAGGCACCGATCATGGAATCAAAGACTATATCGCTGTTCCAAGAAGATTACATAAAGAATGGTATATATCCAGCCGTTATGTGTCCTATGCAACTCGGTCCATATGCCGTACCGTTTCCTATGCATTTCAGGCAAGAGACGGACGAAACTATTTTTTGTGTGTTGACTTTATAGAAGAGGATTTCGATCAACTCTTTCCGGTTGGAGACAATGGCTATGATCTCTAGTGGAGGCCAAGACCGAGACGATCAAGCACGATACTTTCTTCTTCATAGTGGAAGAAGATACGTTTGGCTCCTTTATCGGCCCAGGCATCGCATTCGTGGGTGGAGCCTTTTTCTGGTTGGCGGAGCTTTTTGACATCGAGCCGGTTGAGGTTGATGCCAGGGCCGCAATGCAATCGGGTCAGATCCAAGATGCGTTCGTTGATATGCGCCTTCTCCGCGGCGCTGCATTTGTCGGTGGAGGAGAGAAAATCTGGTCCGAATTGGATCTTGGGATCCACAGATTCCCAGATGCGCTCCTGGAAAAGTCGCTTTCGCCCTTCGTTCCAGATGAGTTCGCCCCAGATGGAGAAGGTCACCATGCCGTTCAGTTCCATGAGCAGCGTTTCCGGGACCTGACGTGCGTCTTCGCTGCGCACCGGAAGGCCGGCCTCCAGGCGGCGGAATATCCGTTGGTGTTCGCGGACAATGGTAAGGACGTCGGGCTCGGCGAGGGGAAGTTTGGGCAACCGTAGCAGCTCGGAGGTGTTCTCGAAGATATAGATGCTCTCATCGGCGTAGATCATTCCCAGGGCCTGCATGAAGCCTTGGACACTCTTGAAGCCTCCGGTGAGATTGAACACGACGCGGTAGCCTCGCTGGCGGTAGGATTGGATCTCGTGCGCGCAGAGACGGACGATTTCGCTCATGGCCAATCGGAACTCCGCCAGGTCGCTCGTGCGCAGGTCCGTGATGCGCTGCACGCGGGCGCTGTGGCCATGGCGCTGGAGCGCCGCGGCGATGGCCGTGGCGGCTTCCTCACCAAGGAAGGTGTCGGTGGCCAAGAGCAGATGCTGGATGTCCCTTTGCGCCTTGAGATCCCCATGGAAGAAGCGGACGATGGCATTGAGCTCGGCGCTGAGGCGGCACATTTCCGTGACGCTTGCCTCCTCCAGGCGTTTTTGCGCGGTTGCGACACAGGCGCGGAGCGCTGCGCGCGTCTCTGGATCCAATGCATCGGCGCTAGGGACATTGGCGTGGGCGTGAATACGTTGGCGCGCCTCGGGATTGGTGTTCATCAGCAGGCTGGTGCCGCAGGTGGAAACCATGAGTGTGGGCATACGGCGTCCTCAAGGCAGAAGGTCAAGGGCAAGGGCGGACCAGAGCTCCAGGGGCAGGCTGCGGAGTTCTTGGGGCGGCAGCCATTGGAGTCCTGCGAGTTCGGCTGCTGGGGCTGCGCCGCGGATGTCCACGTGGTGGAGGAAGACCGCACCGATGTGCACCGCCCCCACGGCGGTGCGGCTTTCGTGCACGAGTCCGCAAAAGCGGCTGTCGCCGTGGCCAGCAGCCGGGAATTCTTCCTGGATTTCCCGCAAGAGTCCGGCGATGAGGGTGGTTTTCCAGCAAAAGGGACGGCGCGCATCCTGCGGGTTCACGTGTCCGCCCACGCCAATGGACCAGAGGCCGTGGAGTCGGGATTCGCTGCCGTGGCGAGGATAGGCGGCGATGCGACCAGCGGAATTTTGGAGGATAGCGTAGGGGATCCATTGCTTCCAGGAAGGATCATTCTCGGCCTCGGTCCGAGGCACCCAATGGGGCGGGATGGGGGCCAAATGATGCAGCCAGGCGTCCATATCCATGGCAATGGCCCCGGCTTGGGGCAGCCAGTCTTGGGGGAGAGCCGCGGTCGGGGTGCACAGGACGCTTTCGGTCATGGGGTGCTCCACTGGGGATTGAGGTGGTGGCTGATTTTTTCGAGTAGCCCTTGGCGTTCGTTGTGACCGATGAATGCCGCCTCCAGGCTGTGGCGCAGGGTCGCAAGCAGTTCCATGCGGGTGATGCCGGGGCAGAGTCTGGCGGTGAAGATCCAGTTGTCGGTGAGGTTCGCCTGGCTGATGCCAATGTTGTCGGTGTTGATGGTCACCGCCACGCCTTTGCGTAAATACTCGCGAAGGGGGTAGGTCATACGGTCGGTGGCAGGGACGTCCAGGCATGCAAAGCATTCCTGTTGGGGCACGAGGTTGGGCGCCGGGTGGCGGATCTGGTAGTTGGCGTAAGGGCAGAGTTCCACCGCGATACGGCGGCTCACGACGGAGTTGAGCAGCGTGTCGTCGTCGCTCATGAGCCGCAGACCATGCCCCAGGCGCCGGGCATTGAGATCGAACACTGCCCGCCAGATGGCTTCCGCGTCGTCGTTCTCCCCGGCGTGTACCGTAAGGGCCAGGCCACAGCGGTGCACGGCGGTGAACTCCTCGCGGAAGAGATGGGGACGGGTTTCGCGGTCTTCGTAGCCCGCCAGATCCACACCCACCACCCGGCAACCTTCCTGCCATCTTTCGGCGGCGGTCACCGCCAGGCTGATGTGCCGGGCCATGTGGGTGCGGAAATTCCCGCTTTGCCTGCGGGTGGCGATGAGGATGAGGTTTACGTGACACCGATCATCCTGCATGCATGCCTGGAAGATATTGCGGATGTCGGTGAGTACCTCCCAGGGGCTGCGCTCGTCGGTGGCGTAGTTGGCGGGAGAGCAGCGCACCTCGGCATAGACGATGCCGTCTTCAGCCAGGGTCTCGTAGAGCAGTTGGCAGTGCCGTTGAAGACAACCGGGGTCGCGCAGTAATCGGGTGCCGGTGGCGTCCCCCAGGCGGGTGTACTCGGCGAGGGTGATGGGTTCCGGGGGTACCGGCCAGCCGGGCGGAAACTCCGGGACGGGTTGGGTGGGCAGTTTTTCTGGGAAGCAGGCGGCCTGGCGCACTGCCTCGAGGTCCGTGCCGTGGGTGGCGAATCCTCCCAGATGGCAGTGGAGGTCGATCTTGGGGAGGGATCGCACCCACGTGCGGTCATTTTCTCCATCAAGGGGCTCTTCGAGCCATTGGAGCTCCTGGGGCGACCAACTGGCCAGTATCGGAAACGGCAGGCGTGCAAGGCGCTCGAAGTGGTGGCTCACGTGGATGCTCCGCCGGCGCATTGCAGCGACGTATTCTCGGAGAGACGAACCAGGGGTCGGGTACGCCTTGAATTCGCCGACGGCGTCACCTTTTTCCAACACCAGTGGGTAGTCCGCGCTTCGCAGCCGCTGCACCTGGGGCCATCCCGTCTGGCCACCGAGGCAGATCCAATGCACGCCATGTCGGCGCAAGGCCTCTTCCACCTCCTCGGCGGTACTGGGCTCGCGCTTTCGGCCTGCCTCGGCGCCGAACATGGGAGTGGCCAGGACGTGGAAGACTTCCTGCGCTCCAAAGAGTTCGGCGGCCTGCTGCATGGCTGCGGACATGGTCTTGAAGCCGCCGGCAAGGCATACCCATCGTTCTGTCCGGGGAAGCGGGTGCATGCGGTGCAGGAGCCAGCGCAGGAGCACTTCTTCGAACCGCTCGTGATCGTTGGGAGTGCCCAAGTCCGAGAAGTCTGCCACTCGGGTGATGGAGTAATCCATCTTTTGAGCCTGGAAGAATTGGTGCAGCATGGTTGTTTCGATGCGCTTGGAGGCGCTGGCGATGACGTGGACCGCATCGAGGCGCTGGTGCTGGAGCATGAGACCGACGGCCTCAAGAACCACGGCGGGTGCGGTCCCCACGGTGATGAAGAGTTGCGCCATGGGCGGGCTCCTCAGTGATAGGTGTAGGGGAAAAATCGGGCTGGCTGGCGGGCGACCAGGTCCAGGACCGCTGGGGCGTGACGGTCCAAAAGCGGCGCGAAATGCGGCGGGTGCAGCAGCTCGCTGCGCACCGGAGCCAAGGCCTGCGCCACCGGTTCTTCAGGGACGCAAACCCCGAGGCTTTGGAGCAATGCCAAGGGGAGCAGCGCCATGACCTGCACCGTGGGGCCCATGCGGGCGCACCATCGGGCGCTTTTTTCCGCAAGTGCTCGGGCGGCCTGGGGATCTTCGTGCGCCAGATGCCGGGCCAGATTCATGGCCACGAGCTGCCAGGGGTGGCGCGCCTCGCCGTCCTGGTCCACGCGCTTGCGGATGGCGGTGGTGACGCCAGGCTCAAGGGGCAGGCGGGCGTCGCCGGACACCCGCAGCAGGGCGTGGAGTTCGTAGGCATTGAGGGCCGCGATTGTGCCGCGGCGCCGGATCAGGGCGTTCAGCTCCGCGGCGGCTTGCGCGTGCTCGCCGGCGCTCGTCCAGGCCATGATGGCGTAGAGCCGGTCGCGCTCGATGTCGTCCCACCTGCCGGTGCGGGGGGCGCAGAAGGCCTCCTCGGCCTTGCGCAGCAGGGCGATGCACTGTGGGAGGTATGCAGGGCCGAGAAAGCCGTAGTGCTGCCCCAGGGTGCCGTAGTATTGGCCGAGGATGATGCAGGGACGTGGCCCGAAGCGCCGGCGGCGGCGCTCCCAGGTGGCCTCCAGCTCTTCCAGGGCTTCGCGTTCGTGGGCGCTGAGGGGCAGCGCGAGCGGAAAGTCGTAGCGGTTGTGGCGCTCGCCGATGGCCTTGATGACGGCGTGGAGCACAATGCTTTGTGGGCCGTCTTCCTGGTAGGGTACGGCAGACTCGTGCTGCCGGGCGATGGTCTTCCAGGTGGAAAAAGCCGTGACATCGCCGCGGTGGTTGGCCCGTTCCATTTGGAGCATGGCGAGCTTCCAGGCGGCCTGGGGTTGATGGTCGGCCACGGTGGCGTTCATGCACGCGAGAAGGGCTTCTTGAAGATTTTCCGGAAGCTTGGGGAGGGCGTCCACCAGCCGGTGCAGGTCTGGAGCGCGGCAGAGGGCGCGGGTGATCTCGTGGCGCTGGTGCCGCACCCAGGGGGCAAGGACCCCGGGGAGCGTGGCGAGCTCTGCGGCCAGAGCGCCGGATTCCGGCTGGGAGGGGGCGTTTTCCAGCAGACGCCGGATCACGAGGAGTTTGGCGGCGGCCTCAGGGCTGCGGGCCCAGCGCAGAATGGCCCAGGCCTCGTCCAGGGTGGTCACGGCCACGGCGTGGGAGCATGGCGGCGCGGCGCAGCCTTGGGGGTAGAGGAAAAGGCGTCCAGGGCATTGGGTCTTGGTGGCGACCTCGGCCACGGGCAGGACATGGCCTTGGGGGTCGAGGCCGCCGGTGGCGATGACGTCTTCGGGAAGGGCGAGGTCGTCGAGGGCGGCCAGGGCGGCCAAGGCGCACGGCAGGGCCAACGACGCCCCCACCAGCCGTTCGTGGGGTGCCAGGGGCAGGAGGCATGGGGTGCGGCCGCGGCGCTGCGCCACCACCTGGGTCACGGTGGCGGCGGCGTGGCGGGCGGCGCTATCAGACCACAGGGCGGCGGTCTTTGCCTCGGGCAACGGGCCAAAGCCTACCAGCACATGGGCCACCACCGCCCCTTCTGGTCCAGCGGTGGGCACCAGGGCCAGCCGCCAGGGGGCGTGCTCCAGGACGTCCAAGGGCACGTCCCACAGGTCGCGCGCCAGGGCGGCGATGTGGGGGCGCGCCCACGCGGGGCGGTGCTGGGGCCAGAGGAGGTGGCAGGCCACAAGCAGCCGGGAAAACGCCGGGGGCGCGGCGGCGAGGATGCGATCGAGGGTTGGCCCCTGGGCGTGTCTGCCCCAGATGCCAGGATGAGGCGGGATGGCAAAAGATGCCACCCCGTCGGCGAGGTCGAAGTCCAGGGAATCCAGATTACCGGGCATGGGATGCGGAGTCGTCCACGAGCAGGAGCAGCGGTCGGCCCATGAGGAAGGATTCGGTCCCGTGGCCGGGAAAATCGGCGCGGAACATCCCGGTGTGGGGGTCCAGACGGCAGACCCCTTCTCGCATGTGGAGCTTGTGCTGCCACCAGGCGTAGAGCGTGCCCTTGCGCGCTGCAGGATCCAGGACGCCGGTGATGCGGATGGTGTCGCCATCGAGTCGGCGCTGGTATTGGGTGGCTAAGAAACCGTGGCACGGCATTTCCTGCGCCTGGCCCAAAAGGACGCGGGTGTAGGGGATGTGCTCCGGGGTGTCGGCCGCGGCCACGGCGGTCAGTTCCGGGGGCAGCGTGGCGGTGGCCAGGGCGCGCCAGGGGTCGAGGTCTTCAGGCTGTGCGATGCCTGGGTGAAAGCGCAGTACCCGGCGGCGGGTGGACTCGGCGGCGCTGGCGTCCAGGTCGCGGCTGCGCAGGACCATGAACTGGGCCACGTCTGCTTCCAGGAGCCGGAAGGCGGCGATCCCCGAGTCTTCAGGCACGCAATACTCTCCTTGGGCGGCCTCGCGCACGGCGTGCAGGTGCCCTGGAGAGACGTCTCCCAGGTGCTGCTCCAGCGTCTGGACGGGGAGGATGGCGGTATTCCAGGCCTCGGCCAGACCCTGCCCTGGGGCGAGGGGCACGTCTCCTGGTCCGGCCAACTCCGGGGTGTCGAAGAGCTGCGCCCCCCACAGGTGCGCCCCGGGGAGCACCTCCAGCACCAGCACAAGGGGCGGGTGGATGTAGCGGCCCGGATGCAGCCAGCCCCCCAAGCGCTGGGCAAGGCTCCAGATCTGGCCGGCTGCGGGTTGGGGGCGCTCGCCGGGGACGATCTCTGGCCAATGGACGCTCAGGGCCTTGCGCGGCCACGGCCACGGCGTTCCTGTGGGCGGCAGGGTGCGTTCGGTGAGCATCAAGCGCCACGCGGCGCGGAGCAGAGACATAGCGGCCTCCTATGGTTGGCGGCAGTCCACCTGCTGGCACAAAACGTCCCAGAGGCGCTCACGAAAGGCCTCGAAGAGGTTGGGGTCCAAGTCCGCCTCGCCAAGCCCGGCATGGGGTTCGAGCACCTGCCGCAAGGTGAGATAGGCGCGCTTCTTGATGGCCGAGATGCCGCATGCGGCCGCATACCCCAATGCCCGGGCGGCGTCTTCCATGCGCCAGCCGCAGTGTTCCAGATAGCACAAGACCAAGGCGGCCTTGGGTTCCAAACTTTGGGCCGCAGCCGTGACAATGGCCTCGAGGCGGCCGCGCGTGATGGCGGCTTCGTAGTCGGTGGCCTCTCCCAAGCGTTGCAAAAGACTGGGGCTGTCTTCCTCGGCGTCCGAACCTTCTTCCAAGGAGATCTCGTTGCGGTCGTAGATGCTTGTGTCATAGTGCTGGCGCAGGAAGGCGCAAAACTCCCGCAGATGGATGCTCGGGGCATATCCCAAGAATGCTTTTGCCTGATGGAAAAAGTGGAGCGCCACTTCGAGAATGTCTTTTGAGTTGCGAATATCTTTGTTTGCAAGCAATTGGGGTTGGAAGTTGCGTCCTCGAAGTTCCTTGTACGCCGGCAGTGGCTGGCCTTGAGGATCTCCGTAAGCGGCATAACTGCCGCGCAGATGATACCCTGCCTCGGGAAATTGCTTCAAGGATTGCCGCACCCGTTGGTAGAGCAGGTCCCGTTTTTGTTCTTGGAAGAATTTTTTCTGGAGGTAGTCTATCTTGGCACTGATGGCGTCGATGTTTTGGATCGCCACCAAGTGATGGAAGTGGAGATCGTTGGCCAGTCGCTCCTGGAGAAAGATCCAGAGGTCATGGAGATGGTCGAGATCGTCCCCATCGAGGGCCTGGCGTAAAAGATCCAGAAAATCCTCACTGCGAAGCCATTGGTGGATGGTTGCGTTGGCCGTCATGGAAGGGGGTAGGGTTGGTGGTGGAGGATCGGGCGCAGGCCGCGTTGTGGACGCTGCGCCATGCCTGTGCCTCCATAGCGCACGGCCGCAGTGATTTCAATGCACTTGCCGGGCCGTGGCTGGCGGTGTGCATGCGGCGATCTAGGCCAACCGCAATGCGCAGCCATGCAGCATTCCCCCCAGCCGCACGGCTCCTTGGTTCTGATTGTTTCCTGTGAAACAGCTTGGGCCTGCAGTCCCCTCGAATCGGGTCATGCATTCAGAGGAAAGGGAGACTTTGGTCTCCCTTATTTTCTACATATCATCTTAATCCCCTCGAATCGGGTCATGCATTCAGAGGGGCGCAACGGAGCTCCCGGAAGGAGCGCGGATTGAATCTTAATCCCCTCGAATCGGGTCATGCATTCAGAGCGTAACGCTGACGGCAACGAAGTCCAGCGCATCGTGCGATCTTAATCCCCTCGAATCGGGTCATGCATTCAGAGCCAAGTTGGTCAGTGGACCGAAATGGCGCTTTACCGGATCTTAATCCCCTCGAATCGGGTCATGCATTCAGAGATCAAGACAGATACTCCTGCAAGGTCTGCGCCTCAGAATCTTAATCCCCTCGAATCGGGTCATGCATTCAGAGAAACCAAGGATGCCTTGCGGTTGTGTCTCCTTGGCATCACCAAATCTTAATCCCCTCGAATCGGGTCATGCATTCAGAGTGCGGATGGAGGGAGCCCATGTGGGGAGCGGCTTGGCGCTGGTGCGTTCACGAATCCTCCGATTTTTCGGTCCTCGGGAAAGGCTGTGCGATGTTTTTTAGTCAAAATTGTTCTTGTTTTCAAGGGGGTCAATCACTCATGGATCGGTTTTTGTCTGGGTCTGTCTTTTCCGTGGGTTGGGTGGCTGAAACCGACGGAGTGGTCAGGTCCGTGGGTGGGATGGTTTCGCGCTTTCGAACCTCGAACTCTTGCAGGCAGGCACCGTAGTGCTCCATATCTTCGAGGGACAATTCTTCTCCCCGGGCCTCTGGTGGGAGGTCCAGGGACAGGAAGAAGAACCGCGCTCCACGCTGGCATACTTGGGCGGCCAGGTGGATGGGCAGGGTGCCGATGACGGTGTCTCCGGGCTGAATCTGTTCCGGGTCGAGGTGATCCACCATGCGGGAGATGCTGATCCCTTGGCGCTTTGCCCATTCCTTGGCCCCGGGATGCCGGGAGACGAACCACACGCTGCCGGTGGACGTTGGAGGCTCGATGCGGCCAGAGGCGGCGAAGCGCTGCACTTCGGCCTCGAGGCGGGGGCGGACCCTGTCTTTGGGCAGGGGGCGTTTCTTCATGCCGCCGTGCTGGATGTCGTTACGCACTTCGGCCACAGGACCGGCGATATCCCGTATCTCGGCAAAGACGGCGTCCCAATGGCGGCGTTGGGCTTCGTCGAAGCCGGGCTGGGTAGGGCAGGTGGCTTCGGGCGGGGCCAGGCGGCAGGTCCAGCCTTCGCGCAGGACCACCGCCGCCTCGGCCAGACGGCCCCAATCAAGGTAGATCTGGGCCAAGGCCGCGAGGGCGTTGTGGCCGGCATCCGATGCCAGGTGGTTTTCCGTGAGGGACAGGGGGCGCAGCATCGCTTCCAAGCGGTTCATGGGTTCCTGGAGCACGGGGAGGCGCTCTTCCAACTGGGGCCGGACGTTGGCGATGGCCTCCAGCAGGCCGGTGACCAAGGAGGTTCTGCCAGGGGCAGGCGGGAGGAGGAGCTCGCCGATGCGGATGCCGTCCAGGGCCTGGCAGACGCTGCGCAGGGCGGTTGCCAAGCCGAGCAGTTGGGGCGGATCGCCCTGTCTGCCGGAAAGTCCCCAGGCTTTGCCCCAGGCGCGGCCGGTGCTCTCGGCGAGATCGGCCAGGGCGGTGCCATGGCCGGTGGCGAGAAAGGTGGCGATGGCGGTGCTCCAGTCTGCGGTCTCCACGAAGGCGGTCAGGTCCCAGATGGGGGCCTCGTTGTGCTCGCCCTTGGCCTCGTAGGCGCCGTAGAGGACCTGGATGGGCTGGGACTCTCCCAGGGCGCGGTAGAGGTGCAGGGCCGCGCCGGCAAAGAACGGTTGGGAGCGAAAGCCGTGGGTGATGTCCACCACCAGCGGGGCGGTGGTCGCGGTCATGGTATCGAGCAGGGTGCGGAAGTTGGCCTGCAGCTCCTGCGGGGTTGCGCCGTTGGTGATGGGGACGATTTGGGGCTGGTCGAGCCCTGCCTCGGCAAAGGCGGCGGCGATGCCGGCCCCGTGGGTTTCCATGGCCTTGGCCGTGGCGAAGATGGTGGTGCGTCCTGGGCCAAGGAGCTTGCGGATGGCCAGGGCGGCGTAGCGAGTCTCGACCCCTGGGACTTCGGGGTGGAAGCGATAGGTGACAGGCTGGTAGTTTCCCGTGCCGAGAAAGGAGATGAGGTGGGGGGTGGATTCGTGCATGGTTCCTCCGGAGGATCAAGGCAAGGCGCCCAATTCCGCTACAGGTAGGCGCTGGAGCGCGGGCGCGGCGGCTCGCCGATCCCCAGGCCTTCGAAATCCGTAAGACAGCTGCGGCAGAGGCGGTAGCAGCGCACGCTGTCGCTGGTATGGTCCAAGAGGCGTTCGAGCTTGTCAAGGAGCCGCAGGAGTTGGCGCTCGCTTATGTGTTCGCATTCATACACGGACTTTTGCACCCGTCGGCCGTAGCCGTCCAGGAGTTTGGCGGCCTTGGTGCGGGCGCGGTCCTCGGCGATGTCGTAGCAGATGACGTAGAACATCAGCGGACAAGCTCCCAAGGGAAAGGGCGGTACTCAGGGGCTTCGCCGGTGAGGTGGGCGGCGAAGCGGCGCACCTGCCGCAGGATGAGTTCCCGCAGCGTGGTGTGGTCGTCGGCCATGGGGTCCCGGGTGCGGGTGGTCATCCAGGTGTCGTAGCTCTCCATGAGGGCGCGGATGGTGCCTGGCTTCATGGACACCGGGCGTTTTTCCGTGAGTTCGTCTTCGTGGGCGAAGGCCTCGGGGGCGGAGCGCAGGATGAAGCCTTCGGGGCTGACGGCGCGGCGGTTCACCAGCCCGAGGACGAGGCGGTCGGCCACGAAGGTGCGCCATTCTTCGACCAGGTCGCAGGCCAAGGATGGCCGGCCGTAGGCCACTTCGTGCAGGGCGCCCAGGTAGGGGTCGAGGCCCACGCGGGAGATGGCGGAGAGCACTTCGGCCGTGAGCACGGTGGAGACGTAGGAGATCAGGGCATTGATGGGGTCCCGAGGGGGGCGGCGGGTGCGGCCGGTGAAGGTGAAGGCGGGGTTGCGCACAAGCAGGCCGAAGACCCCGAAATAGATGCGGCTGCCGTGGCCTTCGGCGCCGCGTACCAGTTCCAAGGATGGCTGCGCCGGGAGTCCGCGCTCCAGGGCGCGGATGGCCGCGCCTGCGGCGAGCAGGCGTTCATCGCCATATTGCTGGCCGCGCAACAGGAGAAACCGGGCCTGGGCGCGAAGCTTGCCGGCCACGATGCTGCGGGCGATCTGGGCTGCCCTGGCCGGGTTGGAGAGCACGAGGTATTGGGCCCGGCGGCGCTCCACGTGCTTGTGCTCGTCAAGGACCAGTCGGGCCTCGAAGCGGCCGGTGGGCGACAACAGTACGGTTTCTACCCGGTGCTGCACCAAGGCCTTGAGCACGGCCCCAGACAGGGAGCCATAGCCCATCACGGTGAGGGTTTTGAGGCCATCGAAGGCCACGCGCTCTACGGTACGGCCGTGGCGCACCACGGCCAGGTTGTCGTCTTCCTTGCGCAGGTAGGCCCCAGGTTCCAGCACATAGACGCGTTCCACGAGGCGCTCCTAGTGGGCTGGCAAAAATCGGTGCACCAGATCCATGGCGCGGCGGAGTTCCCGCAGCGCGTCCTGGAGATTGGTGATGCGCTCCGAGACCTCGGCCTGTTCGAGGCGCCAGCCGGGGACGAACACCAAGGGGTGGAGGTAGCGCACCGGGCCGGGAGCGGGGCAGAGGTCCCGGGTGCTTTCCAGCAGGGCGTGGATCTTGCGGCAGCCCAGCGGAGTTCCCCGCAGACGGGAGATTTTGTAGTCCACCAGGTGCGGGTTGTAGTTTTCTTGGTCCCCCAACAGGGCGTGGAGGACCTGACGGCGCTTGGGCAAAAAACCGATGGTGCCCAAGAGGACGCGCTCTTCGCGCAGGGACAGGGTGCGTCTTTGCCGGCACAGGGCGACGATGCCGGCCACGAGCGGGCAGGCCTGGGTCAGGGTGTGGAGGTTGGGAAAGTCCTCCGCCCACGCCGTGGCCGCCGGATGGGGGAGCACCGGGGCCGCAGGCGGCAGGCTCTCCAGCACGGATGCCGCATTGAGGACAACGCCTTGCAGCCGCTCCAGTTGCCGCACCATGTCCTCCCGGGTGCCGGGCAAAAGGCGGGAGGGCTTGCCCGAGAGGCGGTGGATGCCCAGGGGGAGTTTGACGAGGTTCCCCAGCCCCTTGCCGGACAGGGTGTCTTGCTTGGGGAAGACCTCCAAATGGAAGGCGGTGAGGTCCGGCTGCAGGCGGGCCGTCAGTCGCCCCAGGGCGGTGCGGACGGCAGCAGGGTCCACGGGTTCGGCGAAGGGGAACCAGAAATGATAGCCTTTGCCGCCGCTGAATTCCGTGATGCAATGGAGCTTCTGCTCCGCGGCAAGCCCAGGGAGGCGCCCGAGGAGGTAGGCGAGCTCTCGGCGCACGGTGTGGCGTTCGCGGCCATCGAGGCGCGCGCCCCGCAGCTCCTTGCGCAGGTCCGCATCGATGACGCCCAGATAGGTGCGGCCGCTTTGGGTCAGGAGATAGATGCCGTAGGTGCGCAGTCCCGCCAGGTGCTCGCGCACAGCCGCCGGCGTCAGCGGTTCGCGCACCGGCACGTAGCCGCTTTTGCCGGTGGCCTTGTCCACCCACTGCCGGGCGAAGCAGTCTTCGCGGCCGCGGAAGATGTGCATGTAGTGGCGGATGAGTTCTTCCATGTGCGCCTGGCGCGTAAACGGGGCTTCGGGCACCGCGGGTTCTTGAGGCTCCGGACTGGGGTTGGGTGCGGGGGATACGATCCCCAGGTGCTGGGGGGCCAGTTGTTGGCAGAGGGCGCGCAGGCGCATGAGCCCTGGCGTATCGCCGAGGGTCTCAAGGAGGGCGTGGTGTTCCTGCCAGCCGAGGGGGTCGTGCGGGAAGCGCTGGTGGAGGGTTTCCAAGGCTGCGTGCGCTGCGTCGCGGTCTTGGGCCATTTGCGCGCAGCGGGCCCAGCGCAGCAGCTGCGAGGCATCCAGTTCCTCGAGCAGTTCCCGCTCGGACAGAAGCTGCCGGAGGGCCTCTGGATCTGCGCCGGTGAGGGCAAGGTGCTCCAGGCGAGCGAGGATGAGACCAAAATCCACGGGGCGTGGTTGGGGCGTGGCGGCCATGGCGGCTCCTTGAAGAAGGTGTGTCCCTTTCTCCAAGGAGTACGGGAGCGGCGGCTGAGATTTTGCGCCTCTCCCGCGATGCTTGCCCGGGGCCTGCGGGTCGGCGTCGCTAGGCCCCTACCTCCCACCCCACGATTTGGCGTTGGGCGGCGCTGAATTCCACTCCCACTTCCAGGACCCGCACCCCTGGGGCGCGGTATTTGGCGGCGTAGTTTTTGGTTTGGATCTGGGTAAGGGCGGTGCCGGTGGGGGTGTCCTGGTGGATGACCTTGAACTCGAAGATCCACACCGTGTCGTGGTGCCGCACCGTCAGGTCGCAGCGGCCAAAGCTGCTTACGTCTTCAGCGATGATGGAGAGCCCGAGCGAGGCCAGGTGGCTGTAGAACACACTGGCGAAATAGCCTTCGTACTGGGCGATGGGGCTGGTGTCGTACCAGCTATGGGGGATGCCGGCAAAGAGGCGCTCGAAGTGTTGGCGCACCGCCTGGGTGTCTGCTGCGGCAAAGGCGCGGCGAAGGGGGAGGGCGTGGCGCATGACCTCAGCGTCGTTGGGGATCCAGGCGGCCAAGAGGGAGCGGTTGAGGGCCATGCGTACTTCCAGGTTGGGCACGCGCAAGGTGTAGGCCGTGAGCAC
>NZ_JCANTW010000017.1:0-158862 GCF_059568695.1 Thermodesulfomicrobium thermophilum DSM 16697 | reverse complement strand
CCCTCATAGAGCGCATCGACGTGATGCTGGCGGAGAGTACGGATGGCGAGGGGAGCGAATTCGCTCGCGATGATGTGCTGCGTCTGATCCGACTGTGATCGACGAGCCGTGTAGCAAACAATGATGGGTTGTAGGGGGGGGGCAGAGCCCGCCCCTCCATTTCGCCAGTCCTATTTGGCGCTTACTCCAACCGGAACCGTCCCAGAAGCTCACGTAAACGTCCAGCCAGCGCCCGAAGGCCTTCCGCGTTTTCCCGCACCTCAGCGGCCCCGGCGCGGGTAGCGTTGGCAGCGGCGCTCACTTCCTGAACCCGCGCGGCGGCGTCCCGCAGATCGGCAGAAGACTGCGCCACATTGGTGTTGACCTCGGTGAGTCCTTGCGAGGCCTGGACCACATTGTCGGCAATCTCCCGGGTAGCCACGCTCTGCTCCTCGATGGCCGTGGCAATGGTGGCGATGATGCTACTGATCTCCTCGATGACTTCGGAGATACCATGGATTTGGCTTGCTGTGCTCTGGGCCGTGCCTTGGATGCCGCTGATACGCTGCTTGATCTCTTCCGTGGCACCTGCGGTCTGACGGGCGAGCTCCTTGATTTCCGTAGCCACCACGGCAAAGCCCTTGCCTGCTTCACCGGCTCGGGCTGCCTCGATGGTGGCGTTGAGGGCGAGCAAATTGGTCTGCTCGGAGATCTCCGTGATCAAGGCCGTCACCTTGCCGATTTCCTGCGCCGCATCTCCCAGGGCACTCATGGCAGAGGTGGCTGCACTGGCCTCGCCAACGGCCTTGACGCTCACCCCACGGGCTCGTTCGGCGTTGGTGGCGATCTCGCCGATGGTGGCGCTCATTTCTTCAGCAGCAGTGGCCACCATGTTGGTGTTCTGCGTGGCCTCTTCCATGGCTGCAGCCACTGCGGCAAAGCGCTCGGTGATGGCCTGGACAGCGCTGGCCACCGCCGCCGTCTTGCTTGCCGTGGCCTCCACACTGGCCCCCAACTGATCCGCAATGGCAAGGAGGCGGTCCGAAGCGCTGTCCACCTCGCGCCCCGTACCCACCACCTGATGGAGCAAGTGCCGCAACTTTTGGAGAAATGTATTGAACCAGCGGGCCATATCGCCGATTTCATCCGCCGAAGACACCGCAAGCTGCCGCGTCAGGTCCCCCTCGCCTTCAGCCACGTCCTGGAGCATGACCGTTGCCCGCCGGATAGGGACGGCCATGGAGCGGGCCAGCACCGCGGCCAGTACCAAGAAAACGGCAATGAGCACCACTGCGGCCAGCGCCACGCTCCGCAGCACTGCCCAGAAGGCGCTTAGGGCCTCGGTCCGAGTCATCACGCCGACGAGCTTCCAGCCCAAGCCCGGGATGGTGTGCACATAAGCCACATAGACGTCGCCATCGAGGTCTACCTCGGCGCTACCTGACTCCATGCGTCCCAGGGCGGCCCAGGCCGGGCCAACCTCATCCACTTTTTTGAAATTATATTCCTTATGCCGAGGATGGGCGAGGATCACCCCATCCTTTTGCATCAGTACCACATACCCTGTGCGGCCAAGGGGCGATTTTTCCACCAAAGCCGTCAGCACCCCCAAACCCACATCAATGCCCATACACCCGACAATCTCCCCCTGCGCATTGCGGATAGGGAACATGTTGCTCACCACCGGTTCCCCAGTGGTGGACATGTACGCTTGGGAGGTCGAAGGCCTGTCCGGGGTCTCCATGGCGGTCTGGTACCACGGCCGCTTGCGCGGGTCGTAGCCTGGAGGCATGGGCGAATCCCCTGAGGTCACGAAACCACCCCACGTGGTACCTAAAAACACCTCCACATATTCGGGGTGGGCCGTGGCCACGGCCGCAAAGAGCTCCCGAAGTTGCTGCTCCAGGGGGCTTGGCACGAAATCCTTGGGAGAAATTTTGGTGGTTTCCGCAACATAACTGTGGAGCGAGGCATCGATCTGGCGCACCACAGGAAGGGTGGCCAAGGTCACGGTCATGCGCAATGCCTTGTCCACGAAGATGGTCATGGCCCGGTCCAGCTGGGCGAGCTCCTTGGCCGTTGCCGTGTGGAAGTTCTCCAACGACGAATTTCGAAGCTGCACCCCTACCACGACACACGTCACCAGCACTGTAGCCACAATGGTGCTGCCAAACCCAAAAAGAAGCTTCGTTCCAATGGAAAATCGCATACTTCCTCCTCGCCGGTTTTAATTTTTCCGACTATGTTTCTCTATGACACGCGCGCCCTCGCTTGTCTATAAAAATGCTGGATTTTTCCCCTGCCTTTGCCTAGTCCACAAACATACCCGCTGTGGAGTGGATCATGAGCCCTATCCAGCACCTGTACCCTGACGAAGTCGAAGACATGCAGCGCAGCCGCCGCGAGGGCGACTACCTCCTCGTGGACGTCCGCCAACCTGCGGAATACGCCTCCGGCCACATCCCCGGGGCTCGGCTGCTGCCTCTGCCGGAACTGGAAGACCGGCTTGGGGAGATCCCGCAGGACCGCGACGTCGTCTTCTATTGCCGCTCCGGCAGCCGATCCTCCGTAGCCGCGGCGCTCCTTGCCGAAGCCCAACCACAGCGGCGCGGCCTCATCGGCAATCTCGTGGGTGGCATCCTCGCCTGGGAAGGCGTGGACATCCGCCACATCCCGCACCTGGAAACCTTCCCGCGCGATCTGCCCCTGCACCAAATCCTCTACCGGGCCATGAACCTGGAAAAAGGCGCCCACCTCTTCTACCTGGACCTGGCCGAAGACCCGCAGTGGACACCCATGGCCAAGGAACTGGGGGCCATGGAACGCCGCCATGCCCGGGCCGTGTACGGTTTTTGGGTCCGCCACCATCCGGCCCCCCACCACGAGCCTTTCGACGCCGTGTTTGAACGGCTGGACGGCAACGTGATGGAAGGCGGCAAACCCATGGCCGCGTGGCTCGCGCGCCTCGAGGCCCAAGGGGTGGAACGACGGTTGCAACTTTTGGAAATCGCCTGTGAAATCGAATACCACGCCTACGACCTCTACCGCACCCTGGCGCACCGCGCCCCGGCAGGCAGCGAGGAAGAACACGCCTACCTGGGCCTGGCGAACCAGGAAAAAGCCCATATCCGGATCGTCACCAAGGCGTTGACCGAAACCCCATGACGTCCCGGCAGCGATGGATCATCACCGGCGGGGTCCAAGGAGTGGGATTCCGCCCGTTTCTCTATCGGTGCGCCACTGAGGCCGCGGTCACAGGGACCGTGGCCAATACCAGCCAGGGCGTATGCCTGGAAATTCAAGGATCCGCCCCGCAGCTCGCGCACTTTGCCGCCCTTTTCGAAGCCAACCTCCCCCCCCTTGCCCGGGTGGAGACCTGCACGCGCACCGAAATTGCACCTCTGCCCGAAGAGTCGGCCTTCCGTATCCTCGAAAGCCAGAAAGGAAGCGGCCATAGCGTGCGCATCAGCCCGGACGTGGCCCTGTGCGCCGATTGCCTGCGCGAAGTCCAGGATCCCACAGACCGCCGCTTCGGCTATCCGTTCACCAACTGCACCAATTGTGGGCCGCGCTACACCATCACCCACTCCATTCCCTACGACCGGGCCACCACCTCCATGGCCTGCTTTCCCCTCTGCCCCTGCTGCCAGGCCGAATACACCAACCCAAAGGACCGCCGCTTCCACGCCCAGCCCAATGCCTGCCCGGTGTGCGGGCCGCGGCTGTGGCTCCAGAACGCTCACGGCGACCTCCTCGGTGTGGGGACCAAGGCCATCGAGGTAGCGGCCCAGAAGCTCGCCCACGGCAACATTCTGGCCATCAAGGGCCTCGGCGGCTTCCACCTGGCCGTAGATGCCCGCAACGCCAAGGCAGTGGAGCTGCTGCGCCAGCGCAAACGCCGCAAGTCCAAGCCCCTGGCCGTCATGGTGCAGGATCTCGAAGCGGCCCGCACCATCGCCCAGATTTCTCCCGCGGCCGAGGCCCTCCTCACCGGCGCAGAGCGGCCCATCGTCATCCTCCCGGCCCGGCCGGACGCTGACCTCGCTTTAGGGCTTTCTCCGGACACGAAGGAATTGGGGGTGATGACCGCCTACACTCCATTGCACGTCCTGCTCCTTGCCCAGGTGTCGGAGATGCAAAAACGCCCCGCAGTCCTGGTCATGACCTCCGGCAACCACAGCGCAGAGCCAATCTCCCTGGGAAACCGCGAAGCCTTGCGGCGCCTGGCCCCCATTGCGGACGCCTTTCTGCTCCACGACCGCGACATCCTCATCCGCTGCGACGACTCTGTCGTGCGCCCCATCCCCAAAGCGAGCGGCACCGAGGAAATCCACTTCCTGCGCCGCGCCCGGGGCTATACGCCAGCGCCCATCCCCCTGGCCCACGACGGCCCGTGCACCCTGGGTGTGGGGCCACTTTTCAAAAACACCCTCACCGTGACCAAGGGCACAGGGGCCTACGTGTCGCAGCATATCGGCGACCTGGAGAACCTGGAAACCCTCACCTTCTTCGAAGAGATCGCCGCGCACCTGCCGCGCATCCTCCAGGTCACACCCCAGGCCGTGGTGCATGACCTGCATCCCGATTTTCTCTCCACCCGCTACGCCCAGCGCTGCGGCATCACCCCATGCCTGGCCCTCCAACACCACGTGGCCCACATCCATGCCGTACTCGCGGAAAACCAGGCCCAGGGTCCGGTGCTGGGCCTCGCCCTGGACGGCACGGGCCTCGGCGATGACGGCAGCATCTGGGGAGGAGAAATCCTCCTGGTAGAGACCCACCCCCTACGCTCCACCCGTCTGGGGCACTTGGCTTGTGTCCCCCTTCCCGGAGGCGACGCCGCGAGCCGGGAACCCTGGCGCATGGCCTTGGCCTTTGCCCACTGCCTGGGGCTGACCAGGGAAGACATCCCCTGGCCCTGGCTTTCCCACCACGCGGCCGGGCACCGCATGGTGCTCCAGATGCTCTCGCGCCAGGTGCGCTGCCCCAAGACCTCCAGCTGCGGACGCCTCTTCGACGCCGTGGCCGGACTTTTGGGGCTGTGTTTGGTGCAGGAGTACGAAGGCCAGGCCGCCATCCGGCTGGAACACATCCAAGACACCACCGTGACCACGCCCTACGCCTTCCCCTGCCCTGCATCCCCGCCCTGGGTGCTGGACAGCCACACCCTCTTTGCGCAAGTCTATGAAGACTGGCGGCAGGGAGTCCCGGAGGGCACCATCGCCCGCCGCTTCCACCTCGGGCTCGTGGAGGGATTCACCACTGCCCTGGCGCGGGCCGCGGCCCACACGGGCTGCACCACGGTGGCGCTGAGCGGCGGCGTATTCCACAACGCCACCATCACCAGGCTCCTGCCTCCTGCCCTTGCCCGGCACGGGCTGACGGTGCTTACCCACCGCATGCTCCCGCCGGGTGACGCCTGCATCAGCCTCGGCCAGGCGGTGTACGGCCGCCTCTGGCTGACCCAAAACTAAGGGAGAAGACAGCATGCCCTCCACCATCGCCCAGTTCTTCCGCCGCCTGTGGTGGACCATCGATACCGCCCGCCGCATCCTCCTCAATGCTCTGTTCATGCTCCTCGTCGTCGGGGCACTCATGGCCGTCTTTGCCGACCGCACCCCGCAGATCCCCAACCCAAGCGTCCTGCGCATCGAACTCGCCGGCCCCCTGGTGGAAGAGACGCCACAGCCCACGGGCACAGAGCAGCTCCTCGCCCGCCTTGCCCCACATATCGCCCAGCCCACGGCCATCCGCGTTACCGACGTGGTGCGCGTGCTGCGCGCAGCAGCCAAGGACCCGCGCATCATTCTGGTTGAGCTGAGCCTGCGCGGCATGGAGGCGGACCTGGCCAAACTGCACACCATCGCCCAGGAAATCCGCATCCTGCGCCAAAGCGGCAAACCCGTATGGACGTACAGCGACCTCTATACCCAGCCCGCCTATTTTGTGGCCGCGGCTTGTGATCGGGTGAGCCTCCATCCGCTGGGGGGCGTGCTGCTCACCGGCTTCGGCTTCTACCCCCTGCACGTGAAAAAGCTGCTCGATACCCTCCGCATCGACGTCACCGTGATCCAGGCCGGCGTCTACAAATCTGCAGCCGAACCTTTGGTGCGCGACACCATGTCCGAAGAGACGCGTACCGCGACCCGCGCCTGGCTCGACTCCCTATGGCGGGCCTTCTGCAAGGACATCGCCGCTTCCCGCAACGTTTCCGCTGACGCCCTCCACCACTATGCCCAAAACCTCGACCGGTTGGTCCTCGAAAGCAACGGCGACGCCGCGCTCCTGGCCCAGCGCCACGGCCTGGTGGACGCGGTGGAGCCATACCAGGCGTTCACCACCGCCATGGCCAAACACTTGGGGCAGGAAGACCCCTCCGACCTCTCCATCGTGACCATGGAAGAATACGCCGCCACCATCCCGAACCACGCCCCCCACAAAGACGCCGTGGCCGTGGTGCGCGCCCAAGGCCCCATCCTGCCCGAGGCTGACGGCAGCGATGCCGTGGCCGCAGACGAACTCATGGACCGACTGGCCACAGCGGCGAATGATCCGCGCACCCGCGCTCTAGTGGTGCGTCTCGACAGCCCCGGCGGCAGCGCCGCGGCTTCCGAAGACATCCGCGCGGCCCTCGCCCGCATCCGCGACTCCGGCATCCCGGTGGTGGTCTCCTTCGGCTCCATGGGGGCCTCCGGCGCCTACTGGATCGCCACCGCCGCCACCCGCATCCTCGCTGAGCCCATGACCCTCACCGGCTCCATTGGCGTCTTCGCCACCGTGCCCAATCTCGCCCGGGCCGCCCAATACCTGGGTGTGACCAGTGACGGCGTGGGCACCACCGAACTGGCAGACCAAACCAACCCCCTGCGCCCCCTGTCTGCCCGCACCACTGCAGCCCTGGAGGCGAGCCTTCAGGCCACCTACCGCCGCTTCCAAGACCTGGTGGCCCAGGCCCGAGGGTTCGATGCCGTAACCATCAGCCGCCTCGCTCAAGGGCAGGTGTGGACCGGGGAAGCGGCCAAAGCCCAACACCTGGTGGATGCCGTGGGCGGCGAAGACCTGGCCGTCACCATGGCCGCCTCGCTGGCCGGCGTGCCCGACGCCCCCGCCCTAGAGTTCCGGCCTGAGCCGCAACCCATTGATCTGCTCGCCACCTTGGTGCCAGACCGCGTCTTCGCCCCGGCCTTTCGCCTGCTTGCCCCTCTATCCCCCCTTGCCCACACCTTGGCCCACGGCGGAATCTTTGCATGGGCCGTGGAGCTCACCACAGGTTGGACGACCAATTGAAAAAAACGGCGGTTTCGAAGCGCCATGGATTTCTAGTGGAAATTATTTGATTTTTCCGCCCAAGCATCCCTCCCTTGCCAAGAGGGCTCCGCAGCCCTAGGAAAGACGGCTTTCCAACCCGATCAATCCATTATCGAGACGCATATGCCCCAAAAAGGACCCCATATTTCCCTTGCCCCGGAACGCTTGGTCAAACGCGTGCTGGGCCTGCCTTTGGAAGAATTCCAAACCTGGCCGGAGTACTTGCAACAACTGGCCTTGGATCTGGCGGAAGAACTCTTCATCATCCGCTACAACCCTTTCATCGACCCCAAGCTGGTCAAAAAAAGCGTTTTCTCCCGGCTCGACAGCGAGCGTGCGGCCCTCACCACCGAATACTACCGCGAGCTCAAAGGCTGTCTTACGCGATTTTGGAAGGGATTCGAACTGGATCAGGCCTTCAAGGCCAAGTTGGTGGCGCGGCTGCGCGGCTTTCTCGAAGCACACCAAGTGGTGACCGCCCCCAACAACCTCATGGAGTGCTCCACCGACGCCACGGACCTGCGCATGGAGCTGCCTGCCGCCGTGGTGTTCCCCGAGACGACCCAGCAGGTACAGGCCATCGTCCGCCTGGCCAACGAAATGAGCTTCCCCATCGTGCCTCGCGGCGGCGGCTCGGGGCTCACCGGCGGTGCGGTACCGGCCAAGCCGCGCACGGTCATCGTCTCCTTAAGCCGCCTCAAGTCCATCCTCGACATCAACCCCAAGGCGCGCACCATCACCGTGCAGTCCGGGGTCATCACCCTCACCGCCATTCAGGCCGCGGCCAAGCGAGGGCTGCTCCTCACCGTGGATCCTGCATCCAAGGCAGCCTCTTCCGTAGGCGGCAATGTAGCGGAAAACGCCGGCGGCCCCTTTGCCTTCGAGTACGGCACCACCCTGGACAACATCCTCGCCTACCGCATGGTGCTGCCCTCGGGCGAGGCCATCCACGTGCGGCGCAAGGACCATCCCTGGCATAAAATCCTGCCCGACGAGACCGCGATCTTCGAGGTCTTCGATGAATACGGGGCCCTCAAAGAGACCATCGCCCTCAAGGGCGAGGACATCCGCGGCCCGGGTCTGGGCAAAGACGTGACCAACAAATTTCTCGGCGGGCTTCCCGGGGTGCAAAAAGAAGGGGTAGACGGCATCATCACGGAGATCACCTTCATCCTCCACCCCAAGCCGGCGTACTCCCGCGTGCTGTGCCTGGAATTCTACGGAGATTCCATGCACAACGCCATGCTGGTCATCACCCAGATCGTGGCCTTGCGGGATGCCATCCGCCGTCAGGGCGACGCGGTCAAGCTCTCGGCCCTGGAGGAGTTTGGCATCAAGTATGTCCAGGCCATCGACTACGCCAAAAAATCCAAAAAGTTCGACGGGATTCCCATCTCGGTGCTCATCATTCAGCTCGACAGCGACGACGAGTTCGCCCTGGACGAAGCCGCGGAGAACGTGGTGGCCATCGCCCGAAACTATCCGGGCGTGGACGTGTTCGTGGCCCGGGACGCCCAGGAAGCGGAAGTCTTCTGGCACGACCGCCACCAGCTCTCGGCCATCGCCAAGCGCACCAGCGGCTTCAAGATCAACGAAGACATCGTCATCCCCCTGACCGCCATCCCGGAGTTCGCCGACTTCCTGGAGGAGCTCAACCTCCACTACCTGGCCCTGGCCTACCGGGACGCCCTGCGGGCCGTCCAAGCCCTGCCCGGCGTGGACGGCGATGACGAATTCATCCGCATGGAAATGGACGTGGCGGCGGGCATCCTCCGCGGCAAGACCTCCAAGGCCGACCTCCCAGAGCAGCAATTCGAACTGCAGACCTTCTACTTCTTCCAGCACCTCAAAGGGAAATATCCCAAACGCACTGAGGAGATCGGCAAAATTTTCGAAGAGATGCAAGCCACCCGCATCATCGTGGCCAACCACATGCATGCCGGCGACGGCAATTGCCACGTCAACCTGCCGGTGAACTCCAACAACCCGCGCATGCTCGCCCGCGCCGAAGAGGCGGTGGAAAAGATCTTCCACAAAGCCACAGAGCTCGGAGGACAGGTTTCCGGCGAACACGGCATCGGCATCACCAAGATTGCTTTTCTCGCGGAAGAAAAAATCGCTGCCTTGCGCGCCTACAAACGCAAGGTGGACCCCAACAACATCTTCAACCCCGGCAAGCTCACCCAACGGGATTTGGTGGTGGTGCCCTACACCTTTTCCTTCAACCGCCTCATCCAGGACATCACCAAGACTGCGCTTCCTGGGAAAGAAAAACTCACCGCACTGCTCACCAACATCCAGACCTGTACCCGCTGTGGCAAATGCAAGCAGGTCTGCCCTATGTATCTCCCGCAAAAAGGGCTGCTCTTCCATCCGCGCAACAAGAACATCACCCTGGGCGCCCTCGTGGAGGCGATCTACTACTCGCAGCTCCATCATGGGGAGCCCGAGGCCAGGCTGTTGCGGGAGCTGCGCCGCGTCCTGGAACATTGCACGGCCTGTGGAAAATGTTTCGCCATCTGCCCGGTGAAGATCCGCACCCAAGACGTCACGTTGCACCTGCGCACCTATCTGGAAGACAAAGGCATGGGCGGACACCCGTTCAAAAACCGCGTGCTCCATCTTCTCGCCCAGGATCCGCAAAAGACCTTGCCCAAAGTGGCCAAGCTGGCGGGCATCGGCGCCGCGGTGCAGGACAAGGCCGTGCGTCTGCTGCCGGCTTCCTGGCGTAGCCGCCTCACCCACCCCATGCTGCGCACTGCCACACCGCAGCTGGAGTTTCGTAACCTCGTCCAGACACTGAACCTTGCCCGCCACCACATCTTCACCCCCAAGGAGGGGAGCTCCAAGGCAGTCCTCTATTTCCCCGGCTGCGGGGCGAGCCTTTTTTACCGCAGCATCGGCCTTGCGGCCGTGCGCCTGCTCTTGGAGGCCGCAGTCACGGTGGTGCTCCCACCCGAGCATTTGTGCTGCGGCTATCCGCTGCTGGCTTCCGGATGCCGCGAAGCCTTTGAGCGGGTGGGACAGACCAACCAAAAAATCCTGGAGAAGACCCTGGCTCAAGCGCAATCGCTCGGTTTTGCCGTCAATGCTGTCCTTACGGCCTGCGGCACCTGCCGGGAAGGCATCCACGGCTACCGCCTGCGCGGGGCAGGCTCCACGGAAATGGAGCACATGGACGTGACCCAATGGATCGTGCGCCAGGCCGCCTGGACCGCACCCAGTCCCGGCCCGCTCCTCTACCACGCCGCCTGCCACCAAGAGTGGACCGGCGCTCCGGCGCTCAAGGCCGCAGACCTCTACGCCGCGGCCCTCACCCGACTCACCGGGGCAAAGGTGCACATCAGCCCGTATTGCTGCGCCGAGTCAGGCCTGGGGGCCATGAGTTCCCCGGCCATCTACAACCGCTTGCGAGCCCGCAAGAGCGACCAATTGGCCCAAGACCTGGCGGACTACCCTGCAGACCGCCCCATCGTGGTGGGCTGTCCCTCCTGCCGCATCGGCATCGCCCGCTGCCTTGGGGAGATGGGCGTCAGCCGGTCCGTGCTCCACACCGTGGAGTTTCTTGCCCAAAGCCTGGATGGCCCGGGGTGGGCCAAAGACATCCTGCGCCGGATCCGCGCGGCATCCAGCCGTGGCGGGGTGTGTACGGTAGCCATGAAGTAGTCATGCGGGTCCTGGGCATCGATTTCGGCACCAAGCGCGTGGGGCTCGCCGTGGGCTCCACCCAGACCGGTCTCGCCCGGCCGCTTGCCGTCATCCATCGCACCACGCGCCAGGCCCTGTGGGAGGAGCTCCTCGCCGTCATCGCGCGAGAGCAAGTTCAGGCCATTGCCCTGGGCTATCCCGCCCTGGAAAGCGGAGAAGACAGCGAGACCTGCCGCCAGGTGCGCAACTTCCACGAACGCTTGGCCCGACGCACGCCGCTTCCCATCACCCTTGTCAACGAAGCCTACACCACGGCCGAGGCGTTGCAGCGCCTGGCCGAGGCCGGAGTTCCGGCCTCCCGGCGCCAGGAGATGCGCGACGCCATGGCCGCGGTGGGCATCGTGGAAAGTTTCCTTCGCCAATGCTCCGACGCATCAGCCTGATTCTCGCCGGCGGAGCCCTCCTGTGCGCCCTGGCCGGCGCCGGGGCCTGGGGGCTGCACCGCTACCTCACCACGCCTCGGGATCCCGCGGCATCGCCGATCGTTTTTTCGGTCAGGCGGGGCGAAGGCACCGAAGCGGTCATCGCCCGCCTGGCGGAAGCCGGACTGGTGCGTACCCCCCGCCTTCTCGCCGCCATTGCCCGCATCGGGGGAAGCAACCTGCGCGCTGGTGAGTTTTCCCTCAGCGCCGCCATGAGCCCTCAGGAGATCCTCTGGACCCTGCGCTTTGGCCCGCCGGTGCGCTACCGCGTCACCTTTCCCGAAGGCCTCACCCTGACGCAGACCGCAGCCCGCGTGGCCGAGACCGGACTCACGTCCGCCGACGCCTTCCTCGCCCTCTGTACGGACCCTCGATTCACCCAGGCCCAAGGCATCCCCGCCCCCAACCTGGAAGGCTACCTGTTTCCCGACACCTACTTCTTCGAACGCCCCGAGGACGGCGATCCACGCCCTTTGGTCAAGGCCATGATCCAGCGTTTCCGCGCCGCCACCCGGGATCTGCCCGTGGCCCAGGACCCCAAGGCCCTGCACCAGGTGGTGATCCTCGCCTCCATCGTGGAAAAGGAAACCGCCGTGCCCGAAGAACGGCCACGGGTGGCCGGCGTATACGCCAACCGTCTGGCCCGGGGTATGCTGCTGCAGGCCGACCCCACGGTGCTCTATGGCCTGGGACCCGACTTCTCCGGCGAACTCACGTTCGCGCACCTGAAAGACACCGCCAACCCCTACAACACCTACGCCCATCCCGGGCTCCCGCCCGGCCCCATCTGCTCCCCCGGCCTGGCGGCGCTCAAGGCCGCCGCCACCCCGGAAGCCCACGACTATCTCTACTTCGTGGCCACCGGCGATGGGAGCCATACCTTCAGCCGCACCTTCGCCGAACACGCAAGGGCCGTGCAGCGCTACCGCCAACGCCAAAAATAGCAATACCCCGCCACGCCCCATGGGCACGGCGAGAGCACCACGGAAATCGTCCGAAAGTGTTTAGAGCAGCAAAGCCTCTCGCTGCTCCTCGGACTCCGCGTAGCGCAAGGCGATGTCCCGCATGGCCTCGTGCTCGGCAGTGAAAACGTCCGTGAGCAGGGGATCGAAATGGACGCCGCGGCCTTGGGCGATGATAGCCACGGCCTGGGAATGGGGAAAAGGCGGCTTGTACACCCGGCGGCAGATGAGGGCGTCATACACGTCGGCCAAGGCCATGATGCGCGCCGAAAGCGGGATGGCCTCACCACGCAGTCCTTCGGGATAGCCGGTTCCATCCCATTTTTCATGGTGATAGCAGGCCACGTCCTTGGCCACCTGCAAAAAGGGGATGGAGCCGAGCTTCTTTTCCACGCGGCAGATGACCTCCCGGCCCAACAGGGTATGCCGCTTCATGGCCTCGAACTCCTCGGCGGACAGCGGGCCTGCCTTGAGCAGGATGGCGTCCGGGATGCCTACCTTGCCGATATCGTGGAGAGGGCTGGAAAGGACGAGGGACTCGATAAAGTCCTCATCGATAACCTCCGCGAACTGGGGAAGGCGCCGGGCGGCAGTGGCGATATGCTCCACGTAGGCTTGTACCCGCTGGATGTGTTCGCCCGTCTCCGGATCCCGGTACTCCGCCAGGGCGGCCATGCTCTCGATGGTCGCCTGCTGGATGCGCAAGAGCTCCTTGGTGCGCTCGCGCACCAAACGCTCGAGGTTTTCGTTGTGCTCCCGAAGCCTGCGCTGGGTCTGCACCAAAAGCAGATGCGTCCGCACCCGGGCCAAGAGCTCTTCCATCTCGAAGGGCTTGCTCACGTAGTCCACCGCGCCCAGGGCAAGCCCATGGGCCTTGTCGTGCGCATCGCTCAAGGCGGAGACCAAAAGCACCGGGATATCCGCAGTGCGCGGATCCTCCTTGAGGCGGGAAAGCACCGCATAGCCGTCCATCCCCGGCATCATGATGTCGAGAAGGATGAGATCCGGACGAAAGCGCGCGGCCATGTCCAGGGCCGTCGGACCGTCGGTGGCCACAGCAACGTCATAGTAGTCCCCCAGCATCGCCACCAGCACATCCAAATTGGCGCGAGTATCATCCACGGCCAGAATGGTCTGCTGCTCCATGCCCGCTCTCCTCGTGTTGCATCACCATTTCCCGCAACTGGTCCACCAATTCCCGCGCTCTGTCAAAGGCGTATTCTCCAAGGCATTGGTCCATCTCCCTCACTGCCGCCTCGGCATCAGGAGCGAAACAGCCCCGAAGCTGCTCCCAGAGCTGACGGGCAGGCCTGGGCCGACGCGCCTCCACGGCCACCGCCAATTGCTCCAAAGCCTGCGCCGGATCACTCACCCCACACGCCGCAGCAACGGAGGACGCAGCGGTTTCCTCCTTTTCCCCCAGAGCACAGCGCACTTCATGGACAAAGGCGCCCAGGGCCTGGCGCAACGCGGCGTCCACATCGGCATTCCAGTTCCCAGAACGCAAGCCCTCTTCCACCTCGCCGGCAACGGCATACAGGGCCGCAGCCCCGGCGTTTCCGGCAATCCCCCGCAGGGCATGGACCTTAGCGCGGGCGGCATCGAATCCCCCCTGCTCCGCGAGCGCTCGGACCTCCGTATCCATGTCGTGGTACGCCTCGACCATGTCCCGGAGCAGACACGCATACGCCTCGGTGTCGCCACCCATGCGCTCCACGGCCTCGTCCACCTTCCATCCAGGACGGGAACGCAAAAAGGCAAGCCCCGAGGGTTGGGCCGGCGTGGCCGCCTCCGGGCGCTCCTGCCGCTGCACCGGCACGAAACGCCCAAGGACTTCGAAGAGATGGGCGATATCCACCGGTTTGGACACATGATCCACCATGCCGGCCGCCTCCATACGCTGCCGCTCTTCCGCCAGGGCGTAGGCGGTCATGGCCACCACCGGCAGGTGGGGGGCATGGGCGTGAATGCGGCGGGTGGCTTCCAAGCCATCCATGTCCGGCATTTCCACATCCATGAGCACCACGTCAAAGGACTGCTTGTGCACGGCCTCCAGCGCTGCGGCGCCGCTATCCACCACATGCACCGAAAGCCCCGCCCCCTCCAGAATACTTTGAATGATCTGTTGGTTGAGCGGATTATCCTCCGCCACCAGCACCGTGCCCTGCGCCTGCCAGACGCCTGCCGTCTGCAGACGCGGCGCGGCGGCCTCTCCCAACAGGGCGGACAAGAGACGCGGGGGAAGCACCGGCCGATCCAGCACAGCGTCCACGCTCACCCCCCAAGCAGGGGCGTCCTCGCCCGGGGAGATCACCGCCACGAGTCGCCCTCCGGGCCGCAAAAGCGCGGCTGCAGCCCGGGCCTCGGAGGCGGAAACCTCGGCGGCCACCAACGCCGCAACGGCTGGCTCGGAAAGCGCCTTCTGCGCCGCATCCACCGACTCCGCCGCCACGGACCGCAAGCCGAGAAACTCCACCGCCAAGGACCAAGCGGTCCGGCTCGCGGGTCGGCCACCCAACACCACGACGACACCGCCGGCCAGCTCCGACGGCACGGGGATGGCTGCATCCGCCACATCCCGATCGCATTGGAGACTCACATACGCACGCGTCCCTTCGCCCTGCTGGCTCTCCAGGTGGATGGCGCCGCCCATGAGCCGCACCAGTTCCGCGGTGATGGCCAAGCCCAACCCCGTACCCCCATAGCGCCGGGCCGTGGACGCATCCGCCTGGGCGAAAGGCTCCAGCACCCGAGCCAACTCTTCCGGACGCATCCCCACGCCTGTGTCGCGCACCATCACGCGCAGCCACCAGCCGTCGTCGCCGCGCGGCTCGGCGCGCATGCGGATCTCGATTTCCCCCTGCTCGGTGAACTTGGCGGCATTACCCGCCAGATTGACGAGAATCTGAGAGAGCCGCAACCCATCGGTCACAAGGGTCCACGGCACCGAAGGCTCCACGACCACGACGAGTTCCACGTCCTTGCCGCGCAACCGCTCGCCCACCACGGTAGCCACGTTTTCGAGCACGTCGAAGACGGCCACGCTGGTGCGTTCCAAGGTGAGCTTGCCCGCCTCGATCTTGGAGAAATCCAGGATATCATTGAGCAGTCCCAGGAGAGCCTGGGCCGCACCCTGGGCCTTTTCCAAATAATCCCGCTGTTTAGGAGCAAGCGCCGTTTGCAGGGCCAAATGGAGCATACCCAAGACCGCATGCATGGGGGTGCGGATCTCGTGGCTCATGGCCGCGAGAAAACGTCCCTTGGCGTGACTGGCGGCCTCAGCGGCCTCAGCCAGGGAGCGGGCCTGCTCCATGGCCAGGCGCAACTTGTCATTGGCCTCGGCCAGAGCACGTTCTGCGGCCGTACGCTGCGAGATGTCCACCAGACATTCCAGAAACTTCGCTTCGCCGTGCACCAAAATCCGCCGCACGGAGTGGAGAAGGTCCACGGCAGTACCATCGGGACGACCCAAGCGCTGCTCGAAGCTCCCTTCACCTGCAGTAGGACACCGGTCCTGTGCCCCCGGACAGACGCTCTCACAACACACACGCCCCACGATGGCACGCGCCGGCATCCCCAAAAGCCGCTCGGCCTCACTATTGACACGCTCTACCGTGTGCGTTGCCGCATCCACCACCAAAATCCCCACCGGCAAGCTCTCCAGCAAGGCGTGCTGGAGCTCCAAAGACTGCCACAGGTTCGCCTCCATCTGTTTGCGCAGGGAAATATCTTCCTGCACGAAGATGAAGTGGGTAATGCGTCCAGCATCGTCGCGCACAGGGCTGACCATCACCTGGGCCCAAAACACCCTCCCGTCTCCAAAGCGGTACGAAAGCTCACCGCTCCAAGGCTGGCCCTGGGCCAGGGCCGCACGCATAGCCGAAATCGCCTCGGCACTATAGCCGGAATGCAGACGAAAAACTTCATGGCCCACGAGGTCGGCCGCAGCATACCCGGTCGCTTGCGTGCAGGCGGTATTCACAAAGAGCACCGTGCCCAAAGCATCCGTCACCACGATAGCCACAGGGCTCTGTTCCACCGCAGCGGAAAGAAAGCGTGTGCGGGCCTCACTCTGCTGGAGTTGCCGGTTGGCCTCCACCAAAGTCTGGCGTTCCCGGCCCAACGCCACCCGGCTTTGGTGCAGACGCCACACCAAAACGAGCACCACGGTCACTCCGCCTGCTCCCGCCGCCACGAGTACGGCAAATTCCCGGGACAAGCCCATGAGCATGTCGTCTTGCACGACCCCCACCAGATACGCCGAGACCCCGCCGCGGGAGTCCTGCAAAGGGACGGCGGCCAGCGCATAGGCAAGCCCGCGCAAGCGGCTCTCCACCACTGCCGCCTGGCCATTCTCCATGGCCTTGCGCAGGGCAGAATCCTCACTTTGGGACTGCACCACATCCCACCATACCGAGCCAACAACATTCCAGCCTTGGGGAGGAAGAAGATAGTCCGACGAGAGCGGTGAAGCAGAAAAAAGCGTGCGTTCTTGGGGCACCACCTGGGCAGCGACATGCTCCCGCCGCACCACGATCCCCACTTCCCGGCCCGGCCCCATCAAACGGCGCATGCTTTCCAAGAGTGCGGGGAGGGACACCACCACCTCTGCCGCTCCCACGAAGGCGTCTCCCCGCCACAAGGGGAAGATATAGCGCTGCCCCGCCAAGGAGTGGCCGACTTCGAAGGCCTCCAGCATGCGGCGTTCCTTGACGAGTGCGCTTACGAGCGGGCGCGGCGTCTGCGGGGCTTCTCCCGAATATTCCGGAAGATACATCCGGAGAAACACCTCGCCCGAGGCCAGGTGGAACTGGATTTGGCTGGCAAAGCGATGCCGGAGTTGGTCGTAGTACGGAGCCATGATCCGGTAGAGCCTGCCCCGGAGCAGATCCCGAGCCCGACCCTCCATGAGGTTGGCCTGGAGGAGGAGGTCGAGGATTTGTGGTTGCGACAAGGCGCCGAAAAAGGCCTCTTCTGCCGCATGCCGGAAAGTGGCCACTGAGGCGGCGTAGGCCATCTGGAGCACCCGCCGTTCGTCCTCGAGACGGGCGACCCGCTTGGTCTGCCACGAATCCATAAGCCCCGCCAGCAGAGCGCCAGCCACGAGCACCGTAACCACCCAGGCGGCATGGCGGTCCAAAAAGCGAAGAAGCCTCCGGGGCATTACCATCCCTCCCAGGGAATGCTCTTGGCTTCTTCCCTAAGGCGCCGCACGGCATCGAAATCGCTGTCCCTGGCAGGCACAGCCCCAAATCCGACTTTCTCTCCCCACGCAAGCCGGCCTTCCCGCGCCAGGGCGTCCATCTCCACCAGAAAGCGCCGGATCTCCTCCCGCCGCTGCGACGACACCGTCACTCCATTGGCCACCAAGACAAAGCCCGGCAAGGGTTCGGATTCCGCCCGAACCTCCAGTCCCAGTTTCAAAAATTTCTCGGCAATACTCCTTTTGGCTCCAGCCAAATGGGCTTGCCCCCGCACCACGGCTACGAGGGCACCGGAATGGGTGCCGGCATAGAAAAAGTGGTTTTGGGCAAGGCTCGTCCCATGGCGGCGCAGCAATCCTTCCGTCACCAGAAAGCCGCAGGTGGATAAGGGCTGGGTCAGGGCTATGCGGCGATCGCGTAGGCCCTCCAGACGCGGCAGCTCGTCCATCATGCTCACCACGACACATTGATACTGTGCCTCTCCCGAAGGCTCTCGAAAGATGACCAGAGGATCGGCTTCGGGAAAGACGGCGCGTAAACGAACATACGGCAGCGGCCCCAAGTACGCGAGATCAATACGCCCAAGGCGGAACTGATCCAGCAGTTGGGCGTAATCGGCCACAAAGACCATCGTGACAGGGACGCCGAGCGCGCGAGATACGTCTTCCACCATGGGACGAAACTGCGCCTCTACCACATCCTGCGACTCCATGGGCAAGGGCGCAAAACGCAACTCCTCGGCCCGGACCAAAACACCGAGACCGAGGAGGAGCACAAGGAAGAAGCATATCCGGCACGCACCCATGACAACTTCTTAGCACGGCCACCGCATAGCTTCAAGGAAAAAGCCAAACAGAAAACCTAGTCCGCAGTAATTTCCGTCCCTACTCCTGCCTGAGTGAACATCTCGAGAAGCACCACATTGGCCACCCGGCCATCCACGATGTGTGCCTTTTCCACCCCGAACTCCAGGGCCTCCAAACAACACTTGAGCTTGGGGATCATGCCGCCGGAGGCCGTGCCGTCGGCCAGGGCAGTCAGGGCGTTACGCCGCGTCATGGAAGAGACGAGCTCTCCGCTGCGGTCCAACACCCCAGGGACATCGGTGAGCAGGATGAGTTTTTTGGCCCCCATGGCCACCGCTACCGCCGCAGCCACGGCGTCGGCATTGATGTTGTACGTCTCGCCTGCGTCATCGACGCCCACCGGCGCCACCACCGGGATAAACCCGCCATCCAAGAGAGAACGCAGCAGGCTCGCCTCCACGCCCACCACTTCCCCCACCTTGCCGAGATCGATGATCTCCGGCGGGGCGTCGGCGCGCTCCACGGCCATCTCCAACTTTTGCGCGCGAATGAGACGACCATCCTTGCCTGAGAGGCCCACCGCCCGGCCACCAGCCAAATTGATGAGATTGACGATCTCTTTGTTGACCTTGCCCACGAGCACCATCTCCACCACGTCCATGGTGGCGGCGTCCGTGACCCGGAGGCCTTGGCGGAACTCACTCGCAATCCCCAACCGGGAAAGCATTTGGCCGATCTGCGGCCCGCCCCCGTGCACGATCACGGGATGCACGCCAATATAGCGCAGCAACACTACAGACTCTGCGAAACTTTGCCGCAACGCGGCGTCTTTCATGGCATGGCCGCCGTATTTGATGACAACGGTCTTCCCAGAAAAATGCCGAATATACGGCAGTGCTTCCACCAAAATCGATGCCTTCGTCGCTGCATCCACGTCCTTGGCTCCTTTTTAAAGAATATAGCGTGAGAGATCACGCTGCTGGCAGATGGTGCTCAGGCGCTCTTCCACATAGGATCGATCAACGACAACGTGCTCTCCTGTACGCTCCGGTGCTTCAAAAGACACCTGCGCCACGATGGTCTCCATGATGGTATACAAACGACGCGCACCAATGTTTTCCGTCTCTTCATTGATGCGCTGCGCAAACTCCGCCATGGCATGGAGTGCGTCGTCGGTAAACTCCAGGTGCACCCCTTCGGTGGCCAAAAGAGCACAGTATTGTTTGGTCAGGGCGTTTTGGGGCTCCGAGAGTATGCGGTAGAAATCGTCCTTGGTCAGCGGCGAGAGCTCCACCCGCAACGGGAAACGCCCCTGGAGCTCGGGCACCAGGTCCGATGGCTTGGAGAGATGGAACGCCCCTGCCGCAATGAAAAGGATGTGGTCGGTGCGCACCATGCCGTATTTGGTGGATACGGTGCACCCTTCGACGATGGGCAGAAGATCGCGCTGCACGCCTTCCCGAGACACATCGCTGCGGCTTCTCGCTTCCCCGCCGCCGCAGATCTTGTCGATCTCGTCAAGGAAGACGATGCCCGATTCCTGCACCCGTTCCCGGGCAAGCTCATGGACCTTGTCCATATCGATAAGGCGGTCGCATTCGGCGTGCACCAGCATCTCATACGCCTGGCGCACCCGCATCTTCTTCGCCTTCTTGCGCTTGGGAAACATCTTGGAGAGCATGTCCTGCATGTGCATTTCCATGCCTTCCATGCCGGGGATAGACATCACCTGCACGTTGGTGGCGGCTTCCACTTCCAACTCCACCAGGCGGTCGTCCAATTTTCCGGCCCGCCACAATTCCCGCAGCTTTTCCCGTGTGGAAGAAGCCACCTGGGAGTCCGGGCCGATGTAATCCACGCCCGCGCTCTCCAGCGGCCGGGAGGGCAGCAAGGCGTCCAGGAGCCGCTCCTCGGCCGCCGCCTCGGCGCGGCTGCGCACCACGGCTTCTTCTTCCTCGCGCACCAAGGCCACGCCGATCTCCATAAGGTCGCGGATAATGGATTCCACGTCCCGACCCACGTAGCCCACTTCCGTAAACTTGGTGGCCTCCACCTTGAGAAACGGGGAGCCTGCAAGTTTGGCCAAGCGCCGGGCGATCTCGGTCTTGCCCACGCCCGTGGGGCCGATCATGAGGATGTTTTTGGGCGCGATTTCCTCGGCCAGTTCCGGGTCCAATTGCCGACGGCGCCAGCGGTTGCGCAAGGCAATGGCCACCATGCGCTTGGCGTCGGCCTGACCAACGATGTATTTGTCGAGTTCCGCGACGATTTCACGGGGAGTCAGTGGGCTCTGGTTCATGTATCTCCTCGGCGCAACGTTTCCACCACCACATGATCGTTGGTGTAGACACAGATCTCTGCAGCCACGGCCATGGCCGCGCGCACCACCTCCGCTGCAGGCAGGTCCGCATGACGGCGTAAGGCCCGGGCCGCGGCCAGGGCAAATCCACCGCCCGAGCCAATGGCCGCCACACCGTCGTCTGGCTCGATGACATCACCCTGACCGCTGAGCACCAAGAGTGTATCCACGTCCGCCACCAGGAGCATGGCCTCCAGGCGGCGTAAATAGCGGTCGCTGCGCCACAGCTTGGCCAGTTCCACGCTGGCACGCGCAAGATTCCCCCCGAACTCTTCGAGTTTGCCTTCAAATTTTTCCACCAAGGTGAGGGCGTCCGCCGTGGACCCGGCAAACCCACACAGTACCCGGTCGTGAAACAGCCGCCGCACCTTCCGGGCCCCGTGCTTCACCGCCATGGAACCGCCCAAGGTGATCTGGCCGTCACCGGCCATGGCCACCCCATGGGCGTCGCGCACTGCCACGATGGTCGTCCCGTGCAGGGCAGATCGTCCGTTGTTCTCCATTTACCACCGCTCCAAAAGTCGTTCCCGTTCCTCTCCGTCCCACTCCGCCAGGCCCAAGGCCACCAGGGCGTCCTCCACCAATTGTTCCGGACTGCGGCAGGCTTGGAGCATGTGATCCATCACCGCCATGTACAGGGGTTCGCGTTCCCGCAAGCAGACCACGAGTTCCTCCTCCAGGGGGAGGTCACTCAAGGCGGGGCGGCGCGCATCCGGCCCGTGGCCGAGCCGCGCAACAAGCAGCGGGATGTCCGCCGCCAGGTACAGCACCACCGCCTGCCGGCCCCACAAGGCACGATTTTTTTCCGAAAGCACGGCCCCGCCCCCCGTGGCCACCACTTTGCCCGGCAGAGCGCAGGCGCGCTCCACCGCAGCCTCTTCCGCCGCGCGGAACGCCGGCCACCCGTGGGCGGCCACGAACTCGGCGATGGACATCCCGATTTCCGCCTCCACCAGGTCATCGGTGTCCACAAGCGGACAGGCAAGACGCTCGGCAAGCAAACGGCCCACAGTGGTCTTGCCACTGGCGCGAAGCCCCACCAGCACGATGTTTTTGCGCTCCAAAGAAAACGGCTCCCGCCGAAACTGGCCGGGCCGAAAGGTCATGGTGGCGTCCGCCTCCGCCACTTCCACTTTTTTCTTGATGAACATGGCTCCTCCATCTCTGCCGGAGGGCGAAAACGCCCCCACTGTGACGTGCTGTCCATAGGTCCATGCTGCTGTCGGGGCAAGGGGGCGCCCATGCCACGCCGCGGGACATTTCTTGACGCATCCAGGCTTTTTCCGTAGCCCAAGGCCCTTACGCCATACGGCCCACGTCGTTTTTTTCCGGAGCACTTCCTTGAATACCGAATCTTCCACAGCCACCGAAGCCCAAATCCTGCGCCACCGCAAAGAAAAGGCAAAGTTTTTGCGCGACGCCGGCGTCGCCTTATATCCCAACGACTTCCGGCGCACCCACCTGGTTGCGGACATCCTCGCCGCCCACGGCGAAGAAGACGCCGCTGCCTTGGAGGCCACGCCTGTTCCCGTTACTGTGGCAGGCCGCATCATGGCCTTGCGTTCCTTTGGCAAGGCCACGTTTTTTCATATCCAGGACGTCAGCGGTCGCATCCAGATCTACGCCCAACGTGACGACCTCGGGGTCGAGGCATACGGCATCTTCAAAAAATTCGAGGTGGGCGACATCGTCGGCATTCACGGCACCCTCTTTCGCACCAAGACAGACGAACTCACCGTCAAAGCGGTCTGGGTGCGGCTCGTCACCAAATCCATGCGGCCGCTGCCGGAGAAGTTTCACGGCCTCAAGGACGTGGAGCTGCGCTACCGCCAGCGCTACGTGGACCTCATGGTCAACGAGCGCTCCCGGGAGATCTTCCGCAAGCGCACGGCCATCATCCAATTCATCCGCGACTTTCTCAACCAGCGGGGCTTTCTCGAAGTGGAAACGCCCATGATGCAGCCCATCCCCGGCGGTGCGGCGGCCAAGCCGTTCATCACCCACCACAACGCCCTGGACATGGACCTGTATCTGCGCATCGCCCCGGAGCTCTACCTCAAGCGGCTCCTGGTGGGCGGCTTCGAGCGAGTGTACGAGATCAACCGCAATTTCCGCAACGAAGGCATCGATACCAAGCACAACCCCGAATTCACCATGATCGAATTCTACTGGGCCTACGCCACCTACGAGGATCTCATGGACCTCACAGAGGAGCTGTTTTCCTCTCTGGCCCAGACAGTCACGGGGTCGAGCACCGTGAGCTACCAAGGCCACGACGTCGATCTGGCGCATGGCTGGCAGCGGCTCTCGTTTTACGAGTCCTTGGAGCGCATCGGTGGGGTGGCGCCGGAAATCTTTCTCGACGCCCAGCGCTGCCGGGAATTCGTCCTGCGCCTGGGAGAGACTGTGGGCAAAGAGGAAAAACTCGGGAAACTCCAGGCCAAGATCTTCGACAACCTCGTGGAGCCCAAGCTCATCCAGCCCCATTTCATCTACGGCTATCCCACGGACATCTCGCCGCTGTCGCGCAAGAACGACGCCAATCCCGACATCACGGACCGCTTCGAGCTCTTCATCTGCGGCCAGGAAATGGCCAATGCCTTCTCCGAACTCAACGACCCCGTGGACCAGCGGGAACGCTTCGAAGAACAGGTGCGCGAACGCGCCCAGGGCGACGACGAGGCCCACGTCATGGATGAAGACTACATCCGCGCCCTGGAATACGGCATGCCTCCGGCCGCAGGCCAGGGCATTGGCATCGACCGGCTGGTGATGCTGCTCACGGATTCCCCGTCCATCCGCGAGGTCATCCTGTTTCCGCTGCTGCGCCCCGAAGCATCCTGATCCGGAGGCCGTGTGTCCGCCTTCTTTTCGCGCCTCGGTTTCGAAACCTTCGTGGCCGTGCGCTACCTCGTGGCCAAGCGCCAGCAGGCGTTCATCTCGATCATCTCTTTGGTGTCCGTGGCAGGGGTCGCTCTGGGCGTCGCCGCTCTCATCGTGGTGCTCGGGGTGATGAACGGCTTTGGCACCAACCTGCGACAGAAAATCCTCGGGCTCAACGCCCACATGCTGGTGCTCTCTGCGGACGGTCTCATGGAGCACTACCTCCCCTTGGTCCACAAGGCGACGCGCGTGCCCGGCGTTTTAGGGGCAACGCCCTTTCTCTACGCCGAGGCCATGATTTCCAGTCCCTCCGGCGGCGTCAAAGGGGTGGTGGTCCGCGGCATCGATCCCGCCACCGCAGGCACCGTACTCTCCGTGGAGCGGGACATGATGACCGGCAGCCTTGCCGGGCTCTCCCAGCGCGCCCCGCACCCGGGCATCGTCCTGGGCAAGGAGCTGGCCGCCCGGCTCGGCGTGGGGCTCGGCAGCACGGTGCAGGTGCTCGCCCCCAGCGGCAAGCGCTCCGTGGCCGGTTTCACCCCCAAGATCGTCTCCTTCACCGTGGCCGGGATCTTCGCCTCGGGCCTCTACGAGTATGATTCCTCACTGGTATTCGTGGCCATCCCACAAGCCCAGGCCCTCCTGGGCCTGGAGAGCGACGCCATCACCGGGCTGGAACTCAAGGTGGCGGACATCAACACCGTGGAGTCCCTCGCCCCCCGCGTGGCGCAATCCCTGGGCGGCGCGCCATTGTACGTCCGCCATTGGATCGAAATGAACCAAAGCCTTTTCGCCGCCCTCAAGCTGGAAAAGACGGCCATGGCGGTGATCCTCGTCATGATCGTGCTCGTCGGCTCCTTTTCCATCGTCACCACCTTGGTGATGATGGTCATGGAAAAAACCAAAGATATCGCCGTACTCATGGCCATGGGCGCGAGCCGAAGACAGATTCGCCGCATCTTCGTCATCCAAGGGCTCATCATCGGCAGCATGGGAACCGCCTTGGGCTTTGCCTTGGGCCTCGGCGTATGCGGCCTGCTGTCCCGGTACCAATTCATCAAGCTCCCTGCCGACGTCTACTATCTGGATCATCTCCCGGTGGAGCTCCAACCCCTGGATCTCACCGCCATTGGGGTGTGCGCCATGCTGCTCTGCTTTCTGGCCACGCTGCACCCCTCGCGACAGGCCGCCCGCCTCAATCCCACGGAGGCCCTGCGCCATGAGTGAGCCGCTCATCCGCCTTGCGCACGTCACCAAGCGCTTTGTTCAAGGCGAGGAGACCATCACCGTGCTGCGGGAGGTCTGCCTGGACATCGAAGCCGGGGCGTCCGTGGCCATCGTGGGGGCATCGGGCTCCGGCAAGAGCACACTGCTGCACCTCGTCGCCGGGCTCGACACCCCCTCAAGTGGCCGGATCCTTTTCCAAGGCCGCGACATCAGCCAGCTCGACGAAATGGAGCGGGCCCGCATGCGTGGGGCGTGCATGGGTTTTGTGTTTCAATTCCATCACCTGCTTCCGGAGTTCACAACGCTCGAAAATGTGGCTATGCCCGCACTCATTGCGGGAGCTTCCTCAGCCCAGGCCATGGCCCGGGCCAGGGAGTGTCTGGAAGACGTGGGCCTTGGCCACCGCCTCCACCACCGGGTGACCACCCTCTCCGGTGGAGAACGCCAGCGGGCGGCCATTGCCCGCGCCTTGTTGCAGCGGCCGCAGATCCTGCTGGCCGACGAGCCCACCGGCAATCTGGACGCCCGCACCGGGGAAAGCATCCACGAGTTGATGCTCCGTCTCAACGCCCAACACGGGATGACCCTCATCGTGGTCACCCATAACGCCCAACTCGCCGCCAGCATGCGCACACGGTGGGAGTTGCGAGCTGGAGAACTCTATGCCGCGTAATCTGGTCGTTCTTGTGCTCTGGTGTATCTTGGCATTGCCCGCGCACGTCTTTGCCGCAGACTCCATCATGGTACTGCCTTTTGCCGTGCACGGCGACGCGAGCCTCGCTTCTCTGGAAGAAGACATCCCCCGCCTTTTGGCCGACCGCTTCAAGGCCCAGGGGCTGAGCGTCGTATCCCAAGATCAGGTGGACGCGCTCCTGGCGCGCCATGAGATCCAATTTCTCGATCTCGGGGTGGTTGCCGAGCTCGCCCGCCGGGCCGGGGCCAAGTATGCGGTCTACGGCGCCTTCTCCCAGGTGGGCGACGCCATCAGCCTCGATGCCCGGGTGGTGGATGCCACCGGCGCCAAGCCGCCGCGCCCGGTCTTTGCCTCCAAAACCGGAGGGATCATCCAGCTTCTGCCGGCGGTGGAAGACCTGGCCCGCGCCATCATGGATGGACTCTCCGCCGCAGGCCGCATCACCGGCATCGAGGTGCGGGGCACGACGGTGCTGGACAAAGACGTGGTGCTCTTGCGGCTCAAGGTGCAAAAAGGCGACCCCTTCGATCCCAAGGCCTTGGCCCAGGAGGTCAAGCGCCTCTACGAATTGGGATACTTTGACGATGTGCGCATCGACGCCGAAGACGACGGCGACGGCAAACGCATCGTGGTGACGGTGCAGGAGAAGCCCCTCATTCAAGCCATCGACGTGGAAGGGGCCGAAGAGATCGACCCCGACGACATCCTGGCCGCCATGAGCACCAAGACCGGATCCGTGGCCAACCTCAAGGTCCTGGCCGAGGACATGAATAAGATCCGCGAGCTCTACCGCAAAAAAGGCTACTACACCGCCACCGTGGACTACCGCATCCAGACCGCGGACTCGCATCGAGCGCGGCTCACGGTCGCCGTGCACGAGGGCAAGAAACTCTATGTAGAAAAGATCGTCATCCAAGGGGCCAAGCAACTTTCCCCCTCGGAGATCAAAGACCAATTGGCCCTTTCCGAGAGGGGCATCTTTTCCTGGATCACCGGCAGCGGCGTCCTGCGCGAAGAGATGCTCGACCGGGACGCCGCGGCCATCGAGGCGTACTATGCCAACCGCGGATTCCTCAACGCCCGGGCAGGCCAGCCCAAGGTGGAATTCACCGACGACGGCATCGTCGTCACCTACCAGATCGAGGAAGGCGATCGCTATCGGGTGGACCACGTGGTCTTCGGCGGAGACATCCTCACCAATGCCACCGACCTCGCCCAAATCACCACCCTCGACGACCTGGCCAAGGACAAGGAGTTCCTCGACCGCTCCGTCATCCGCAAGGATCTCAACGCCCTTTCCGACCACTACTCCACCTTCGGCTATGCCTTTGCCGAGGCGGACGTGGACATCCAACGCAACGAAGACGCCAAGACCGTGGCCGTGACCTACGTGCTGCGCAAAGGGCCCAAGATGTCCATCGGCCGGGTCATCATCCAGGGCAACACACGCACCCGCGACAACGTCATCCGTCGCGAGATGCGGCTTGCCGACGGCGATCTCTTCAACGGGGCCCTGCTGCGGCGCTCCAATGCCCGGCTGACCAAGCTCGATTTCTTCGAGACCGTGGAAATCATCCCCGAACCCACGGCCCGCCCGGACACCTTGGATCTGCGCGTGAAGGTCAAAGAGAAGTCCACCGGCATGCTTGCCGCAGGTGCTGGCTATTCCACCTACTCCAAGGTATTCTTTTCCGGCCAAATCCTGGAACGCAACCTCTTCGGAATGGGCTACCAGTTGGGCTTCAAGGGGACCATCAGCTCCAAGAGCGCGGACTATACCGCAACCTTCTGGAACCCGCATTACGAGGACTCAGACTTGGGCGTCGGTCTTTCGCTCTATAACACCATGGACGAGCAAACGGATTATGATCGCCAAAGCATGGGAGGCAAACTCCTCTTCGGGTATCCTCTAGGCGAATACACTCAACTTGCCTGGAACTACCGCCTGGAGCGCTACACCATCGAAGACGTGGACGACGATGCCGATCAGGAGATCAAGGACATCGAAGGTCACAACTGGGCCAGCGCCCTTTACGTCCGCGTCACCCGCGATACCACGGACCGCCGCATCAATCCGACCAAGGGAAGCGTCAACACTCTTTCCGTGGAATATTCCGGCGGAATCCTGGGCGGCGACGACGATTTCGTCAAATACATCGCGGACACCAATTGGTACTTCCCACTCTTTTGGAGCACGGTGTTCCATGCCCATGCCCAAGGGGGAATCCTCCACGAGAACACCTCGGACACCGTCCCCCATTTCGAGCGTTTCTTCCTGGGCGGCATGAACTCCGTGCGCGGCTATGAGACCCGTGCCATCTCGCCTCGATATACGAGCATCGACGCCCAAGGCGGCTATGAAGAAGGCACGGAAAAAGGCGGCTACAAAAGCTTTTTCACCAACCTCGAGTACATCTTTCCCATCCACAAGGAGATGGGGATCATGGGTGTCGTGTTCTTCGACGCCGGTCAGGTGTGGGACAAAGACGAGTCCTTGGACTTCGACCTCTATAAGAGCGTCGGCGCAGGCATTCGCTGGTACTCTCCCTTGGGACCGCTGCGCCTGGAGTACGGCTATCCCTTGGATGAAATCGAAGGGGAAAAGCGTAAAGGCCGCTTCGAATTCGCCGTGGGCCAATTTTTCTAAGCAACATCACCAACCTTGAAGGAGTATTCTATGTACCGCATTCTCGTCATGATGATAGCTCTTTGCTTTCTCGCCTCATCCGCGTTTGCGGAAGGAAAAATCGGCTTTGTGAATGTTCCTGCGGTCATTGCCAAATGCGAAGCCGGCAAACGCGCCATGAATGAACTCAAAGGCAAGTTCCAGGGGATGAAAGAAAAACTGGACGCCAAGAAAAAAGAACTGGATTCCATGAAAGAAGAGCTCCAAAAACAGGCCATGATGCTCAGTCAAGAGGCCAAGTTGGACAAAGAAACCCAGTTCAAACGAAAAGTACGCGATTTTCAGGATATGGGCCAGGGCTACCAAGTCCAGCTCCAGCAGGCAGAGCAGAAGCTCTCCAAACCCATCCTGGAAAAACTGGTGCAGGTCATCCAGGATTACGGCAAGCGTCATGGCTACACGGCTATTCTGGATAAACAAGGAAGCGGGGTGACCTACGTGGCCCCTGAAGCGGACCTCACCGAGGCCATCATTGCCGAAATGAACAAGGCCATGCCCTAAAAACCTGGGGACGACCATGCGACTCTCCCAGCTCGCCCAAGCCCTGGGCCGCGAATTCGTCGGCGATGACAAAGAGATTCTCTCCGTGGCCACTCTGGCCGAAGCCGGTCCAGAGGACCTCTCCTTTCTCGCCAACCCCAAGTACGCCGCGCAGCTGGCCACGACCCGCGCCGGGGCCGTGGTGGCCCGGCCGGAAATGGTGACCGCAGGGCGCTCTTTCGTGATCAGCCCTGAACCTTATCTCGACTTCGCCCGGGCCGTGAACTTCTTTGCCCGGCCCCAGGGGTGGGCAAACGGCGTCAGCCCCTTGGCGCAGGTGGATCCCACGGCCCAGGTGGACCCGACAGCAACCCTCTATCCCTTTGTCGTGGTCGGGCCGCGCTCGACCATCGGGCCGCGCAGCGTACTCTTCCCTGGGGTATATGTCGGGGAGGACTGCCAGGTGGGCGCGGACTGCCGCCTCGCCCCACACGTGAGCCTCATGGCAGGGACCATTCTGGGAGATCGGGTCATCATCCACGCCGGGGCGGTGCTCGGCAGCGATGGCTTCGGCTTTGCTCCCTCGACTGCGGGTGTGGTCAAGTTCCCGCAGATCGGCCGCGTAGTGGTGGAGGACGACGTGGAGATCGGCGCCAACACCACCATCGACCGCGCTGCCCTGGGCGAGACCCGCATCGGTGCGGGCACCAAGATCGACAACTTGGTGCAGCTGGGACATAACGTCCAGGTGGGCAAACAGTGCATGCTGGTGGCGCAAGTGGGTATCGCCGGCTCCACCACCCTCGGCAACGGCGTCATCCTGGCCGGCCAAGTGGGCGTGGCCGGGCACATCCACCTGGGTGACGGCTGCCGCATCGGCGCCAAGTCGGGGGTGGGGCAAGACGTGCCCCCAGGTACCGACATGAGCGGCATTCCTGCCATGCCCCACACCACTTTTCTGCGCGTATCCCAAATCGCCCCGAAACTTCCACAGTGGCGGCGCCGGCTCTCCCGCCTGGAAAAAGAAGTGGAGGCCCTGCGCCAAGCCCTTGATGCTCAAGACACCCAACAGGATCCCGTATGAAGACCAAACCCGATCACGGCGAAATCGTCAGCCGCCACATCCTTGATCTCCTCCCGCATCGTTATCCCTTCCTTCTGGTCGACCGGGTGCTCGATATGGAACCCATGGCGCGCATCCACGCCATCAAAAGCGTGTCCATCAACGAGCCCTTTTTCCAAGGCCACTTTCCCGCCTATCCAGTCATGCCTGGGGTGCTCATCCTCGAAGCCATGGCCCAGGCAGGCGGTATCCTGGTCATCAAGAGCCTGCCTGAAGAAGACACCTCCAACAAACTCTTCCTCTTCAGCGGCATGGAAAAAGTACGCTTCCGGCGTCCGGTGTTTCCCGGCGACCAGCTCCACCTGCATGTGCGCCACATCAAACACAAATTGGGACTCTGGAAATTCGAGGCCGAGGCCCACGTGGACGAGCGGGTCGTGGCCGAGGCCATCCTCACCGCCACCATCGCCCCCCGCGAAGACGACTAGCCCCAAGGGAAGACCATGCCTGTTGCCATCCACCCCACCGCCATCGTGCACCCAGACGCCGCTTTAGGCGAAAACGTCACCGTCGGGCCCTACGCCATCGTCGAAGAGCACGTTACCATCGGCGATGGCTGCACCATCGATGCCGCGGCCCAAATCAAACGCTTCACTACCATGGGCGCCAACAACCACGTCCACTCCATGGCCTGCGTGGGCGGCGAACCTCAGGACCTCAAATTTCACGGAGAAGAAAGCCATCTCATCATCGGCGACAACAACCGCATCCGCGAGTTCTCCACCATCCACCGCGGCACCGAAGGCGGCGGCGGAGTGACGCGCATCGGCTCCGGCAATCTCATCATGGCCTACGCCCACATCGCCCATGATTGCCAGGTGGGCGACAACAATGTCTTCTCCAATGCCGCCACCTTGGCCGGCCATGTCGTCGTCGGCAACCACGCGGTCATGGGCGGGCTCTCTGCGGCCCATCAATTCGTGCGCATTGGAGACTTTGCCTTTGTGGGCGGCAAGACCGGCGTGGCCCAAGACGTACCGCCCTACACGCTCGCTGTGGGCGAACGGGCCAGCCTGCACGGCCTCAACCTCATCGGACTCCGGCGCCATGGGTTCACCGCCGAGGAGATCAGCGGCCTCAAGGCCGCCTACCGCATCCTGTGGCGCTCCCACAAGGAACGCAACGAGGCCCTCCAGCAGGTGGAAACCGAGTTCGGGCACATCGCCCCGGTCATGGAACTCCTGCGCTTTGTGCGGGAAAGCACCCGCGGCACCATCACGCCCGAACGGCTCTAAAAAATCGAGGACCAGCGGATGCCATCAACCCTCGGCCTGGTGGCAGGCGGCAGCCGCTTTCCCCACGCCATTGCCGCAGCGGCCCGCAACCACGGCTGGCGCGTCGTCGGCGTGGGGTTTGCCCCGGACACCGAACCCGATCTCCCCCAGGCATGTGACGCCTTTGTCTGGCTGCGGCTGGGACAACTGGGGGGGATCATCGATTTCTTTCGTAAGCAGCGCGTCAGCCACATCGTCTTTGCCGGCCCCATCCACAAGCCGCGCGCCCTCTCCCTGGTCCCGGACCTTCGCGCCGCCCGCCTCCTCCTCTCCCTGCGCACCCGCGGCGACGACGCCATCCTGCGGGCTGTGCGCCAAACCCTGGAAGCCGAAGGCTGGCAGGTGGTGGGGGCGGATACCTTCCTGCCCCACCTCATCACGCCCCAAGGGGTGCTCACCCGCACCTCGCCCACGGAGCAGCAATGGACGGACATCGCCCTCGGCTGGGAAATCGCCGGGGCCGTAGGGAAATGGGACGTAGGCCAATGTGTGGTCGTCCGCCACGGAGTGGTCTTGGCGGTGGAGGCCATCGAAGGCACGGACCAGGCCATCGCCCGCGCCGGAGACCTCGGCGGCCCAGGGGCGGTGGTGGTCAAACGGGCCAAACCCGGCCAGGACCGGGCCCTGGATCTGCCGGCGGTGGGCCCTCGGACCATCGAAACCATGGCGGCGGCCCAGGCAAGCTGTCTGGCTGTGGAAGCAGGCGGAAGCCTCTTCTTCGAGCTGGAAGCAGCCCTGCGTCTGGCCCACACCCACCGGATCACCGTGGTCGGGTATGCGGGCTGCGCTCCTGAAAAAAGCTCTCGCACAGGGAATCCCTGTGCGAGAGATCATCGCGAAGAGATATAAAACGGCATTCGCCCGCTAATCGCCGCGCAGGCGCTCTTCTTCTTCCTGACGACTCTTGCATTCGATGCACAGCGTGGTCACCGGCCGGGCCTTGAGCCGGGCGATGGCGATCTCCTCGCCGCACATCTCACAAATACCAAACGTCCCATCCTCAATGCGCGACAGGGCTTCGCGGATCTTCTTGACGAGCTTCCGATCCCGATCACGCAAGCGCAGCATGAACGTCCGATCCGACTCCAGAGACGCCCGGTCCGCAGGATCGGCATAGTATTCTGCATTTTCCGACATATCCTCAAGAGTCGCCTCGCCTTGCCGCTGGATGTCGTCAAGCATCCCGGTCAAAAGCCGGCGGAAGTATTCCAGGTCTTGTGCTTCCATGGCTGGCCTCCTCACACAGATAGGTAAGAAGGCATACTTAATTACGAGAGGAAAAAAAGTAAAGCTGGCAGAAAAGAAAACCATCCTCGCATGTTAGATGTTCGGAGCTTGCGGCCTTGACTTCACCCCGTCCTTTCCGCAAATTTCTTGCTTCTTTCCACATCTATGCTCTTTGGGAGCCCCCCCATGAACGACTACAAATCGACCCTCAATCTTCCCACCACCACCTTCCCCATGAAGGCCAACCTGGTGCACAACGAGCCCAAGATCCTCGCCCGCTGGCAGGAGACCAATGCCTACGCGGCCATGGTCGCGGCCAGCGACGGCCGACCCACCTACGTCCTTCACGACGGCCCGCCCTATGCCAACGGCCACATCCACCTGGGCACGGCCATGAATAAAATCCTCAAGGACATCATCGTCAAACACCGCAACATGAACGGGTTTCAGGCCCAGTACGTCCCGGGATGGGACTGTCATGGCCTGCCCATCGAACTCAAGGTGGAGCAGGAACTGGGGGCGGAGAAATCCTCCCTGCCGGCCATGGAAATCCGCCGCCGCTGCCGGGCGTACGCGCTCCGCTACCTGGATATCCAACGAGAGGAATTCCGCCGCCTTGGGGTCTTCGGCCTGTGGGACAAGCCCTACCTCACCATGACCCCGGACTATGAAGCCGCCACTGCCCGTGAGTTGGCCCGCTTCGCCGCCCGCGGCTCCGTGGTCCGCGCCAAAAAGCCCATCTATTGGTGCGGCTCCTGCCAAACCGCCCTGGCCGAGGCGGAGGTGGAGTACGGGGACCACACCTCGCCGTCCATCTACGTCCGCTTTCCGCTGCCGGAATTGGCGCGCCGTATCCCTGCGGCGGCAGGACTTCCGGCCTTTATCGTCATCTGGACCACCACTCCCTGGACCATCCCCGACAATCTGGCGGTGGCGGTCCACCCGGAGGCAACCTACGCCGCAGTGCACGCAGGCGCCAGCGTCTACGTCCTCGCCAAGGATTTACTGGAAGACTGCGCCTGCCGCTTTGGCTGGGAGGCCCCGCGCATCCTCGCGGAAATCGACGGCGCGGCCCTGGAAGGTCTCGTCGCCCGCCACCCCTTCTACGACCGGCCCTCGCCCGTCGTGCTTGCCGACTACGTCACCCTGGATACCGGCACCGGCTGCGTGCACACCGCCCCGGGGCACGGCCGCGAGGACTACGAGACCGGCCTGCGCTACGGCCTCGACATCCTCTCTCCCTTGGACGACGAAGCGCGCTTTTTGCCCAGCGTCGAGCTCTTTGGAGGCACCCACGTCTTTGCGGCCAATCCCCAGGTGATCGAAGTGCTGCGGGAGCGCGGCCATCTCCTGGCCGAGGAGCGTATCACCCACTCGTATCCCCACTGCTGGCGCTGCAAAAAGCCCGTCATCTTCCGCGCCACCACCCAGTGGTTCATCAGCATGGAACACGCAGACTTGCGCGGCAAGGCGCTGCGGGCCATCGACTCCGCCGTGCGCTGGATCCCCGCCTGGGGCAGGGAGCGCATCCACAACATGATCGCCTCGCGGCCGGATTGGTGTATTTCCCGCCAGCGCCTTTGGGGCGTGCCCATCATCGCGCTCTTGTGCCAGGACTGTGGCGAAGCCTACATGGATCCGCTCTGGGCCGAGGGCATCGCCGAGCGCTTCGCCCAGCATCCCACCGGCGCGGACCTGTGGTTTGAGACCCCGGTGGAGGAACTGGCGCCCCAAGGACTCACCTGTCCCCATTGCCAGGGCAGTCGTTGGGTCAAAGAAGACGATATCCTCGACGTCTGGTTCGATTCCGGGACCAGCTTCGCTGCGGTGCTCGAAGGCCGGCCCGAATGCGGTTTCCCCGCCGACCTCTATCTGGAAGGCACGGACCAGCACCGCGGCTGGTTCCACTCCTCGCTCCTCGCCAGCATGGGCACCCGCGACACCGCGCCCTACCGGGCCGTGCTCACCCACGGCTTCGTGGTGGACGGCCAGGGACGCAAGATGTCCAAATCCATTGGCAATGTGGTGGCGCCGCAAGAGATCATCCAGAAGTTCGGCGCCGAGATCCTGCGGCTGTGGGTGGCGTCCGAAAACTACCAGGAAGACATGCGCATCTCCGACGAAATCCTCTCACGCCTGGTGGACGCCTACCGCAAGATCCGCAATACGTGCCGCTTCATCCTTGGCGTACTCCACGACTTCGACCCCCAGACACACACGGTGCCCACCAGCGCCATGGAACCTGTGGACCGCTACGCCCTGCATTTGGCGCAAAAACGCCACGCGGCCATGCAAGCGGCCTACGCGGATTTCGAATTCCACCGCATCTACCACCAGTTGCACAACCTGTGCGTCACGGACTTAAGCTCCTTCTACCTCGACATCCTCAAGGACCGTCTCTACGCTGAGGCCAAAGACAGCCCCAAACGCCGCTCGGCCCAAACCGCGCTCTGGTCCATTCTCATGACCATGGTGACGGACATGGCGCCGATTTTAAGCTTCACGGCGGAGGAAGTCCTGCTCCATCTGCCGCAGGCCCAGCGCCCCAATGTGCCCACCATCTTTGCCTTGCGCCAAGACTTCCTCATGGACCCCAAGCTCTCGGCCGAGGAGCAGAAACTCTGGGAAACCCTCATGGCGCTGCGCGCCGGAGTCGCCAAGGCCCTGGAGGCCAAACGCCAAGCCAAGGAGATCGGACATTCCCTGGAATCCCGTGTGGAGGTCTTCGTCTCGGCCCAGCTGGCGGACCAGATGGCGAAGGGCGGTGTCAATCTCCAGGAACTGTGCATCGTGAGCCAGCTGAGCCTCCACACCTCCCCAGCCCCACAGGATGCGGTGGCCTGCGAGGATCTCGAGGGTGCCTGGATTCATGTGGCGCCAGCGCACGGGCGCAAGTGCGCCCGCTGCTGGATCTTCCACGAAGCGGTCGGGCAGGACGCGGGCTCTCCGGATACCTGTCCGCGGTGCACCGCCGTGCTTCGAGGCATCTCGGCATGAGACTTCCCCACCGGCTGCCATGGATCCTCGGGGTTGCCACGGGCGTGACCCTGCTCGATCAGCTCACCAAGGCGTGGGTCCAGGCATCGATTCCCCTTTGGGGTGTCGGCCCGCGCCTTGTTCCCGGCTTTTTCCAGATCGTGCACAGCCAAAACCGGGGCGCGGCCTTTGGATTCCTCAACCGGTGGGACGTCTCTTGGCAACAGCCCCTCTTCGTCCTCATCACGTTGGCCGCGATAGTGTTTTTAGGGGTGCTCGCCCGCAGCAAGGACAACCGTGGCTGGCTCTATCCGCTCGGCCTCGGGGCGATCCTCGGAGGCGCCATAGGCAACCTCATTGATCGCCTCCGTTTCGGCGCGGTGGTGGATTTTCTCGACGTTTACGTGGGCGACTGGCACTGGCCCGCCTTCAACGTGGCCGATAGCGCCATTTGTGTGGGCGTGGGCCTGTTGCTTATCGCCCAATGGCAAAGCCCATGTACCCAGTCCTCTTCCACATAGGCCCGTATACCCTGTACGCCTACGGTGTCTTTCTGGCGGCGGGCTTCCTTGGGGCTGCAGGCTGGGCCGCGCATGAAGCTCGTCTGCGCGGCCTTGATGCAGGCCGCATCCCCTTGCTCCTTTTGGCTGCGATCTTTGGCGCAACCGTGGGTGGCCGTATGGGGTACGTCCTACTGCACCCGGCCTTTTTTTGGGAACATCCCGAAGAGATCCTGTTTTTGTGGCGCGGAGGACTCCTCTACGCCGGAGGGGCCCTGATGAGCGGGGCGTGCCTCCTTGCCGCCATCGGACACCGGCATCCAGACCTCTGGCCCTGGCTCGACGCCCTGGCCCCAGCCGCGGCCCTGGGCGAGGCCATAGGCCGCATGGGCTGTCTCTTTGCCGGCTGCGGTTTCGGACCAGCAACCGCCTTGCCTTGGGGCATCCGCCTCACCCATCCTGAGGCCGCAGGGCCGCTCTTCACCCCCCTGCACCCGACGCCGGTCTACTTCGCACTGGCGGCCATCGCCCTTTTTGCCCTACTGTGTGCTCTGCGCGAGCGCCTCAGAAGCCGCTCTGGCCTGGCCGCAGGGATTTTCCTCACCACCTGGGGAAGTATCCAGGCAGGGCTCCTGCCCTTCCACGAAACGACTTTTGCGAACCTGGGGTATGCGCGTGCCCTGACGGCCCTCATCGGTGTCGCAATAGGTATATGGATTTGCACCACTCGGAGGCATCATGTGGATCGCGGAAATTCCAGCAGATAAACTCATCTACGCCATTCCCCTGCTCCTTGTCCCCATCCTTCCCAACCTCTGGGCCATCGCCCACATCTACCGCCACGACTTTCCTTCCAGTACGGAAAAAATGGCCTGGCTCGTGGCCCAGATCATCTTGCCGGTCTTCGGGGGCATTGGCTATATCCTCTCGGGACGAAAACGCGCCCGCAAACCCTAACCGAAGGAAACCGCCTATGAACACGCGCCTCTACTTTTGGCCGGGATTGCTCTTGCTCGCCACTTCCGCCTGTGTGGGGACTGCGGATTACTCACGCCTGCGTTCGGAGCTCTACGCCGAACAGCAAGCACGGCAAAAATTGGAAACGCGCGTCCAGCATATGGAGGCCAACGTCGCCCCAGCACAGGCCAATACTTGGGCGGAAGTGGAATCCCTACGCCGCCAGGTGGCGACCCTTTCCGGCCAGATGGACTCCCTCCAACGTCAAGGCAGCATGGCCCCAGGGCTTTCTCCGGCGGAACTCGACGCCCGCATCGCCCAGTTGGAAAAGCAGGTGCAAACCCTGGCCAGCCAGATGGGGATAGAACTCACGGGGACGCGCATCGGCGCCCCGACGCAGGCCACACCGCAAGAATCCACCGCCCAAGAAGGGCGGCCTGCCCCGCTGCCCCCGACCCAAACGCCGCCGTCCACCACCTCTGCGCCCGCAACGTCCGCCGAAGGGGCAGGCGCGGCGCTCTACCAACAGGGGCTCGACGCCTTCTACGCTCGGGACTACGCCAAGGCCCAGCAGCTCTGGGCGAATTTCGTCCAAACCAACCCCAAGGATCCCCTCGTCCCCAACGCCCTCTTCTGGCAGGGGGAAAGCTACTTCCAAATGGGTGAGTTCGCCAAGGCCGTACTCGCCTACCAGGAAGTCATCGAAAAATATCCCAACTCCACCAAGCTGCGCGCCGCCATGCTCAAGCAAGGCATGGCCTTTCTCAAGCTCAAAAAGACGCAAGCGGGCAAGCTCGTACTGCAAGATCTCGTCAAGAAGTATCCCAACACCCCGGAAGCCAAGCGCGCCCAAGACGTCCTCTCCGGGAAATAGAGGTGTATTATGACCACCCATGAAGTCAGCCGCATCGTGAGCCTCCGTTTTTCCCCAGAGACCTCGGGCCGCCCCATGATGTACCATCTGGCCAAACGCTTCGACCTGACCTTCAATATCCTCCAGGCGTCCATCAATCCACGCCAGGAGGGACACATGATCCTGGAGCTCGCGGGGACACGGGAAAACTATACGCAAGGCATTTCCTATCTCCAAGAGCATGGCATTCGGGTGACACCGGTGGCCAACCAGATCACCCGCAATGAAGAATCCTGCATGCATTGCGGCATGTGTACAGCCATGTGCCCGTCCAAGGCCCTGCATCTCGACCTGGAGACCCGCCGCGTAGAGTTCGACCGCGACAAATGCACCGCATGCAACCAATGCACCCTGGTGTGCCCGGTGCACGCCATGCAGGTCCTCATCGACCCTGACGACCTGGTGACCCCATGAGCCATCCCAACCGTACCTACGCCCGCATCGAAACCGCCCGCAAAGGACACGCGCGCATCCTGCCGCCTGGGCAGACCAAGCCGCTCTTTTCCGGATGCGCCGCCTGCGCCGTGGGCCTGCCCGCACGTCTGGATCCGGGCCTGCCCGAGGCCATCGTCCATACCCTGCGGGCCATGGACGAAAAACTCACCGCCATCCTCAACCTACTCAACGAGCGTTCACTGGCGGACGACTTTCCCATCCCTGTGCTCGTGCACGACATCAGCGGCGCAGGATTACGTATGAGCTCGCCTCACGCCTTTGCCATAGGGATGCAGGTGGAAATCGTTGTGGTCTTGAACGCCTTTCCCTTGCAGCTGGCCGGCACCTTGGGGACCATCGTCCGCCGTGATCAGCTGGATGACACCGCCTTATGGGCCGTGGAGTTCACCGACATCCGTGAATCCGAACGGGAAAAAATCATCCAATTCGTCTTTCAAGAACAACGCCAAAGCTTGCGGGCCCAACGCCAGACAACCACGGAGGGAGCATGAGCGCATCCATTGCCGATTCCATCGTCGAACACATTGCCGATCGGGCGGAAGAAACCATCCGCAACGTCATCGCCCAGACCTTGAGCGAAGAAATCCACCGCGCCCTCACCAAGGCCCTCACGGAGAGTGAATTCTATAAAACCATTACTCAAGATCTTCATTCCGGGCTGGGATCCATCTATAAAGAAATCCACTCAGCGACATCTGCAGGGAAAATCAACGGAGAGGATGCGCAAAATATTTTCTCCGAGACATCTCAACAGCTTGATGCCATTGTAGACACCACGGAAAAAGCCACCGAACAAATCATGAGCATCGTGGAAAAACACATGGATGCCGTTGCCCGCGTTCGTGAAAAAGCTGCCAGCATTCAAGGAGCAGCAGAGATCGAATCCTATCTCCAAGGGCTCGACACCGATCTCATGGAGATCATGACCGCGCTGAGCTTTCAGGACCTCACCGGCCAACGCATCAAGCGCATCGTCCATGCCCTGGATGAAGTGCAGCGTATCGTCTTTGACCTGTATGTGGATGCCGGTCTGTCCATGAAGGCCCTGGAGGAAAACCCGGACAAGCCCGTAGAAGAAATCCGGCAGGCGTCCAAGGCCAAGGCCTCGGAACTCAAAGGACCGCAAGCAGGAACCAATCAGAGCGCCGTGGACGACCTCCTGGCCCAACTCGGGCTCTAAACCAATGATGCGGATTCACGAAAATTGGAATTAGTATAATCCCCGGTTGCTTCCCATCGCCCCAACAAGGATGCCTATGGCTGAATTTGCCGACATCTCGCTCTTTCACCTGTCCCGCGCCCTGAGCATGCTCGATCAGCTCGCGGACGAGCAACCAGACACCTACGAAGACTTCGTGCGGGAGATGGCGGCCGACTGTACCCTCGTGCGGGACATGCTGCTCGCCATCGGCGAACTCTCGGACAACGGCGCAGATCCCAAGACCCTTGCCCAAGCAGACCATTCTTTGCGCCAGATGATCGCCCTGTGGGTGCTCCTCCAGGACATCACCATCCCTCTGGCCCATTTCACCGCCTACACCGACGAGTCGTAATCTTCGGGATCGCTTTGGGACGGCTCATGTCCTGCGCCCCCGGACTCGTGCGCCTTTTGCGCCCGGGGATGGCAGCGGTCGTAGACCTGCAGGGCGTGGCCCAGCTCCACGTGGGTATAGCGCTGGGTGGTGCTGATGCGGGCGTGCCCCAAGAGTTCTTGCACCCCGCGCACGTCGGCGCCAGAAGCCAACAGATGCGTGGCGAAGGCGTGACGTAGGCTGTGCGGGCTGACGGGTTTCAGAACGCCGGCGCGCTCTGCGGCGGCCCGCACAATGCGATAGGCTTGCGCACGGGTGAGCGGCGTGCCGTCTTCGTGGACGAACACCGGTCCCCGACGCCGCCCGGCCAAAAGGGCAGCAAGCCGGCGACGGGAGGCATCCGATAAGGGCACCAAGCGTTCTTTGCCGCCCTTGCCGGTCACCCGCACCATGCCCTGGGCCAGATCCACCTGTGGGGCCTCAAGACCCACTGCCTCGCTGACCCGCAGTCCGGAGCCGTACAAGAGCTCCAGGAGCGCCGCGTCCCGCAGCGCCTGCGGGGAGGCGTCCGATGCCACGGCATCCAAAACGGCGATGGTTTCGTCCACATTGAGGGCGCGGGGCCGACGCCGGGGCTGCTTGGGGTTGCGGACCCCTCGGGCAGGGTCCTGCAGCACCATTCCGTGCCGCAGCCAGAAACGAAACACCGCGCGCAGGGCGGAAAGCCGACGGGCCACGGTGGTCTTGGCGAGTTTGCGGCGGTGCAGGTCCGCCACGTACGCGAGCACCTGCTCTCGGGTCAGCGTGTGCGGCTGTGCCAGCGAACCTCCAACGCGGCCGAGGAAGGTCTCGAAATCCTGAAGATCCGTGGCATACGCATCCAAAGTCGCCTGCCGCAGCCCCCGGGCGGCGAGGGATTGGAAGAACCGCTGCACCGGTTCAGGAGCGCTGATCCAGGACATAGCTGCTCTTGGGATCTTTCTTGGCCATTTTTTTGAGTTCCATGGCCCTCGCCGATGCCTCGCCAAAGTGCTTGAGGCGCCCTGCGCGGTTGAAGACCACGGCAATACTCACGGCCATGATGGGAAACTCCTGCGGCCTCCCCTGGCGGTCCACCGACAAGATGGCGCCCCGCTCCCGGTCGTCGGGATCATAGAACGACGGCACAATGGCGTCGAAATGAGCGATGATCCGCTGACACACCCCTTCCACATCGGCCTCGGGCACGATGAAGACGAAGTCGTCTCCCCCCACGTGCCCCACGAAATGCGGCCCTCGCACCAACCCACGCACCGAATTCACCAGCACTCGGGCAGCCATGAGCAGCACTTCATCCCCCCGGGCAAAGCCATACTTGTCGTTGAATGCCTTGAAATAATCGAGATCCACGTACGCCAGGGCGAAGTCTTCCCGGCGGTCGATAAGGTCCTGAATGCGGTGGATGATAGAGGTATTGCCCGGCAACTTGGTCAGGGGGTTGGCATCCAACTCCCGGGCGGCGCGACTATAGGCCAGAAGGATCCGGGCGCGGGTCTCCTCCGCCCCCAAAGGCTGCACGAGAAAATCGTCCGCCTCCAAGGCCGCAATATCCCGCCCCACAAGGCTCTCGACCCCACGAAAGGCCACCACCACCGGAATCTGGCGATATACGTTTTCATTTTTGATGAGCTGCACCAACTCCAGTCCGGACATATCCGGCAAATGTTCATCGACGAGCACCAAGTCGGGGGGCGCGGTCAACAATTCCTCCAAGGCCGCACGGCCGCGCGCAAAGACCGTCCAACGCACTTGGTCTTCCGACCATGCGCCGAGGACGAGCTGAACCAAGGCCTCTTCTGCACTCAAAAGAAAAAAGTGCCGTGACCGCGTCATGAGCTAGAGATCGGCAAAGGCCGCCTCCACGTCATCAAGGATACTTTCCCACAAGGCCGCAGTAACGCCCAAAGCCCGCAGCACCTGAGGATCTACGGCGCTCACTTGATCGTCGCCGCCGCTTCCCACTTCGTAGAGCCGGGTGAAAAAGTCTGCCAAGTGAACGATTTGTGCAGTCTTGGGATACAAAGAGGCGCTCATGGGCTTGTGGTGGTACGCAAGTCCCTCCTTGAGGCTCGGCGGCAAGCTCCAATGATTGCAGAGCCAGAGATTGACCCGGTCATGGGAAAATCCCAAAATATGTTTTTCGGCATCGATGTAGCGCATGTCGTGATCTTTCACTGCAGCATCGATCTCCGCCTTGGCCTCGGGCATTTGCACGGCAACCACTACCTTGCCGATATCGTGCAAGAGTCCTGCAACAGCGTATTCTTCCGGATCCTTGCACCCAAGAGCGCGGGCAATGGTGGAGCTGGCGAGGGCGCAGCCTTGGCTATGCTCCCAAAGCCCTACCATGGCGGTATTCATGGCGTCGAAGACAGTGGTGCTGATGATGATACCGCGAATGACATTGAAGCCCAAAAGCACCAGGGCATGCTGGATGGAGCCGATGCGCCCCGGAAAGCCATATATCGGCGAGTTGACCATCTTGAGGACCTTGGCCGAAAGCACCTGGTCCTTGGCAATGACTTTGCTGATCTGCTCGGTGGACGAGTGCGGATTCTCCACCAAGGCGTTCACCTCTTCCAGCACCGAGGGAAGCGAAGGCAGGTCTTTCACCGCCAGGATGCGGCCTTTATACTCCGTGCGCAGATCCGTTTCCGGCATCTTCTCCTCCTTGCGCGGCAGCGGCCTGAGCCTTGCGGGCGATGCGGCGGGCGACCATGGCCTTGATCTTCATCATGAACACATTGTCCTGAAATCCCCGAAAGAGGTGATCGAGGCGCGCCAAGCGGACGGCGGCGTCCAGCGGCGCGGCTCCAGGCTCGTCGCCTTCCACCACGATCCGGTCAATGCCCATGCGCCGCAGCCGATCAAGGAGCGCCGCGGTCACGGCCGTCCCCGCAGCCACAAGCACCATGCCATTGTCCCGGGTTACGGGCTTTGCCAAGACCATGCCCTCTTCGGCGGCATCGAGAGCAATTTTACGCATAGTTCCTCCATCAACCCCGCAATGCCGTATAGTACATGCCCGGAGTTTGGCGCACAAGGCCTTCCATCTCCAAAAGAAGGAGCGCCGCGCTCACCCGCCCCGCATCCCAACCCAAGGTTTGGGCCACGGCATCCACATGCCGGGCCTCTTCAGGATGCAGGCATTGCCACACCGCGCGGGCATCTTCGGAAGGAAACGCGGGGGGCGGAGGCGCAGAAGGCGGCGCAGGAGAAAGAGGAACTGCTTCAGGCTCTGGAGTACGGACAGGAGGATCCCCGGCGTACCGGCGCAGCGGTTCTGTCAACTCACGGAGCACGTCCGCCCCGCTTTGCACCAAGGTGGCGCCGTCGCGAAGCAGTTGGTGGGAGCCGTGAAACGTGTCCGCCGTCACCGGCCCAGGAACGACGAACACCTCACGCCCCTGGGTAAGGGCCAACGCCGCTGTAACCGCAGTGCCGCTTCTCAGCGCCGCCTCGATCACCACCACGCCAAGGCTCATGCCGCTGATGATACGATTGCGGTACGGAAAATTCCGGCCCTCCGGTCGCGTGCCTGGGGCGAACTCCGTGACCAGCACCCCGTCTTGAGCCAGACGCTGCCACAACTCCCGATGCCCCGCAGGGTACACCAAATCCATGCCGGTGCCGAGCACGGCGCACGAGCTGCCGACCTCAGGCAACGCCCCCTGGTGCGCCGCCCGGTCGATGCCCACTGCCAGTCCCGACACCACGCACACCCCGGCGCGCGCCAGGTCCCGAGAAATGGCGTGGGCCACGTCGGTCCCATAGCGCGAGGGACGCCGGGAGCCCACCACGGCGACACATGGCCCCGAAAGCAATTCGGGGCGCCCTTGGACGTACAGCAGGATGGGCGGATCGGCGATCGCACGCAAAAGCGGAGGATAGGCTGCGTCGCTCCACGGGACGATGCGGGCCGAAAGACGCCGTGCGGCCTGCATCTCCGCCTGAACCGCCTCGCGCCAAGCGGCCGCACCAAAGGACTGCGCCACCGCTGCGGAGGCCAACCGGCGCTCCGCCCAATGCCGCCAATCCTCGGCCGCAGCCTGGGCCGTCCCGTACGCGGTCACGAGCCGCTTCCACGTGCGCGCTCCAAGCCCGCGGGTGTGACGCAGGGCCAAAGACGCCGTAATCTCATCCATCACGACCCCGCCAGCCGCTGCCGGGCGAGCTGCGCAGCCGACGTCCCCGGGTATTCCGCCATCACCCGCCGCCACAAAGCCCGGGCCGCCTGCGTCTTGCCCATACGATGCCAGGAAAGGGCGATCTTGAACAGCGCATCCGACGCCTTGGCGTGGCGTGGATGCAGGCGCAGCACCTCTTCCCACGCCCAAATGGCCTGCATGAGCCGGCCTTGGGCGTACCAGGTTTCACCAATCCAGTACCGGGCGTTGGGCGCCAGCGAAGAAGCGCCGTACCGGGCAAGCAAGTGCTTCCAGGTCGTTCGCGCCGCAGCGTAACGCCTGGCCAGGTAGGCCTCCATGGCGGCGTCATACAGAGCCTGGGGTGACGCGGGCGAAACCACCGAGGGCGAAGACGGAAGCGGTTTGCGGGAAGGTTTTTCCGCAGAGACCGTGCCATTGGCAGACGGAGCTTTCTCCTCATGCAGCGCGGCGCCAAGGGGCGTGGCGTTGGAGACTCCAGGCGCCGCTGCCTCCTGAAGGGGAAGCGGTTTTTCGGGCGCAAGCGAAGCAGGAGGGAGGGAACGGGCCGGCGGGGCAAGCGGCTGAACAGGCCCAGAGTCAACAGTCTCGGTGGGGGCAGCAAGCGATGCCGGGGGCATGGCAGGCGCAGGAGAGACTCGCTCCGGAACCAATGCAGACCGTTCTTCCTGTACCGAGGAGGCCGAGGGCACGGAAGACGCTGGAAGCGTAGCATTGGCGCTCACCGGGAACCGGAGCATCGCGCACCAACCATTTGTGGTGATCAGCACCATTGCCAAAATCCCACAGGGCCACCGAGCCATACCGCACCCCCTTACCGTTTGCGGTCCTTCCATAAAAGACCGCTCCCCGCCAAGCAAGCTTGGCAATGCGGACCAAGGGGACTATCCATGCCCACATGGAATCCATATTCCTCCCCTGCCCTGTATGTCATGGCCGCGCCCGCATCTCCGGCCCCTGAGCGACCGCTCGCATCACCTGCACGGAGTGCGGGGCAGAAGTCTGGGCGCATCACCACCGGGACGCCATCGAAGCCTACAAAGAAGCGCTCTGCGCTGCCTGGGCCTCTCTTGAAAAAGAGGACCATCTCGAGTAGGGGCATGCCACCTTTTTCACAAATCCCACCCATTCAAGGAGAGTCTATGCACCGTTTCTCTGCGCTCCTGCTGGCCATTGTGCTGCTCGCCATGCCCGCATCTCTCTGGGCGACCGCCGACGGCGAAGGAAGTTCCCCGGCCATGGCCCTGCAGCGTCTTCAGGAAGGCAATGCCCGTTTTCAGGAGGGCCGCAGCCTCCATCCCAACCTGGATACCGCCCGCCGCCTGGTCACCTCGACCCTCGGGCAAAAACCCTTTGCCACGGTCCTTGCCTGCTCGGATTCCCGAGTACCTGTGGAGATCGTGTTCGATCAGGGCATTGGGGACATTTTCACCATCAAGGTTGCAGGCAACGTGGCGGACACCGATGAGATCGGCTCCATGGAATACGGCGTGGACCACCTGGGCACCCCGGTGCTCGTCGTCCTGGGCCACACCCATTGTGGCGCGGTCACCGCAGTGACCACGGGGGCGGAAGTGCACGGCTCCATCCCGCAGTTGGTAGACAACATCATCCCTGCCCTGGAAGCCACCCGCCATGCCCATCCGGAACTGGAAGGAAACGCCCTCATCGACGCGGTCATCGAGGCCAATGTGTGGCAGACTATCGAGGATATCTTCAAACGCAGCCCAGCCATCGCCAAGCGCGCGGCCCAGGGGAAAACCGCGGTGGTAGGCGCCATCTATGACATCACTTCGGGGCAGGTGCGCTTTTTGGGAGAACACCCCAACCAGGCGGCACTGCTCGCTGCCGTGCCTGCGGATCCCCATGGCGGTGGTGACGCGCACGCGGCGGACACCCAGGAGCACGCTGCTGCTCCGCATCAGAAAGAAACCATGCCTACAGCTCCCGTCCAACACACGGAAAACGCCGCCGGACACGACGCCGAAGCGCCCCAGACCATGGCAGCCGCCCATGCAACGCCGACCCAAGACGCCCACGCCCCTGAAGCAGGGCACGAGGCCAAAAGCGGCGGCTTTGGCTTCTTTTCCTTTCTGCTTTTCGTGGCCGCCCTCATCGGCGTGGTCATCCTGCTGGACAAGACCATCCTGCGGCCTGAAGACAACTAACACCCCCGCACCAAAGCTTCCCCGACGGCCGGCCCTCTCCGACCGTCGGGGTTTTTTATTGGCTCACAGGGATGGAATGCGGAGTTCTCCCTGGCGCACCAAGCGCTCCACCTGCTCCACATCCTTGTCGCCGCGCCCCGACAGATTGACCACCAAGGCCGCGTCCCCAGGCAGAGTCGGCGCCAGGGCCACGGCATGGGCAAGGGCGTGGGAGGACTCCAGGGCAGGGATGATCCCCTCCAAACGCGAGAGCAGGAAAAAGGCGTCCACGGCTTCCTGATCGCTGGCATACACGTACTGCGCTCGCCCCGAATCCTTGAGGAAGGCGTGTTCCGGCCCCACGCTGGGGTAATCCAGGCCGGCAGAGATGGAGTACACCTCCGCAGGCGCCCCCGCTGCGTCCTTCAGCATGTAGGAATGGAATCCATGCATGGTGCCCGGCTCGCCCAAACACAGAGTCGCCGCATGCTGCCCGTACTCCAGGCCGCGGCCCGCAGGCTCGACGCCGATGAGCCGGACCTCCGCATCATCCATGAACCCGGAAAACAGTCCAATGGCATTGGAGCCGCCGCCCACACAGGCAATGCAGGCGTAAGGCAAGCGGCCTTCGTGCGCGAGGATCTGCTCCCGAGCCTCGCGCCCCACCACGGCCTGGAACTCGCGCACCATGATGGGATAGGGATGCGGACCCACGGCAGAGCCCAAAAGATAGAACGCATCGCCTTCCCGCACCCAGGCCTCGATGGCCTCGTCCACGGCCTCCTTGAGGGTTTTCTGCCCGCTTTGGGCCGCCACCACCCGGGCCCCCATCATCTCCATGCGGAAGACATTGAGGCGCTGCCGCTCCACATCCACCGCGCCCATGTAAATGGTACATTCCATGCCCATGAGGGCAGCCGTCGCAGCCGTGGCCACTCCATGTTGTCCGGCGCCAGTCTCCGCAATGATCTTCTTTTTCCCCATACGCTTTGCAAGCAAGATCTGCCCGAGCGTGTTGTTGATTTTATGGGCACCCAAGTGATTCAAATCTTCCCGCTTCAGATATATTTTTGCGCCGCCAAGATGATTGGTCAGATTTGCACAAAAATATAAAGGATTTGGCCTTCCGACGTACTCGCGCAGATAATATTCGTACTCCGCAAGAAAATCTGGATCATTGCGATATTTTTGAAACGCATGATCCAACTCATCCAGCATGGACTTCACTGGCTCTGGGACGAATTGCCCGCCGTAAGGTCCAAAAAACCCAGAAAACTGATGCATATCGACCTCCTTGAATACAAAAAGCCGCGGTCAGAATCATTCTGCCGCGGCTTGGGTGTGCGATGTATATCGCCTCTACGAGTCAACGCCCTCCCCCGGCACACTGCGTGTGCCGCCACCACAACCAAGAAATGGGGCAAGTTGCGTTGAACATGAGAAGTTCGTCGCGGAAAAAATCGATTTTGTCAAGATGCTCGGCTACGAGGCCATCGCCGCAGGGAGTGCAAGAGAAGCCCCTGTTTGAACTATGCTTTTCCAATACAGAACCACTCCAAATCTGGCATCCACGTCGTTACGACACCATTTGTTGGAATACCTTGTATACAGCAGCGAAGTCTTCTTCGCCGAGGCCGTTTTTTTCAGCAATTTCAAAAAAACGCAATGCTGTCGTCGCTTCTGGAATCATCGCTCCTGTTGTTTGCGCGGTCTGCATAACAAAACGCAAATCTTTGCTCATGTGCTTCAAAGGAAATTGTGGAGTAAACTTTTCCTCTAAAAACAAATCGTTTTTGAGCTGGAACAATGGACAATTCAAAGCTCCAGAATACAGTACTTCCAGCATGGTTTCTTTACGCAGTCCACCTTTCTGACCGAAATGCATCATTTCCGCCATCCCGGCCATCATCACCCCCAGAAGTAGATTGATAGTCATTTTCATCATCGAACCATGGCCCACCGGGCCGCAGTACACCACCTTTTTCCCCATAGCCAGCAGAACATCTTCGACATCGCGCACGTCCTCTTCTTTTCCTCCAGCCAAAATAACCAACTGTCCATCTTCTGCAGGCTTTTTCGATCCAGATACAGGTGCATCGATAAATTTGACCCCAGAGGGCTCTATCTTCTTTGCGATCTCTTTAGTGTAATCAGGAGAGACTGAACTCATGTTGATCAGATATTTTTTCTCATTGAGGCCAGAAAAGAGGCCGTTAGCCCCAAAAACAACCTGATCGATCGCTTCTGGCCCAGTCAACATCATTACAATGACATCGCTATTCTGTGCTACCTCAAAAGGAGATTTCACCGCCTGTGCCCCATTTTCGACCAAAGGCAGTGTTTTCGATGATGTTCTATTGTATACAACTAATTCGTATCCATTTCTCAAGACATTGAAAGACATTGGCATTCCCATGATACCCAGACCAATGAAACCGACTTTACACATGAGTCACCCATTTTATTGATTTTTTTATTCTCAACGGCTTGAAAATAATCAGATAAAAAAATACAATCTCAATGAGACACATCTTGCATACATTCGAAGATAAAAAAGCCCGGTCCGCGCTTGATGCACAAGCCCTTTCGACCACCCAGAATACTCCTCTGGACAAGGAGGGGGCACCCCTGTAGCGGCCGCGGCATGGAACGCTTCCACCGCCGTATCCCCGTCTTGGCTGCTGGCGTAGCCGTGGACATCCTCGCCCAGGCCACAGGCCTTTCCAAATCCCGCATCAAGGATTGCATGACCAAAGGCGGGGTATGGCTGCACCCAGCAGGGCAAAAGCCGCGCCGACTGCGGCGGGCGCAGGCCATGGTGCGCCCCGGTCAGGAACTTGCAATCTGGTATGACCCGCGCCTGCTGCGATTGCAAGCACCAATGCTTTCTCCCATCATGCGCCGGGATGCCTGGAGCATCTGGGCCAAACCCCCTGGGATCCCCACTCAAGGATCCCCGTGGGGCGACCACCTGGCACTCACCCGCCTTGCGGCACAGCACTTGGGGAAGTCCGGCGAGCTCCACCCCGTGCACCGCCTGGACACCGCGGCTTCAGGCCTCGTGCTCCTGGCGCACACGGCCGCATCCATGGCCGCCCTCTCCCGCTGGATGCAGGAGAACCGTATCACCAAGACCTACGCCGCCGTACTGGCAGGCCAGGCGTCCTGGGAGGAAATCACCGTCAACGCCCCCATCCAGCGACAAGCCGCCTGCAGCCATTTTTCCGTCCTCGCCCGAAACGATGGCCGCACCTGGGTGCACGTGCATCTCGCCACCGGCAGGCGTCACCAAATCCGCATCCATGCCGCCCGCCACCTCCACATGCCCGTAGTGGGGGACGCCCGTTACGGTGGGCCCGCCCACCCCGTGCTCCTTTTGGCATGCGCCCATCTCTCCTTCGTCTGTCCGCTATCGGCAGAGGCCGTACGCGTGGACTACCACCCACCCCAATGGCCCCACCCAGAGCTTCCCAACACAAACGGCCCTGGGAAGGAAAGTCCCTCCCAGGGCCGCGCTCGGTGACCGCCAGCAGGCGTCAATCCGCTCGAAAAGCCAACTGGTCGCCATCCACGTCCACGGTAACGGTCTGGCCGTCCCGCAAGGTGCCGGCGATGATCTGCCGCGCCAACGGGGTTTCCACATGGGTTTGGAGGAAACGCAAAAGCGGCCGGGCACCGTACACCGGGTCGTAGGCTTCCCGGGCGATCCACTGCCGGGCAGCCTCGGTGAGCTGCAACTGGATCTGGCGCTCCTCCAAGCGGGCCTGGAGCCGCTGCATCTGCAGATCCACGATCCGCATCACCTGCTCCACCAGCAGCGGCTTGAAGAGAACGATCTCGTCGATGCGGTTCAAAAACTCCGGACGGAAGTGGCTGCGCAGCTGCTGGAGCACCGCATCGCGTACCCCGGGACGCAGTTCCCCGGATTCAGTAATCCCCTCGAGGAGCGTGGGCGAGCCGATATTGGAGGTCAGAATCACGATGGTGTTCTTGAAATCCACCGTGCGGCCATGGCTATCCGTGAGCCGCCCATCATCAAGGATCTGGAGCAAGGCGTTGAACACGTCGGGATGCGCCTTCTCGATCTCATCAAAGAGCACCACACAGTAGGGCTTGCGCCGCACCGCCTCGGTGAGCTGTCCGCCCTCGTCATAGCCCACATATCCTGGAGGCGCGCCAATGAGTCGGGCCACGGAATGCTTTTCCATGTACTCGCTCATGTCCAGGCGCACCATGTTCTCTTCGGTGTCGAAGAGCGTCTGCGCCAGGGTCTTGCACAGCTCGGTCTTGCCTACGCCTGTAGGACCCAAGAAGAGGAACGAGCCAATGGGCCGATTGGGATTCTTGAGTCCGGCACGGGCGCGCAGCACCGCATCCGCGACCGCCTGCACGGCCTCGTCCTGCCCCACCACCCGCTCGTGGAGCACGTCCGCAAGCTTGAGGAGCTTTTCCCGCTCCCCTTCCAAGAGCTTGGTCACCGGGATGCCGGTCCACTTGGAGACAATGGCGGCCACGTCATCCGGCCCCACTTCCTCGCGCAGCAGACGCTTCTCCTCCTCGCTGCCGCCCTGGGCCTCGGCGAGCTTACGCTCCAACTCCGCCAGCCGCCCATAACGCAGCTCCGCAGCCCGGTTGAGGTCGTACTCGCGCTCCGCCTTTTCGATGGCCAGGCGGGTGCGCTCGATCTCCTCCTTGATCTGGCGCACGCCCTCGATGGAGGCCTTTTCCTTTTCCCACTGGGCGCGCAAAGCGGTCTGCTCTTCCTTGAGGTCCGCCAGTTCCCGTTCCAACTTGGCCAAGCGTTCCTTGGAGGCCGTATCGGTCTCACGGCGCAGGGCCTCACGCTCGATCTCGAGCTGCATGATCTTGCGGTTGATCTCGTCGAGCTCCGTGGGCAGGGAATCGATCTCCGTGCGGATCATGGCCGCGGCTTCATCGATGAGGTCAATGGCCTTGTCCGGCAATTGCCGGTCGGAGATATAGCGGTGTGACAAAGTCACGGCCGTGACCAGGGCGGCGTCGGCGATGCGGACACCATGGTGCACCTCGAAGCGCTCCCGCAGCCCCCGAAGGATGGAGATGGCGTCCTCCACGCTGGGCTCATCCACGAGCACGGGCTGGAAACGACGCTCCAAGGCCGGATCTTTTTCAATGTACTTGCGGTATTCGTCCAAAGTGGTGGCGCCGATGCAATGGAGCTCTCCCCGGGCAAGCATGGGCTTGAGGAGATTGCCTGCATCCATGGCGCCTTCGGCCTTGCCCGCGCCCACGATGGTGTGGAGCTCATCGATAAAGAGGATGATGCGGCCTTCTGATGCCTGGACCTCTTTGAGCACCGCCTTGAGACGCTCTTCGAACTCACCGCGGTACTTGGCGCCAGCGATGAGCGCCCCCATGTCCAGGGCAAAGATGGTCTTGTCCTTGAGCCCTTCCGGGACGTCCTGATTGAGGATGCGTTGGGCCAGCCCCTCCACGATGGCGGTCTTGCCCACGCCTGCCTCGCCGATGAGCACCGGATTGTTCTTGGTGCGGCGCGAAAGGATGCGGATACAGCGGCGGATCTCGCTGTCACGGCCGATGACCGGGTCAAGCTTGCCACGCCGGGCCTCATCCACCAAGTCCCGGCCGTACTTCTTGAGGGCCTCGTAGGTCTCCTCGGGATTGGCGGAGGTTACCCGCTGGTTGCCACGCACCGCAGTCATGGCTGCAAGCAACGCGTCTTTGGTCACCTTGGCCTCGGAAAACACCCGCCCGACACCGGTGGACGGGCTCTCGTCCGCCAGCGCCAAGAGCAGATGCTCCACGCTTACATATTCATCCTTCATGGCCTGGGCCGTATCCTGGGCCCGCACCAGCACCTGGCTCGCCCGCTGGGTCAAATACACCTGACCGGGTTGCACTCCCGGCCCGCTCACCTGCGGGATACGCGCGAGCTCCCCATCAACGGCCTCGCGCAAACGCCGCGGCTGCAAGCCCATGTGCTCCATGATCCGCGGGACCAAACCTCCTTCTTGATCGAGCAAGGCGGCAAGCAGATGTTCGCCGTCCACTCCTTGATGCCCATGGCGTACGGCCAAGGCTTGCGCCGCGGCCAAGGCTTCTTGCGATTTCTGGGTAAAACGATTGAGATCCATAGGATCCTCCTTCTCTGTTTTTTACAGCGCCGCTAGAGCATCGAGCTCCTGAATGCGCCGCTCCAATGTTGCAATGCGATGCAACAGATCGACGATGATCGTGCCGGCAATGGGAGAAAGTTCAAAATCATCACAAATACGGACGTATTTGCGGACCCTCGGCACGTCACGAACCAAAAACAACCATTCATCTTGGGCAGTCACAATGGGTGAAATCCACTCCATGTGAATGAGTTCCATGAGTTCTTTCTCGTCAATGCCCGTAAGCTCCAAAAATTCCATCTTGGCGATACGGTCCGAGGCTACAGGCATGGCGGTATACGTATGGAGTAAGGTCATGCTGCCCTCCTAGGTCCTCGGAGAAAATGTCGAGGTGCGTGCCAATTCTTCCCACAGACTGCGCTCACGCGCACTCAGATTCTTGGGCGACCGGATCATCACCCGCACCAATTGATCCCCGCGTTGTCCTTTGGTCCCCAGCCCCCGGCCGGGGATACGAATCTTCTGACCGCTGCTGATGCCCGGCGGCACTTTGAGGTCCACCTCACCCTCCAAGGTGGGCACGCGCACGCTCGTTCCCAGCACCGCCTCCCACGGAGCAAGACGCAAGTCATAAATGACGTCGTTTCCTGCCACCTTGAACACCGGATGCGGGGCGAGTTCCACCCGCAGATACAAGTCTCCCGCAGGGCCGCCGCCCACCCCAGGTTCACCCTGGCCTGCCAGACGGATCTTGGCGCCGTCCTTTACCCCGGCCGGGATGGTGACGTTCAAGGTGCGGGGAGCGAAGTGACGCCGTCCGTCCGGCCCCACCTGGCGCTCCTGCACGGTGATCGTCTTGGGGCCACCACGGTAGGCCTCCTCCAACGTCAACGTCAGCGGAACCTCCGCATCCTGTCCCCGGGCACGCCGAGCGCCAAACTGTCCCCCGAAAGCGCCGTCCCGGAAGCCCGCACCGCCCACATCAAAGCCTGGGGCGCCGAAGAACATCTCAAAAAAGTCGCTGAACCCCGAACCGCCGAGGCCGCTCTCGCCAAAACCCGTAGAGTGGAAGCGGACGTTTTCGAAACCCGGCGGTGGTTGAAAATTCTGTCCTTCTTTCCAATTCGGCCCCAAGGAGTCGTAGAGCTTGCGCTTTTCCGGGTCCTTCAAGACCTCGTAGGCCTCGTTGATCTCCTTGAATTTGGCCTCGGCCTTGGGGTCTCCTGGATTGAGATCAGGATGGTATTTGCGGGCCAATTTCTTGAATGCGCGCGAAATATCTTCCTGAGAGGCCGTACGTGGGACCTCGAGGAGTTTATAGTAGTCCTTGTACTCTACTGCCATAGACGCTCCTTGGCACAACCAGTTTGGCCTCTCATAATATTTTCAACAAAATTGTCAACGAATCCCCAGCATCTGACGCACCGCATCCACGATCTGCGCCAAGGGTCTCCCCAGATAGGGCCACAAGCAAACATCATCCACGGCCAGCCGCTCCGCAAGTGCCGCCCGGAAATGCGCCTCCCGGCGGGCAAGATCGTGTGCCAGGGCAAGAGTCGTCGAGTCCTGCGCCCACTCCACGGCCTGGCCTGCGGGATAGCTCGCTTCATGCTCTGCGACGACCAAGGCCAGAGCGCTTTTCGGGGGATAAAGAGCATCGCGGGAAAGGGGCGGCTCGTCCATCACCGCCAAAAGTGGTCCTGGATCCTGGCAGGAAAGCACCCGGCATTCCACCGGACGCACCGCATAGCGGGCGCAAGCCCGCCGCCCGGGGTCATAATACAGGCACGTCCAGCCTTCCCCCTGGCCACGAATCTTGAGCATCTCTTGGGAAACCGGCAGCAACGCATTGCTGCGCGGATCCCACGCCAACTCCCCACGCCGAACACAAACCAGATCCCCCACCGGAATATCGCCAGAATGCACCAAGGCACGATCCTGCATGCGCAGGGTTGGACCACTTTTCCGACAGCACGTGCCGCAGCGTTGGCAACTCATGCAAGCTCCTTGAGGTCATAAAAAAAGCCGGAACATTCCGGCTTTGGTGGATGGAAAGAGGCCTTCATCAGCGGCCAAAAATCTCACGCTCTAACCACTGGCGGATAGGCTCGTTGACCCCGTATACCCCTTTATGCCCATGGACGCTGGTGACAAAATCCCGCGCCAAAGACTCCGGCAAGGGGAGCTCCACCAGTTCTTCGGCTCCATCGGAATTACGGCGCACCAAGGTTACCGTAGGCGGAGTCTTCCAGGTATTGACCACAAAGTAGTTGGAATGGTCCGTCTTGCTGCGCACGGCATTCTGGTAGCCCCCGCGATATCCATTGTTGCCCCATTCCAGATACAGAGCCACCGCATCCTCGGGCGTCATTTCCCAATCAATGACCAAATCCTTGAAGCGACGCAGCTGTCCCATACAACTCCTCCTGTTGGTGTTCCGATGGGTTCTTTTTAGGAATAATTATCTTTTGTGTCAAGCACTGCGTCGTAAATTCTCCAAGGGTTCACCCGACAGGCAAGCGGCAAAAGCCATCGCAGCCTCCACCATGGCATCGGCCCAAGCAGGCACGCCCACGGCATGGATGTGGGTATAGGAGGCCAAGACATTGCGCCACACCAAGCCATCACGGCCCGCAGCCATGCCCACACCAGGGTCGAGTTGCAAAACGAGGTCCGCGCCTTCAGGCAAGTCCCTACAGCAGGAGTAATGGAACTCGTGACCAAGAAGCCTGGTTCCCGGCGCAAAAAACGGTGACGGGGCGGTCACGGTGGCGGCCACATAGCCATGCCCCTGCGGCCGTGAACACACCGTGGTGGCAAAGGGGAGCGCCCCGCTCATGGGATACACCTGATCTTGAAAATGGAGCTCCCGCGCCAAATACATGAGTCCGCCGCATTCGGCATACACCGGCATGCCCCGCTCCACGGCCCGGCGCACGCTCTCGCGCATGGAGACGTTGGCGGACAGTCCTTGAGCCAGGGTCTCCGGAAAGCCCCCGCCCAGATAGAGCGCATGCATGGGCGGAAGCTCCGGGTCCCGCAACAGACTAAACGGCACGACTTCCGCCCCAGCTGCCCGCAAGGCATCGATATTTTCCTGATAGTAGAACCATAGGGCGGCGTCCAAGGCGACACCGATACGCACTCCACGGGATGCACGAGGCACAAAAAGCGGCGCAGCTTCTTGGGGCGACAAGGGGAGATGCGGCGCGGATCGGGCCAAACGCATACAGGCGGCGATGTCCACGTGTTCCCGCACCCTGGCCGCCACCGCAGCAAGGGCGTCCGTGCCCCACTCGGCATGGGAGGTAAGCCCCATGTGCCGCTCCGGAATGGGGTTGTCTTTGAGTTTGGGGAGCTCTCCGAGCACCGGCACATCGGTATAGGTCTCGATGCTTTGACGAACGATGGTCCGATGCCGACACCCGGCGGTGCGGTTGAGGATCACCCCCCCGATGGTGAGTTGAGGATCAAAATGTACCAACCCCAAGACCACCGCGGCCATGGTACGCGTCACCTTGGTACAGTCGAGCACCACCACCACGGGGCACTGAAGAAGGCGCGCAAGCTCCGCCGACGAACAAGAACCGTGAACGTCCTTACCGTCGAAAAGGCCGCGATTGCCCTCCACGAGGAGCAAGTCTTTGCCTGCCGCCCGCGCCGCCACCACCTGGCGCAATTGAGTAGGAGAGAGTAAAAAAGGATCCAGATTGGATGTCGGCTGCCCACTGGCCAACGAGAGCCATTGAGCATCGATATAATCTGGACCCTTCTTGAAGGTCTGGACGATCAGGCCATCTTCCCGCAGGGCGCGAGCCAGGCCTAAACTCACCATTGTCTTGCCGGACCCGCCGCCCAAACCGGCGACGAGCAGCCGAGGGCAGGACAATGCTTCGCTCATGAGAGAACGCTATTCCTCGCCTTCGGCTCCAGCCTGTTTGCCCGCACCGGGCAGTCCGTACATGGTGGTGCTGCCGCTGGACCAGTATACCAGAACGCCTTCATTGACCAACTGGTTGATGAGCTTTTTGGCTTCACGCTGCTTCATGTCCGGGAACAAGGCCGCCAGATCATTGAAGTAGAACTTGGATTTCTGTTTGGCCTTGGACTGCATGAACTCGACGACAATCTCTTTGGGACTTTTTTCCGACATAACTCGCCTCGCTTGAAGCTATGGGGCCGGCCCCAAAGGCCAGCCCCAGGAAGAGAAACCAAATTAGAACTTGAAGTTCGTGGTCTGACGCCAGGTGTAGTAGGCCGGATCGCGGAAGTCGTCGATCATGTGCTCGGAGAACTCCAGACCGGTCTTCTCGAAGAAACGCTCCCAGCCGATGCGCTCGGCCCAGTCGCCCAGACGCTCGTACTTCCGGGCATCCTTGGCGTAGGCTTCCAGGATCTGGCGCACAACCTTAGCCAACGTGGGCCAGCGGGGCGGCTCGTTGGGAATGAAGGCCACCACCACCTTGGAGAATTTGGGATTGCTGATGCGGTTGGAGACCTTACCACCCGCCATGATGACCAGACCATCGCCTTCCTTGTCCGCCAAGGGCAGGGAGGGACACATGGTGTAGCAGTTACCGCAGAACATACAGCGGTCGGTCTTGATGGCCACGGTGTTGACGGTCTTGGTCTCCCCCTTCTCCGTGACGATTTCCTTCTTGGTGGGACGGATAGCGCCCACGGGGCAGGCGGCCACGGCCAACGGGATCTCACAGAGGTTGTCCAGCCACTCGTGGTCGATGATGGGCGGCTTGCGGTGGTAGCCCAGGATAGCGATGTCCGAGCAGTGCACAGCGCCGCACATATTGAGGCAGCAGGCCATGGCGATACGCACCTGCGCGGGCAGGCGCATCTGCTGGAATTCCTCGAAGAGCTCGTCCAGCACCACCTTCACCGTGCCCGAGGCATCGGTGGCCGGGGTGTGGCAGTGCACCCAACCCTGGGTGTGCACGATGTTGGTCACGCCAGCACCGGTGCCACCCACCGGGAACTTGTAGTTGCCCGTGGAGGTCTTCTGGCTGTTCAAGTACTCTTTGAGCTTCTTGGCCTCTTCCAACGTCCCCACCATGAACTCGACATTGTTCCGGGTGGTGAAGCGCAGGTGGCCGCCGCAGAATTTATCGGCGATATCGCAGATCTCGCGGATCATGCCCACGGACAGCAAACGGGCCGCGCCGCAGCGCACGGTGTAGACCTCGTCGCCGCTTTCGGCCTTGTGCATCAAAATGCCCGGCTCGATGATCTCATGCCACAGCCATTTGCCCTTGTTCTTGGCGATAACCGGCGGAAGGAAGTCGCTGTAATGACGCGGGCCGATATCGGTAATGCGGTTCTCCAAGGGCTTTTCGGGATTGTAACCGGAAGAAACAAAAGCCATTGTCTACCCCCTTCTTATCTCTGATGGTGTTTGCGGTACTCCGCAATGTCGCGATCCCAACCGCCCGGCACGTCCTCTTCCTTCCAGAAGATGTACGGATTGTGACGGGGTTCCTGCACATGCTGCGGCATGGGCTTGAGGCCGACGACGGAAATGGCCTTGGCCAGACCCTGACGCTTGATGAGCTCACCCAGGCGCTCACGGTTCTTGCCTTCTTCCATCCACCATTCCCAGATGTTCTCGATGACCTCTTTGATCTCGTCGTACGGCTCTTCCACCTTGACGAAGGGCACGAGGAGCGAACCCATCTGCGCGCCGTCCAGGATCGGGGCCTTGGCGCCCACGAGGATGGACAGGCCGCGGTCGTTACCGATGCGCAGGGCGCGGGGCATGACGTTGATGCAGTGCATGCAGCGGGTGCACTCACGATTGTTGATCATGAGTTTGCCGTCTTCCAGCCACATACACTCCGTGGGGCACAGGTCGATGACTTCCTTCTGGATGTCGAAGGGACCCCAGTCACGGCCCGAATGAGCGCCGGCATTGGGCTGCAACTCACCGCCGATATACGCGGCAACGGCTTCCTGGTCGATGCGGATCTCATCCCGCCAGGTACCAATGAAGGACATGTCGGAACGGGCGATGGAGGCCACACAGCCATTGGGGCAGCCATCGAATTTGAACTTAAACTTGTAGGGGAAGGCCGGACGATGGAGTTCGTCCTGGTATTCCATGGTCAGCTGGTAGCACAGCTCCTGGGTGTCGTAGCAGGCCCACTCACAGCGGGACTCACCCAAGCAGCAGGAGGGAGTACGCAGGTTGGAACCCGAGCCGCCCAAGTCCGTATTCATCTTGTGAGTGAGTTCGAAGAAGATCTCTTCCAACTGCGGCGTGGTGGTGCCCAAGAGCACGATGTCACCCGTGGAGCCGTGCATATTGGTGAGACCAGAACCGCGCAGCTCCCAGATGTCACACAGCTGACGCAGGTACTCGGAGGTGTAGTACAAGCCGGCAGGCTGCGCCACGCGCACCGTGTGAAAATGGGCCACGCCCGGGAACTTTTCGGGCTGGTCGCAGTAACGACCGATAACGCCGCCACCATACCCGAACACGCCGACGATACCGCCGTGTTTCCAGTGGGTGGTGCCATCGACATACGACAGCTCCAACAAGCCGAGCAGGTCGTCACAGACATCTACCGGAACCTGAAATTCCACATTCCGCTCGTTTTTGTGACGGCGCTCAGCTTCCTCCTTGATGTCCGTCACAAAACTCGGCCAGGGACCGCTCTGCAGCTGATCCAGCAACGGGGTCTCGTGTTTAGGCATTACGCATCCTCCTTGAGATTAGACCGGATACTTGTGTTGCGAGGCTTGGCCATCAAGCCCGCCAACCTCTCACCAACGATTTCAAACAGTTACTCAATTCTCACTGCTTGTGAAGCATGGTTCAAAGCCCCAAAAAAGTCAACCAGAAAATCTTTTTTTCATGGTTTTTGTGCGCCCGAACGGTACGGAGCAATTTCCTCCAGCACCGCCTTCTCCACCTCAAACCCCGTTTCCAGGGCTTTTTCAAAATACGGAACCGCCTTCTCCACCTCGCCTTTTTCCAAATAGGCGAGGCCGATATTATTGTATGCCGGGCCAAACATGGGTTCGATCTCAATAGCTTTCATACATTGCATGATACAGCCATCCGGATCGCCCAAAGCAAGATAGGCACTCCCCAAAGTCGTATGGGCCTGAATAAACTTCGGATCCAGACTCAATGCTTTTTTCAGCGCCTTCACCGCTTTATCCGGCTCTTGGCGCTGCATGTACACGAAGCCAATGTTCCCCCACGGAACAGCAAAGCGTGGACGAATTTGCGCGGCTTTTTTGTTCATTTCCAAACATGCATCCAGATCGCCACGGTGCATGGCCAGACCGCCCAACTGCACATACGCCTCTGCGATTTCCGGCTCCAGCGCCAAGGCATCCCGAAAAGCCTTTTCCGCTTCATCAAGACGGCGCTGGGCAATCAACGAAACCCCAAGATTGTACAACAACGTTGCGGAATCTGGATTCTCTTGCAAGGCAATTTTAATGGATTCCGGATCTTGTGGTCCGTAATCCGGCTGAATTTTCGACGACACGCAGTTCTCCTTGGTTTATGGACGATAATCCCGGATATTGAGCCCGCTTTTTTTCAATTCTTCTGCGTACCACAAAGCAAACTCATACATCCCAATATACCGATCATCGCCATTGATGATACCGAGACAAATTTCCAGGACTCCAGCGCCATAGCCGTTGCTATAGTTTTCCGGAGCATGCTGCTGCAAAAATTCCCGCACCAATTGTTGGGTGGTACGACTGGTTCCATCGGTGCGCCATTCAATGGGATCCTTTGGCTCGGCAAAAGGATCCCAGCGGTCGTACCCGATCCGATCAATAAATTTCCGCCGCCGCGGGGACATAGCGTCATAAATGGCGCGTTTCTGACGCTCATGCTCCGGGGTCATGGCAGTGGAACGCTTCATTCGCCCTTCTCCTCGGAATCCGGCTGCTTCAGACCAAAAAACACGGCGTCATAGGAAGTCAGCAGTGCCCGCGAAACAGGCACGAACATGGTGGCAAAATCGAGATATGGAGACCCCACCGACGCAAGCAAACGCCGACTCATATCCACCAGGCGGTCCTGCAACGGCGCCACCTTAATGGCAGGATAGCGCTCTCCCGGCACAAACCCCGACAAGCCGCACGAACACCCCTGCCCGTGCACATCCAAGGGCAAACCGTAAATGCGGCAGGTGAGCGGACGGTGATCATAGAGTGTACAACGGTCATCCTCTCCCAAGAGCGGACATCGCACCCGTTCACTTGCGGCTTGCTGCAAAATGGCCTGCGTATCACCGCTGCGGGAGTGTTCCTTGTACAAGCGTTTTTTGAGCACTTCGATATGACGATCCGTCTTGTCTGCATCGATCCAAATACGCTGTTTCAGATCATCATCCAAAGCAGAAAAATGATATTGAAGATATACTGCCTCTATAAGAGGAATATCAAAAAGGGCATGACAACAATCGGTGCACCCCTCATGGCAACGCACCGCATGAGCAAACTGCCCTGCAACCTGCGCACACAGACGGTCTACGGATGCGGCCAACTTTGCATATTCGTCAAAAAAAGGAGAAAAATCCTGCATGCCTACCTTTATATGCAATGCAATAGATGAAAAAAAAGGCAGGTCTCCTCAACGAAGACCTGCCATACCGCCAATGCTTAGGCCTCTTCCACAGTGATGGCGTCCTGCTCGCACACTTCCACGCAGGACTCACAGCCCAGGCATTCTTCTTCGTTCACGGCCACGGCCTTGCCATCCTGAAGCTCGTACACTTCCACGGGGCACACATCCACACACTCGCCGTCGCCCACACACTTGTCCAGATCCACCGTAATCTTGTAAGCCATGATATACCTCCGAAAATCTTGAAAAAACTACCGCCATATGCGCGGCGCCCCATCCCTTACACACCTTGAGGCCGCCTGTAAACCACAAGCATGCCAGGGCATATAGGATCTGCCGGAGCGTGAAGTCGCGCCGGCAGACATTCGCCTACTCCACTTCCTGTTTCACGCCGATGGCCACCTTATACAGGATGGTCAGGACCATGAAGCCCACGGCGTAAATTCCCAAAGACACCCCCAACTCCAGTTGCGTGGGAACGTATTCCGTCACTTCATGCAAGGGGTTGGGCACGAAACCGCCGCCGATCATCCCCAATCCTTTGTCGATCCAGGCGCCAATAAACACCAGCAGGCAACCGATGATGAGCATGTTGTCCTGCTTGCGGTTCTTGGGAACCAAGAGGATCAGAATGCCCGCCACGCCCATGATCATGGACGCCCACATCCACGGTACCAGCACCCCATGGCCATGGTAGCCAAAGAAGAGATACTGCAGATGCGCCATGTGCGAAGGGATCTGGCTATAGCTTACGGTGAACACCTCGCAGAGGAAGAGGAAGATGTTCACGATCATGGCGTACACCACGGTCTTGCCTAAAGTGGAAAGCACGTCTTTGCCAGGATCAAATCCGGTAAACATGCGGGCAATATACGTGACCAGGATGAGAAAGGCCGGACCCGCAGCAAACGCCGAGGACAAAAAGCGCGCCGCCAGCACCGCTGTGAGCCAATACCCCCGACCGGGAAGGCCCGCGTAGAGAAAAGCCGTCACGGTGTGGATGGACACTGCCCAGGGAATGGACAGATAGATGAAGAACTTGATCCAATGCGGCGGCTCCACCTGCTTGCGCTCCGCCTCCAGGGTCACCCAGCCCACTAAAATGTTGATGAGCAGATAGCCATTGAGCACCACCATGTCCCAAAACAGGATAGAGTTGGGCGTGGGATGCAAGAGCACATTCATGAGGCGCTGGGGAGAACCCAAATCCGCCACAATGAAGAGCAGGCACAAAAGCACCATGGCCACCGCGTTGAATTCGCCAAGGATCAAAATCTTGGTGAACTTCTTGTAGTCATGAAGATATTTGGGAATGACCAGCATGACCGCCGACGCAGCCACGCCCACCAGGAAGGTGAACTGAGCGATATAAAATCCCCAAGTCACGTCCCGGCTCATGCCGGTGATGGTGAGGCCATGGGAGAGCTGCTGCCAGTAGCAGGCCGCGCCCACCAACGCGAGCAAGGCCAAGAAGGCGAGCCAGCCCCAATACAATTTCGATCCTTGAAGGGCTTTTTCCAGCATGTCTTCCCCCTACACGAGATAGTAAACACACGGTTGCGTTCCCAGGGAGGGGCTGCGCCGGATGGAGAACCGCGACGCAAGCGCTTTGCGCACCGGCGACTCCGGATCTTCCAGGTCACCAAAGACCACCGCCCCTTGAGAGACCTCCACACAGGCCGGCAACTTACCTTCAGCCAGACGTTCGGCGCAGAACTCGCACTTCTCCACCACGCCTTTAGTGCGGGTGGGAAAGTCCGGAGTGATGGAAGCGATATACGGCCGAGGGTCCATGAAGTTGAAGCTGCGCGATCCGTATGGACAACCCGCCATACAGTAACGGCAACCGATACAGCGATGGAAGTCCATCATCACAATGCCGTCTTCCCGCTGGAACGTTGCCTTGGTGGGGCACACCCGCACGCACGGTGGATTGTCGCAGTGGTTACACAAGGCCACTCCAATTTTGGGATGATCTTCTGGCAAGTGCTCGTGCACGTCTTCCAAAAAGAGATTCTCGAAGTGCGTTTCCCAAATCCACTTGATGTTCTGCTTAGAAGGAATGTCCGGCACGTTGTGAATGGAATGACAGGCGTGCACCATTTCCTGGATGATTTCCGAAGTCAACGCCCGGGTGTCGATCACCATGGCCCAACGTTTGGCTTTCAGGGCGTCGGGACCAGCGTGCACAGCATGACGCGAAGCCAAAAGAAGCCCTTCGCTGGACGCAGCCCCTCCCGAGGCCAGCACCTGCGACGCCGGGCGCACACCCCATCCCAGCGCGGCGATACCAGCGAGCTTCAAAAAACAGCGGCGCGTGGTGCTCATTGCTTCACCCCCTTCGGGTCAACGTGACAGTCCCAACAATACGGACTCACGCCAACGGAATTATGGCACTTGTCACAGAACTTATCTTTATTCTCGTGGCATTTCAAACAAGTCTTCGTCAAAGACTTGGCATACGCCTCATGACTAGATGCAGAATGGTATTCATGCATGCCATCACGCACCACTTCATCACGCCACTGGTTGAGCATCGCCATGTGCTCAGCACGCATGAACTCCACGTTCTCCACGCACTGCTTGGCAATGCGTGGCTTTTCCAGCTCGGGCTTTACATACGCTGCCCGCCCGATGTTGTTCCAGAATGGATAGGTCATCACGACCACAAACACGGCAAGGCCAGTGAGAATTTTTCCCTTGTCGTACATTATTCATCCTCCTTCCCGGGCAGGTCCTCACCACGCAAATTCACTTCGCGTTCCTTTTCCCCTGGGATGACCAAGGCGTTGCCCACCAACTCATGAAGGCCACAGACGCTCACCTCTGGCACCCAATACTTCATGGTACCCGGGAGCACGGCCCGGTCGATGGCGCACACACAGCCCAGCATGTTCACCCCATACTTTTCGTGTACGTACTTCACCGCGCTGGCCCGCGGCAGACCACCCATCATGCGGAGTTCTTCGCACTCACCGGCATTGAGGCCTGCACCGCCGCCGCAGCAGAAGGTCTCCTCCCGGATGGTTCCCGGAGGCATGTCCGTAAACTTCTCCACCACATGGCGAGCGATATACCGAGGTTCTTCAAAAAGTCCCATGCCGCGAGACGTATTACAGGAGTCATGCCACGTCAGATGGATCCCCGCATTGCGGCTCTTGTCCAAATTGAGTTTTCCATGCTTGATAAGATCCGCGGTAAACTCAGTAATGTGGATCATCTTGGTGCTTGCCGCATGCTGGAACACTGTCCCGGTGATGGGGTTGGTGGGCACGATCATATTGGGAGACTGGAATTCAGGACCATTGAGGGTATCCATGTATTGATGGAGCACGCGCCACATATGGCCGCACTCACCGCCGATGATCCACTTGACCCCCAAACGTGCTGCTTCCATGTAAATCTTCGAATTGAGACGCTTCATGGTCTCATGAGAGGTAAAGAAACCGAAGTTTCCACCCTCGGAAGCGTATGTGGACCAGGTGACATCCAATCCGTACTCACGCTTGAGATATTCAAAGAGGATGAGATATCCCATGCAAGTATACGTGCCTGGATCGGCGAACACATCGCCCGACGGCGTCACAAAGAGGATGTCCGCCCCTTTCTTATTGAACTGAGGTTCCGGACGAATGCCGGTGATATCTTCGATATCATCACAGAAAAAGTCGATCATATCGAAGAAGGCGTGGGGCTGGATGCCCAGGTGGTTGCCTGTGCGGTAACAATTGGCCACCGGCGTGGCGATCCAGTCGATATTGAGGCCCAGGAGATTGATGAGCTCCCGCCCCATGATGGTAATCTCGGCGGTGTCGATACCATACGGACAGAATACCGAACACCGACGGCACTCACTGCACTGGAAGAGGTAGTACCACCACTCCTTGAGCACCTGCTCCGTCAAGGGGCGGGCGCCGGCAAACTTGCCCAGCAGTTTTCCAAAGGTCGTAAACTCCCCGCGATACACCGAGCGGATCAGCTCAGCGCGCAGCACGGGCATGTTTTTGGGATCGCCCGATCCGATGAAGAAATGGCACTTGTCGGCGCAAGCGCCGCAACGCACACAAATATCCATGAACACCTTGAAGGAACGATATTTATCCAGACGTTCACGGATACCATTGAAGATGATCTCTTTCCAATTTTCCGGAAGCTTCCAATCCTCGTCGAGAGGATTCCATTTGCGGGCATGCGGAAATCCTACATAATTCAAGCTCTCCGGATTAGCTGCATAGCAGTACCGACCCGGCTTGATATCCACCGGCACGTCCATCCAATCTGTCTTGGGCGGCGTGTGGTTGATGTTGGCATAGAGCTCTTCAGGGCGTGGCAACGTGGACATGCGTTTGGCTCCTTACTCTCACAGAGGCTTTTCAACAGGAAGTCCCTTCTCCACCATCTTTTCCCGGAACTCGTCCTCATACTCTTCATACGTATGGTAGTGGACGTTCTCAAACTTCCAGGGATTGATGTGTCGGAATTTCCGTGAGGCGCAATTCATGTTCCGCGTGGGGCTCAAAAACACCCCGCCCATGTGCATGAGTTTGCTGAGCGGGAAGTATATCAGCAGAATCGAAACCAAAAACACATGGACATAAAAAATCACGCCAATGCCTTGAGGGACTTTCCACGAGAAGCTCACCAGGCCCATGGTGAGCTCTTTCACGGCCATGATGTCCACCTTGGCAAAATAGCGCATGAAAATGCCGGTCAGACCAATGCCCAGTATCAAAAAGAGCGGGAAGTAATCCTGCACCTGAGAAATATAACGCACACTCGGCACCACCACCCGCCGCAAGAACAAATAGGTGACGGCGACAATAAAGATGAGGTCAGTGAGATACAGCGTGGGTGCTGCGATCTGGAGCATGGAATCCACGGACTCGATGCCGCGGATGAACGCCGGAACTGGATCGGTAAAGAACCGCATGTGGCGCACAAAAATAATCAAAAACGAATAGTGGAAGGCCAAAGCGCCCAGCCACAGCCACTTGCTCGATGCGTACCGCACCCGAGCATCGCTATAAAGCTGGGGTTTATTGTTACGGAACAAGGATCGGAACAAAAGCACTTCCAAAAGCATCCGCAGCACCACGCCGGTGGTGGTGGAGGGATTTTCAATAGTGCTCTGTTTGATCCAGGGCAGGGACTCTTGTTGTCCGCAGGTCGTGGGGATGCAGAACGGCACAGCCGACTTTCCCCACTGCACAACGCGCCAACAGAAACCCACCACAAACACAGCGGCGGCCAGGAAAGGTATGTACAGACCAAATGTCCGTTCCATACCTAAAGCCCCGGCACCCACCAAGGCGATTGCCGCAAGGGCAAAGACCAGGAAGAGGGAGTAGAGAGCTTTCATGTACCTTCTACCTCGCTATAGGGTTACACAAAAATATACCAACGGGACTACCCCGTAACGTCCTCTTTCTGAATAAGATTCGCCTTCTCGAGCAACTTGTGGGTGCGGTCATACAACTGATTGGCCTTCTGCTGCCACAAGGTTTCCCGGCAGTTCATGTAGATATCAAAACCCATGAGCAGAAGGCGATCGATACGGATATACCACTCATGCAGCAGTGCATCGGCTTGCTCCGGACCAGTCACCGAACACAGTTCACGATAAAGAATCTCTTTCAATGCCGGGATGAAACTTAAAGCCACCGAGGGGGATAGTCCCTGGACTGCGCGAATACGCAAAATCCCATCCAGCTCTTTGGCACATTCTGCTTCCGTGGCGCCGCTAAGGAGCTTGGACACAATTTGTTCGGTATTGGTCCGAAAGGTATACCCCGCTGGGTTGGAAAACCGGTTGTGCACCGAAGCAAAAAATTTCGCCCCTTCCTCGGGGTAGGCGCGCAGGATGGCGCCCGCCCACTCTTCGGCGATGGCGCTTTGGCGCTCCCGAAGCGTACGCTCAAAGTCCATGCATGCTCCTTTTCTTTGGTATGCGCGATAGCGAACGAACCACGAGCGGCCCGCAATTGCGGGGGGTTGTAAAGAACGGGTGTCAGGAGGTCAAGCTGCACGTGAAAAAAGCGACAAGGCACCCGCGCTCACAACAGCACCCGATCCAGGGCTAGGCTTTTGGGGGGAAGCGTGGTAGGAGCGTCTCCGCTTTTCACCTTAAAACCACTCGAGGCCCCATGTCCCGTTGGCTCCTCCCCGTGCTCGTGTGCCTCCTCCCGTGTCTTGCCCTGGCAGAGCCCCAGCCAGACACCTGGCGTTTGACCGCGGACCGCACCGTGGCCAGCCATGACAGCCAGTACGTCGAAGCGTTCGGCAACGTGTTTGTGGAACGAGGCGACGATTCCATCCAGGCGGACTACGCCCGGTACTATCACGCATCCCGCTGGGTCTATTTACGCGGCCATATCCAAGCACATCTGGGTGGGGACTATCTCCAGGCTGAAGAAGCCGAGTTCGACCTCGCCACCAACCGCGGCTGGCTCAAAAACGGAACGGTGTTCCTCGCGGATCCACATATGTATTTTTCCGGAGCGCTGCTCAAGCGTACCAGCGAAGCAAGCTACGAGTTTCGTGAGGCCACGGTGACCGTGTGCGACGGCGAGCGCCCCGCGTGGTCCATCAAAACCTCCCAAGGCGCTATCAGCCTCGACGGCTATGCCCAACTGTGGAATCCCCGCTTCCAGGTCCTCAACCAACCGCTCCTCTACGCTCCCTATGCGGTCATTCCGGTGAAGACCAAGCGCCAAAGCGGCTTCCTCTTGCCGGAAACCAGCCTGAGTGAACGACTCGGATTGGTATACAACCAGCCATATTACCAAGTTATTGACGAGGAAAGCGACGTCACCCTGTACGCCAACCTCATGACGGAAAAAGGGCTCATGCTGGGGGCGGAATACCGCGTCACCCCGGATATCTATTCCAAGGGTCTCTTCCGCTTCGACTATCTCTACGACAACCAGATCGAAGGCGCGTCCCCCTACGCCGACAATGCCGGCTGGGAGCGCGTCAACCGTAACCGCTACTGGCTTCGTGGCAAGTATGACGGGCATCTGGGGGACCCCGACTTTGGACTGAAGCTGGACCTCGATTGGGTATCGGACCAGGACTACTTACGAGATTTCGGCCATGGGTATTCAGGCTTCCGCAAGAGCCGCAAAACCTTTCTTGCGGCCTTTGGCCGTGATATCGCGGATCAGGATGACAAAAAGCGGATCAACCGCCTGCTCCTCTCCCACAATTGGGCGCATTTCGGTTTTTTCGGTCTCATCGAATACGTCCAAAACCTGGCCTACACCAGTAACAACGACAATCCGGACTTTGCCAAAGACCGCAACCCCACGCTCCAGCGGCTCCCCCAACTGGACGCCTACCTGTACCAAACCAACATCGGGGACACACCCATTACCGTGGAAGGCGAAGCCCAGGCCGTCTCCTTCTGGCGGGAATACGGCACCACCGGCACCCGCTGGGATATCCATCCCACGGTGGGGCTTGCACTCCACGAACCCGCGTTCTCCTTTATCCCCAAAATCGGCGTCCGCGGGACCTTCTACGATATCGACCGCTTCGAAAACGAGTCCTCTCAGGTGGACACACAGAGCAACACACGCTTCCGGGGACTCTGGGACTTTTCTTCCTCTCTTTCCACGGAGCTCTTCCGCATCTTCCCCTTGAGCGCGCCGCCGCAAGCAGAGCCGGGCAAGTGGCTTGCCGTCCGTCATGCCATCCAACCCCAGCTCACCTACACCTACATCCCGGACCGCGACCAAGAAAGCTATCCCCTCTTCGACGCCCGGGATCGGGTCAATGCCACCAATGAACTGCGCTACAGCATCACCAATGTCTTCACCCGCAAGGCCCAAGGAGCTGCCGGGTCCGCAACCATGGACTTTGCGGAATTCTTGCGGGTCAAAATCGAGCAGGGGTTCGAAATCAACGAAGCGCGGCGCAACCACGACCTCTCCGACTACCCGCGGCGCCCCTGGTCGGATCTCCTCCTTGAGGTCTCCGCATCCCTGGGACCCTGGCTCACCCTCACAGACCGCACCTGGTTCTCCCCCTATGCGGCCAAAGTCACGGAACACGAGCATAATCTCGTGGCTTCCTGGCCGGATCACGGCTACGCACTCTTCGGCCTCGATTTTCTCGCCCCCATGGACGAATATCTGCGCCAAAACCAAGAGCGCCAAAACATCGCCCAAATGGGGGCAGGCTGGAACTTTGGCCGAGGGGTGAGCGCCGCCCTCACCTACCGCACGGACTGGGAGGAAGGCATCGACCTGGAAAAAACCGTGACCGTCCGGTATGCCCACCAATGTTTCGACCTGGAGGCCAGCTGGTCCCGCACCGATACCGATACCCGCATGGAGTTACGCGTCTATCTTGATCAATTAGGGGCCTGGGAACGATGACGCTCCCCCGCATCCAGAAACTTCCTGAATCCCTGCAAAACCACATCGCTGCCGGGGAAGTGGTGGAACGGCCGGCCAGCGTGCTCAAAGAGCTCTTGGACAACGCCTTGGACGCCGACGCCACACGGGTGGATGTCATGGTGGAAGGCGGCGGGCAAAGCTGCATCCAAGTTCGCGACAACGGCCACGGCATCCTCCCCGAAGACCTCCCTCTTGCCCTGACCCGCCACGCCACGAGCAAGCTCCACTCCCTGGAAGATCTCACCGCCATCCGAACCTTGGGCTTTCGCGGAGAAGCCTTGGCCTCGGTAGCCAGTGTCTCCCGCCTGCGCCTGGCAAGCAGCACCGGCGGCGGCGAAGGTGTGGCGGTGGAAGCGGAATTCGGCCGCCTCGGCGCTCCCCGCCCCCTTGCCATGGCCCAGGGGACCGAGGTGACGGTGCGCGATCTCTTTGCCAACGTCCCCGCCCGCCTCAAATTCCTGCGCACGCCCACCACCGAGTCCCGCAAGTGTCAGGAGGTCTTTCAGCGCATAAGCCTCCTGCATCTGGATGTCTCCTTGAGTTTCTCCCAGGCGGGCCGCTCCGTCTTTTCCCTGCCGGCCACTGCTTCTTTGGCCGAGCGTCTCCGACATTTCTGGCCTGAAGAAATCGTGGACGCCATGCTGCCGGTGGAGAGCCGGGGCTCTATCGAGGTGGTGGGGCTTGCAGGGGATCCTGCGCGGGCCCAAGGCCGCGGCGACCGCATCCTGCTGGCGGTCAACGGCCGGCCTGTACAGGATAAATTGCTCGTACGCGCCGTGCGCGAGGCCTACCGAGGGATGATCCTCGGAAACGAATTTCCTCAAGTAGTCTTGGACATCCGCCTGGACCCGGAGATGGTGGACGTCAACGTGCACCCTGCCAAAATCGAGGTGCGCTTCCAGGACGAAAGCATGGTGTTTCGAGCTGTGATGCAGGCGCTCTCCCGCGTCCTACAGAAAAACTTACGGCGAGAAGAGCCCCCCGCGCTGACGCCGCCTGCGGACATCTCGCTGTCGGCCCCCATGGATCCGCCGACGCCCAAGTTTGCCCAAACCCGGCTCATGGAGCACCTTGCTGTCGCGGCCGAGGCCCCCGCCCTATGGGATCCCCCGGCCCCGCAAGCGCCCCCACCGCCATCCCGCACGTCAATTCATCTTCCCTGGCGCTATGCCGGCCAAGTAGCCGCCACCTATTTGGTGCTTCTGGGCGCCGACGAAGTGCTCCTCCTCGACCAGCATGCGGCGCACGAACGCGTGCTCTTCCACAGCATCGCCACCACCCCGCCCAGTTCCCAAGGGATCATGCCCCCGATCACCTTTCCCGTGCATCCCTCCGAGGTGGACACCGTGGAGGCCCTGTGGGAGCCGCTCACGACCCTTGGATTTGCCCTGGAGCACACGCCTCCCCGCCTCGTGGTGCACCGTATTCCGGCCATCCTCACCGTTTCCCGGGCCAAAGACTTCATCGCCGACGCCCTGCAGGGCAAGGAGCGGGATCTGCACAGCGTACACGCGCGTATGGCCTGCCACGGGGCGGTGCGGGCCGGAGACGAGCTCTCCCCCACCGAGGCCCACGCCCTGCTGGAAGCCTGGTGGAACACCCCGGAGCGGGAATTTTGCCCCCATGGCCGCCCCACCCTGGTCCGTCTTGGGGTGGAGGCCTTGGAAAAACTCTTCAAACGCCGCGGATGAATCCCGCACCAACCGTCACGCATTCCACAATCACGCATCAAGGAGGACTGCAGTGAATATCCTGCTCGTAGGATCTGGAGGCCGAGAACACGCCCTGGCCTGGAAGATCCGCCAAAGCCCCCTGACCTCCCAGCTGTGGATCGCCCCGGGAAACGGCGGCACCGCAGCCTTGGGGACCAATGTATCCATCGCGGACACCGACATCCCGGCATTGGTCCGCTTTGCCCGGGAGCACGCCGTAGACCTCGTGGTGGCAGGCCCCGAGGCCCCGCTGGTCCTTGGACTTGCCGATGCCCTCGCGCAAGCCGGCATCCCCTGCTTCGGTCCCTCGGCCTTCGCCGCCCAATTGGAAGGTTCCAAGACCTTTGCCAAGACCATGATGCGAGAGGCCGGCGTCCCCACCGCGGCCTTCGCGGCCTTCGAAGACCTCGACGCCGCCCTCGCGTATGCGCGTCGCCACCCCTTGCCCATGGTCATCAAGGCCGACGGCCTGGCGGCGGGCAAGGGAGTGGTCGTGGCCACGACCTTGGCCGAGGCCGAGACTACCCTGCGCCAGATGATGGGGGAAAAGGCCTTCGGCGCCGCAGGCGAGCGCGTGATCATCGAAGAGACCTTGACGGGCGAGGAAGTCTCGCTGCTGGCCCTCTGTGACGGCGAACGCATCGCCGTCCTGCCTTCAGCCCAAGACCACAAACGTGTGGGGGACGGAGACACCGGCCCCAACACCGGCGGCATGGGGGCCTACAGTCCTGCGCCCATCCTTCCGGATGCGGACGCCGCTGCCGTAGCCGAGCAGGTGATCACCCCCATGGTGCGCCACCTCAAATCCCTCGGCCGCCCCTTCGTGGGCGTCATCTACGCCGGGCTCATGATGACCGCCGCCGGGCCCATGGTCCTGGAATACAACGTGCGCTTTGGCGATCCGGAGTGCCAGCCCCTCATGGCGCGCCTGGAAAGCGATCTGGTGCCCATCATGCTCGCCTGCTGCCGGGGAGAGCTCGATCCTCGGGAAGTGCGCTTCACCCCCCGTCCCAGCTGCTGCGTGGTGCTGGCCTCCCAAGGGTACCCGGGCCCCTACCGCAAGGGGCTGCCCATCAGCGGTCTCGCCGAGGCGAGCCAGGTCCCGGACACGGTGGTCTTCCACGCCGGCACCACCCTGCAGGGTGACCAACTGGTGACCGCCGGCGGCCGAGTGCTCGGGGTGACCTCCCTGGGCGATACCTTGGCCGAAGCCCAGGCCCGGGCCTACGCCGCAGCAGGCCGCATCCATTTTGAAGGCTGTTTTTTCCGCAAGGATATCGCCCACAAAGGGATTCACCGCACCCCATAACGCCATAAGGAGCCATCCATGCCCCTCGTCGCCATCTTCATGGGAAGCAAATCGGACGAAAACGTCGTGCGCCCCTGTGCCGAACTCTTGGCCAGCCTCGACATCCCCCATGTCTTTACCATCACCTCTGCCCACCGCACCCCGGAGCGCACCGAACGTTTGGTGCGTGAACTGGAAGCACAAGGCGTCCAAATATTTATCTGCGCCGCAGGCATGGCGGCCCATCTCGCCGGCGCCGTTGCGGCCCGGACCATCAAGCCGGTCATCGGCATCCCGGTGGCAGCCTCGCCGCTCGGCGGCATGGACGCCCTGCTTGCCACGGTGCAAATGCCTCCGGGCTTTCCGGTGGCGACCGTGGCTCTGGATAGCGCCGGGGCGCGCAATGCCGCCTGGTTGGCGGCCCAAATCCTCGCCACGAACGATCCCGACCTGGCCCAACGCCTGCGCGAGGCCCGGCAGACCATGGCCGAACAAGTGGAAACCGACGCCGCGGCTCTGATCTAAAAACAATGCGGGGGACAGAGAAATCTGCCCCCCGCGTATGTGTTACGGCGCTGCGTCCCCGGCACCGGGCCGGGGCGCATCTCCAGGTGGTTGCGAGCTCCCTTGCGGGAGCTGCGGCGTCACGTCGATGGACCCCGGCGGCAGAATCGTGCCGGATTTATGCACCACGGTATTGTCCACAATGGCAATACCCAGCTGTTCCATCACCTGCCGCTTGTATTCGTACTCCATATTCTTGGCGCGCAGTTTGTACTGAAGAATCAGGCGCACCACGGCGTAAATGGTCCCTGCAGCAAGCACAGCCCCCAGGCCGATGAGAATAATCCGGGATGCCGCCTCGCCAAAACGACCGAGAAACTCCAGGATGCTCCCAAGATTATAGAGTACTCCAATAAGGATGCCCAGCATCCCCAAAATCAAAAGAAACGGAAGCTGCATACAAAAATTGATCGCCGCCGCCAAACGGGCCTCGGTGCCATCTTCTTTCTTCGCCCGCACCAGGGGACGCCCCTGATGGCCATACACAAAGGCATTGAATCCCGCCACTACAATGCCCACCAAAAACGTCACGGCAACCGGTGCGCTCAAGGCCACCACAAAATACGTCTTCCATGGAAAGGGAATATCTACGGGATGCCCCGTCACCGCAGCCTCGTCGAGGCCCAATTGGTACACCCAGCACACCAAAAAAATGAGCCCTTCCACGACCAAGAGCAAATGCACGTATTTCCGAAATAGGTCTTTGAGCTCGTATTCGTCGAAGAGCGCTGCAAGACCGTGCCGGCGCTCGTCAGTCCGCTGTTGTTTCTCTTCCATAACCTCCCCAGGTGGCCCCGCTGCCCCTTGCCCAAACTCTGCGGCTTCAGTAGGCGGCGGGACGCTGTTCGTGATCTCTCTTACTTGGAGTATACCATGACCCAGTACCATGCCGATATGGTCATCCTGGGCGCAGGGCCGGCTGGTTATGCCGCAGCTCTCGCCGCCAGTCAAAGAGGAAAAGCCACCGTGCTCGTGGCAGACGGCCCACTGGGCGGCACTTGCCTCAATTGGGGCTGCATCCCCACCAAAATCTATCTTGGCGCCAGCGAACCCCTGGAGGGGCTGCGCACCATGGGGCGTCTGCGCCTCTTGCGCGGTGAGGCCGCCTTGGACCTCGCCGCCCTGCGCCGACGCGCTCAAACCATCATCCAGGCCACGCACAAGGCCATGGCTGCGGCTTTGGAGGGCGGCAAAGTACAGGTGATCCACGGCCGCGGCCGCATCACCGCCCCGCACACGGTCACGGTGGCGGAAAAGGACATCTCCATCCAGGCGCCCATCATCCTCGTGGCCACGGGCTCCCGCCCCATGCCGCTTCCGGGGCTCCCCTTCGGCGGCCCGATCCTCGACTCCACGAAGGCCCTCGAGCTCTCCCAAGTCCCCCAGAACCTCGTCATCATCGGCGGCGGGGCCATTGGCGTGGAGATGGCCCAGTTCTGGAACCGCATGGGCTCGACCGTCACCCTGGTGGAAGCCGCCCCCACCCTGGTCCCCAGTGAGGACCCCGCCCTGGGGCACGCCCTCGCTGCCATGCTCAAACGCAGCGGCATCACGATCCATGTCGGAGCGCCGGTACAGGAAGTCCTCGTGGATGGGGCAGACGCCCAGGTCCGCCTGCCCCAGACCACATGCACGGCCCAGGCAGTGCTCGTGGCCATCGGCCGCCGCCCCAATACCGAAGACCTAGGCCTTGAGGCTGCCGGGGCGCAGGTGGACGGCCGCGGTTTCGTCACCACCGACGACCAACTCCGGGCGGCTCCTGGAGTCTACGCCATCGGCGACGTCAACGGCCGCACGCTGCTCGCCCATGCCGCCGAGCACCAGGCCCACTTTGCCGTGGCCCATGCTTTGGGAGAAATCGCAGGCCCGTACCATCCAGGGCCCATTCCCGCATGCGTGTACGGCGGCGTGGAAGTGATGCGCGTGGGGCCCGTGTATGCCGAAATCCACGGCCACGAGGTGTTTGTCTCCCGATCCATGCTCGCGGCCAACCCTATTGCCCAGGCCCATGGGCATGTGCACGGCATGGTCCAGGTGTACTGGCGCCATGGACAGGTCGTGGGTGTGGCGGCGGTCGGGGCACGGGTGTCCCATCTTGCGGGCCTGGCCGAAGCCATGGTGCGGGACGGATGGGACGAATCGGCGGCGCACACCCATATCTTCGCCCATCCGAGTCTGGATGAAGCCGTGCGCGCCGCCCTCACCGCGCCCAAGGAGCCGCTGTCATGATCTATCGCGGCCCTTTGCGCCCCAAGCGCCCCCTGATCCTGGCCTCATCATCGCCACGGCGCCAGGCCATGCTCACAGGTCTTGGGCTGCATTTCGTGGTGCGCGCGCCGTCCATCGACGAGTCCGTCCCTCCAGGGATGGACCCCAAGGGGCACGCCCTCGCTCTCGCCCGCGCCAAGGCGGCCGCCGTGCACGACCCGGAAGCGGTCATCCTTGCCGCAGACACCGTGGTGGCCCTGGGCAGCCGCATCCTGGGAAAGCCCCGCGACCCGGAGGAGGCCTTCCATATGCTGGAACTTTTGGCAGGCACCGAACACCAGGTGCATACCGCCGTGGCCCTGCGCCAGGGGGACCGTGAACACACCTTCGCGGTTTCGGCGCAGGTGCGCATGGCCGCATTTTCCCCAGAGCTCCTGCGCGCCTACGCCGCCACCGGCGAAGGTCTCGACAAGGCCGGGGCCTACGCGGTGCAAGGGGTGGGAGGCTTTTTGGTGGAGTCGGTGCGCGGATCAGTAAGCGCGGTCATCGGCCTCCCCTTGGCAGAAACCGTCGCCGCCTTGCTGCACATGGATGCGGTGGAGCCTGCGCCATGAAGCTCTCTGCCGGTGTTGTGCTTGGCCTCGCCACCTTGGGCGGCATCGGCCGCCTGCCCAAGGCCCCCGGCACCTGGGCCTCGGCTGCGGCCGCCATCCTAGCGCCGCTGCTTTTCCTTCCACTCCCCATGCCCCTGCGGCTGGGGGTTTGCCTCGGTATTTACCTCGTGGGCGTACAGGCGGCCACGCGCGCCGAAGTCCTCCTGCAGCGCCATGACCCAGGCTGCGTGGTCATCGATGAACTTCTCGGCCAATGGATCGCCCTCTGCGCCACGGCCTCCCCCGCGCCGTGGTGGGAGCTGGTACTGGCGTTCGGTCTCTTCCGACTGCTCGACATCACCAAACCATGGCCCATCCGCGCCCTGGAACGCCGCATTGCCGGGGGCCACGGCATCATGCTCGACGACGTGGTGGCGGGGCTCATGGCCTTGGGAGGACTGGCGCTGCTGCGCGTCCTGCTTCCATGACCCCTGCCGTGGACCAGGCCTTCGCCGCTGCCATCGCCGCCACCCTGGACCGTCTCCGCGCCCCGGGCGCATCCCTCCTGGTGCAGTCGCCGCCAGGCACGGGAAAGACCACGCGCATCCCCCCCCAACTCCTGAACGCCCCGTGGGCCCAAGGCCGCGGCATCCTCCTACTTGAGCCCCGACGCATGGCCGCACGGGCGGCGGCCCGATTCCTTGCCCATGGCTTGGGAGAACAAGTGGGGGGCACCATCGGCCTGCGTACCCGTCTGGAGACCCGAGTCGGCCCGAGCACTCGCCTGACAGTGGCCACCTACGGCGTGTATCTGCGCCTCCTGCAGGAAGACCCTGCCCTGGAAGCCTTTGCCGGCGTCATCTTCGATGAATGCCATGAACGCACCCTGGCCGCGGATCTCGCCCTCACCTTCACCCAGGACGCCCGCGCCACCCTGCGACCGGACCTGCGCCTCGTGCTCCTCTCCGCCACCGTCACCCCGGCCGACTTCGCCAACGTCCTCCCCAACCTCACGGTCGTCACCGCCGAAGCCCCAAGTCATCCCGTAGAGGTCCATTACCTGCCGCCGCGCCCTGGAGAGGACCTCTTCGACCACGCCGCCCGGGTCGTCCGCCACGCTTGCCTGCGCCATGGCGGCACCACCCTCGTCTTTCTCCCCGGCATGCGCGAAATTCAGCGCCTCTTCCACGCCCTGGCGGACCTGCCGGCAGAGGTGCTGCCGCTGCACAGCTCCACCCCCCCAGCCCGACAAGACCAGGCATTGCGCCCGGCTCCAGGCGAAAGGCGGGTCATCCTCGCCACCAGTATCGCAGAGACGTCCCTCACCATCCCTGGGGTCACCGTGGTGGTGGACTGCGGCCTTGCCCGGGTGCCCCGCTACGACCCCGGCCGCGACCTCACGACATTGGCCACGGTGCCTGCTCCGACGGCCACCATCCAGCAGCGCACCGGGCGGGCAGGACGCACAGGTCCAGGGACATGCTACCGTCTCTGGGATCCTAAGGAAGAGCATCACCGCCCAGCAGCTCCGCAGCCGGAGATCCTGGAAGCCGATCTGACGCGCCTTGCCCTGGAAGTGGCCGCATGGGGCACTCCGGTCCACGACCTCGCCTGGCTCACCCCGCCGCCCGCCGCGCCACTGCAGCGCGCCCGCACCCTGCTTACTGATCTCGGCGCCCTGGACGCCCACGGCCGCGCCACGGAGCATGGCCGAAAGCTCCTGGGGCTCCCCCTTGCCCCGCGCCTCGGCCACATGGTGCTCTCCTGCCCCGGGCACCTCCAGGCCACGGCCTGCGCCCTCGCCGCCCTGCTCGAAGAAGGGGGCGCTCTCCTGCGCCGCGAGCACGACCTCCGGCACGCCCTGGCCGCCATCCACGAGCCTGGCCCCTGGCGCACGGTCTTCCATCGACTGCGCCGCGCCCTCCATATCCCCACAAGCGCTCCCCTCTTCCCGGAACACGCGGGCTTCCTCACCCTGTTGGCCTACCCGGACCGTCTCGCCGGACGCATGCCTGACGGCTCATGGCGGCTGACCACCGGCACCAAGGCCGTCTGCCCCTCCCGAACGTACGGCGGAGCCACGTACCTGGTGGCACCCTGCCTGTCGGGGAGCTCGACCCGAACGCTCACCATCCACGCTGCGGCCCCGGTGGATATCCCCGACATCCAACACGTCTGGGGGCCGCGCCTGCGCCTGGAGCGCAGCGTGCGTCTGGAAGGCGACGACGGCCGCGTGGTGGCGGAAACGCGCCTGCTTGCAGACACCCTCCCCGTACGCGCCCACCCCGAAACCCCATCGGCCGAAGAACGGAAAGCGGCCTTGACCGAGGCCATCCGCCGCCGTGGCCTCTCCTTCTTCCAGTGGACGGAGAGCGCCCGCCAGCTGGTGGCCCGAGTGCGCCTGGCCCACACCCTCGATCCAGAGCACTGGCCTGCCTGGGAAGATGCCTTACTCATGGCATCCCTGGAGGATTGGCTCGGCCACCACCTCATGCACTGCTCAAGGCTCGCCCAGGCTGCGGCCATGGATCTGACCCGCCCTCTGCAGGACTGGCTTGCCACCACCCACGGATATGACGCAATCCAACGTCTGGACCGTTTACTGCCCCAGACCATATCCACCCCTGCCGGAGCCAAACGTCCCATCGACTACACCGATCCGTCGGGGCCACGCGTATCCGTCAAGCTCCAAGAAATGTTCGGGGCCACCCAAAGCCCGCGCCTGGCTCACGGCCGTGTCCCCATCACCCTGGTCTTGCTCTCTCCCGCCCACCGCCCCCTACACATCACTCAAGACCTCGCCGCCTTCTGGGCCGGAGCCTACCGCGAAGTGCGTAAAGAGATGCGCGGTCGCTACCCCAAGCACGCCTGGCCGGAAGATCCCCTCCACGCAGCCCCCTCCACACGCACCCTAAAGTAGAGTCTATCAGTCCGAAAAGCTTGAGTAACCACGCACCTCTCTATGATTTTCCCTCCAGGGTATTGCCAGACGCACGCATTCCGGGTACAGGCTCCCCTCTCATGCGCCGAGCAAGGGACTCTGCGGAAAAACATCGCCTAAAAATCCTCACCCCCCTTGCCAAATCCCACTGCATCCCATACGAAGGTGTCACAGTGTCCTTCCCAGCGCAGGCGCGGCATCTTGATTTTCAGGAGATGATTTTTTCCATGATCCACCCCAACGACAGCGTTCAGCACGTCCTTCGCGGATATCTCAACGACAGCGTACCGGAGCATATCCAAAGCGCAGCACAATATCTCCTTTCCGAAGAAGGTGCCCCCAAAATCAGCATCCATCCGGGAGAGGAATCCTGGGAGGTGGAAGCCCACTTTCAAGGAGAAGACTTTCAGTCCTATACCCCTGAGATCAGCATCAATCTTGAGTACGGCATGGTGCATGCTTACTGCAATTGTCCGGACTCATTCTCTGGCGTGTGTGCGCACATTGCTGCTACGGCGCTCCATATTCTGAAATCGACTTCCTCGGACAAAGAGGAAGAGAAAGATGCAAGCGCTGTTACATCCCAATGGAAACAGACGTTCCGTTCCTTTTTCGCAACTCATCTCGAGCCAGAGCCCGGCGAACATTACATCATCTATCGCTTTCATCCTGAGCCGGACCGGCTGCAAATGGAATTTTTCCGAGCCCGTCAAAACAAGTCTGGACTCTCCACGGTACAGAACCAAGTCACTCTGGAACAGATCATCCGTAACCCCGATTGGTGCGAAATGGCGCCCGAGCTTCCCAAAGTAGCAGAGCAGATCGGCCAATATTTGGATTATTACGGACACCGTGTGGAGATCCCGGCAGGGCTCATGACCTGGTTTTTCTGGGCCATCCGCAACGAATACTATCTCTTCTGGGAAGATACCGAACAGCCGGTGACCATCGAAAGCACGCCCATGCGCCTGCAGCTGCGCCCCGAATTCTCCGAAGAGGGCCTCTCCTTCGACATCATGCTCGGCCGTGAAGGCAAGGTCCCCTTTTCCATCGCCCGGCAGCCCATCTCCATCTTCGGCAAGCTCCCCTTGTGGGTATGCCTCAAGCACCGCTTCTACCCGGTGCAAACCGGTTTGGAGCCGCGCCTGGTGCAGGAGCTCGTCACGGCTCCGCCGCGCATCCCCCATGCGGAGATCCCGGAGTTTCTCGACCGGGTATGGACCCAACTGCCCGCATCGGACCTCCATGGTCAGGACGAATTCCTGGAGCACATGAAGCCCATCTTCGCTGCAGCCACCTACAACCCCAAGCTTTACCTAGGCGAAGAAGGAAGCCTGCTCACGCTGGAAATCCACAACATCTACGAGACGGAACACGGCGACATCACTCTGCCGGGCCCCAACCAGGACCTCCAGACCGGCAGCTACCAATTCGAAGGCAAATCTTTCCTCATCCGCCGCGACCAGGAAAAGGAAGAGGCGCTCATCGCCACCCTTATGGAGATGAACTTCCAGCCCAGGTCCCAGTCCATGTGGTTCCTGGAGCCCGAGGAGGCCATCTCCTTCCTTCTGGACGCCTACCCACGGTTGGTGGAGCAATACCGAGTCTTTGGCGAGAAGGACCTCTCCCGCTACAAAGTACGCAAAGCCACCCCCCAAGTGGTGGCGGAGATCACCACCCAGGAAGAAGACAAGTGGTTCAACCTCGAGATCTCGGTGGACTACGACGGCATGAGCGTGCCCATCGACAAGATCTGGAAGGCATGGACCCAGGGCAAACGCTACGTGCAGCTCAAAGACGGCTCGTACACCAGCCTGCCGGAATCCTGGTTGCAAAAGCTTGGACACAAGCTGGCGGCCATGGGACTGGACCCGGAAAAGCCGCCCAAGAAGCGCTTCGAGAACTTCGAAGCCCCCATCCTCGACAAGATCATTGAGGACATCCCCGAAACCGCTGCCGATGGGTTCTGGACGACGCTGCGGGAAAAGCTTCACGACTTCACGGAGATCAAAACCGTTGCCCCGCCCAAGGGGCTCAACGCCACACTGCGGCCCTACCAGCTCCAGGGCATCAGCTATATGAACTTCCTGCGCGAATACCACTTTGGCGGCATCCTCGCCGACGAAATGGGGCTGGGCAAAACCATCCAGACACTCGCCTTCATCCAGTACATGAAGGAGCACGGCGCCAAAGGCCCCAACCTCATCATCGTCCCGACCTCGGTTCTGCCCAACTGGGAGCGCGAGGCGCAAAAATTCGTGCCGGACATGAAGCGACTGGTCATTTACGGCTCGCGGCGGGAGAACCTCTTCAAGAAGATCGAGGAATCCGAGCTCATCATCACCACGTATGCCTTGCTGCGCCGTGACTTGGATGAACTGCTCAAGTTCGAGTTCAACGCCGTGATCCTCGACGAGGCCCAAAACATCAAGAATCCCAACACCATCACCGCCCGCAGCGTGCGCAAGATCCAGGCCCGCTTCCGCCTGTGCCTGTCCGGCACCCCCATCGAGAACACCTTGCTGGAACTGTGGTCCTTGTTCGAATTCCTCATGCCGGGCTTCCTTGGCTCCCAGACCGCGTTCCAGAAGGGATTCGTCAAACCCATCAAGGACGGAGACGAAGACAGCCTGAACTACCTCAAGGCCCGGGTCAAACCCTTCATCCTGCGCCGCACCAAGAACGAAGTGGCCAAGGACCTGCCGCCCAAGGTGGAAAACATCTACTACTCGAGCCTCCTGGACGACCAGATGGAGCTCTACGCGGCCTTGGCCAAAAAACTCAAAGAGCAAGTCCTCCAAGACGTGGACGAAAAAGGCATTGCCCAAAGCCAGATCTCCATTTTGGACGCGCTGCTCAAACTGCGGCAGATCTGCTGTCACCCGCGGCTGCTCAAGCTGGATGTCCCTGGGGTCAGCACCAACGTCTCTTCCGGAAAGTTCGAGGCATTCAAAGATCTCGTCACCTCCATCATCGACGACGGCCACAAGGTGCTCGTGTTCTCCCAGTTCGTGCAGATGCTCCACATCATCCGCAACTGGCTCAATATGGTAGAGATTCCATATTGCTACTTAGATGGCACCTCCAAGGACCGCTTCGAACAGGTGGACCGCTTCAACAACACGCCCGAGATTCCTATTTTCCTCATCTCGCTCAAGGCAGGCGGAACGGGCCTCAACCTGACGTCCGCCGATTACGTCATCCACTACGACCCCTGGTGGAACCCCGCAGTGGAAGATCAGGCAACAGACCGCACCCACCGCATCGGCCAGACCCGCCAGGTGTTCTCGTACAAGATGATCTGCGAGAATACGGTGGAGGAAAAAATCCTCAAACTCCAGGAATCCAAAAAAGGCATCGCCGATTCCATCATCCCCGGGCAATCGGCCTGGAAAAGCCTCACCCGGGCGGATCTCGAAATGCTCTTCGAAGTATAGCAGATCTCCGACCGCACCCAACGTGGCGCCCACGCCAGAAAAACCAGTACCAAAAAGCGGGGAGCAGCAGGCTCCTCGCTTTTTTTGACGCCAATCGTTGGTCTCTTGCCTGACGTATTGACCACGAACCCAAGCTCTGCTAGCGGCTCGGAAGCATTTTTTTTCCCATATTCCAACCTTGAGCAGGATTTGCCTCATGAGCACCTACTACCGCCCGGATCCAGACCTCGACTTTCTCAAGGAGTGCAGCAACGAGGACCTCAACATCTTGGTCCATGTCCTTCTCTACGATCGAGAAGGCAAGCAGCGTTTCGTGGTACGCCGCCTGCCCAACCATCCCCTCTACAAGCAGCATGCCCCCAATCATTCTCTGTATTGGGAAGTCATCGCCGGCGAAATCCAGCTCTATGGTTCCAATCCCCTTGCGGCCATCGCGCGAGGCGGCCGCGGCAAACACTACATCAAAATTCTCGGCGATGTGTGCGACCGTTTCGACCTGCGCTACAACCCCAATGCCGCCACCGAGATCATCGAACGCGAACTCTACTCCTTCCTCTTCACCAAATCCTTACAGCGCCTCTCCAAGGCCAACCTCGAAGCAGTGAGCGCGGCTTTTGGCATCAAACCCGCCAGCATGAATCAACTGGCCGTCAACGTGGCCATCACCGAGGCCATGCGCTTCGATGACACCATTGCCAGCCGCGTGGCCCTCTGTGTAGCACACGGGGCCGCCATGTTCGCCAGCAATGTGGGCTACCTCGACCAGGTTCCGGAAGCCTTCCGGCCTGCCCTGGAAGTCACGGAAAAGCCTCTCATGGTGGAGTTTGACACCATCTCCCCCATCAACCTCACGGGCTCAGCCCATTGGTTCATGATTCCCGTGGTCATGCAGGTCATCTACCTGCGCACCAAACATCTGACCCAAAGCTAGCCCGCGCGCTCTCCACTGTCCTCTGGGGCGCTCAAGCTAGGCGCCCCAGGGAACCCTCCCGTGAACAGCCGACGCATTCAGGGTGCCTTGGGGGCGTCTCCCCAAACCGCCTTGAGCCGTGCGTCGCGGCCGCACCCCCAGCGATAGAGGTGATAGCGCAGGGGGTTTTTTCTCGAAAAATCCTGGTGGTATTCCTCTGCAGGATAAAAGGCTGTCCGAGGAAGGATGAGGGTCGCCACCGAAGCCCCCAACCGCGCTTCGGTTTCCGCAATCCACTGCCGCGCGGTCTGCTCCTCCTCGGCATCGGCCACAAAAATGGCCGACCGGTACTGCGGCCCACGGTCGCAAAACTGTCCGTCGGCGTCCAACGGATCGATATTCTCTCCAAAGATCCGCACCAAGCGGGCAAAATCCACCTGCTGCGGATCGTAGCGCACCAGCACGGCCTCCAAATGTCCGGTGCGCCCGGAAGAGACCTCCTCGTAGGTGGGGTTTTCCACGCTGCCCCCGCTATAGCCGGAGATGACCTCCACCACCCCTGGCACGCCCTGCAAGGCGTGCTCCACACACCAAAAACATCCTCCGGCAAACACCGCCTCGCGGAGGTCTTTGGCGCCAACCGGAGTTGCAGCCAAGCTCACGACGACCACTCCCAGCATTGTCGGCATCCATCCCATAGGTTTCTCCTCGTGGTTGTCTGTACACGCTCCGTTATGTGGAGCTGCACCGCGCTTCCCAAATGGGCAGCGCATCCGAGGCGGTGGCCGCGCACGACACCCAGCGCCGATCCCCATCCACCACATCCAGGCGCACAAACCGCCGCTCGAGCGACGTCACCGCCATGCCATGCTCTTCCAAGGCCTGGGCGGCATCTTCGGCCTCCGGGTAGTCCAAGGCCGAAAGATAGCAGCGCCGCACGCCTTCCCGTTCCTCACAATGCGGCTCAAAATACCGCAAGAAGTACAATAAGGTTTCCATCCGCATAGAGCACCTCCTGTGCAGAGATCCGGAAAGAATGCATAGTTAACTACTAAGAACACCTCTTAAAAAAACAAGTCTGCGTGCACACTCTTCTTGAATCCATATTGAACTATTTGTTTTTATTTATATTTTACTTTAAATCCAAATAATATCGTCCAAACCAGCAAAATCCTCTCTTCTCTCTTGCAGCATGGCGCAAATCGAGATACGTGTGAAGAAAGCCTTGAGAAGGAGTCTTGCCATGCTGCCGATTTTCCTCTGTATTTTCTTGTGCTTTGGAGTTCCTGCCACCGCATCCGCCACAGCATTGGAAGACGCCATCGCCCAGTACCGGGCGGAAAACTACGAAGAAGCGTTAGAAATTCTCCAAACCATTCCCGAGTCCGGGCAGCACGGTTCCGTGGCGGCCTTCTACTTGGGGCTCACCTACAAGCAGACCGGAGAACTGCGAAAGGCAGCCACATTCCTGGAGCGCTCTCTGCGCCTGACCCCCCGAGTCAACGACGCCTACACCGAACTCACCGACGTGCTCCTCGCCCTGGGAGACACCGAAAAAGCGGCCCGCATCTTGGATGAGGCCGAGGGCGCTGGGATCCGGTCCGGCGCCCTCATGTTTTTGCGCGGCATCGTGCTTGCCCGCCAAGGCAATACCAACGACGCGCGGCAGGCCTTTGCCGAGGCCAAGGCCATGGACCCGCGCCTCGGCCCGCGTGCGGACATGCAGCAGGCCATGCTGGATGTGGCGGAGCACCGCTACACGTCCGCACGTCAGACCCTTCAGGCCATCGCCAATGTGTCCCCAGGCACAGAACTCGCCGAATTCGCCCGACAGTACGACACCGCCTTGGCCAACCTCGTAGCGCGCCACAAGGCGTGGCGCTTCACGGCCGGGCTGCAGTACCAGTACGACGACAACGTCATCCTCAAGCCTTCCGACGACATCCCCGGCGGCATCAGCTCGCGGGAAAGCGACTCCGCGGCGGTACTTTCGCTACGAACGGAGTACGCGCCCCTCCTGGAAGGGCCATGGACCTTTCTCGGGCAACTCTCGGCAACGGCCGTGCGCCACGAACACATCGAATCCCACGACTTTACCAACGCCGGGATCACCCTCATCCCAGGACGAAGGTTCGGCGCGGGAAGCCAACTCACCTTGCCGGTGACCATGACGCATACCTGGCTCGATGGCCAGCGCTACTCCCTGACCGTGGGGGTGCGCCCCACCCTGCTCACCACCCTGGCTCCCGGCCATCTCCTGCAGGCAGCCATCGGCGTCACCCGCCGAGAGATGGTGGAAGCGGCCCTGCTTGACGACGAAAACCGCGACGGTGTGGTGGGGCTCGCAGGGCTTACCTATCTCAAGCCGCTGGCCGGCGGCGCAGGGCTCTTTTCCCTGGGCTATGAACTCTCCCGGGACGAGACCCGCGGGGTCAATTGGCGCAATACCGGACACCGCCCCTTTGTCTCCATCCTCTATCCGCTTACCGATGCCGTGAGCGTTCTCGCGAGCCTAGACGCCCAATTCCAAAATTTCGACGGCACGCACACGGTATTCGACACCCACCGCCGGGACGAAACCTACACCGGCAGCATCGGGCTCATCTGGCGGCCCTGGGACTGGGGCAAGTTTTCGCTCCAATATACCCACGTGGAGGCGGACTCCACCATCGCCATCTATGAATACACCCGCAATCTCTATACCCTCGGCTTCGAGGCGACCTTTTAGGAGGGCCCTATGCGCACCTCAGCCCTCACCTTCCTTCTCGTCCTGGCGTTCCTGCCCACGCTTGCCTTCGCCGCTCCGGTGGGGCGCATTACGGCCTTGGAAGGGACCGTGGACATTCTCCGAAACGGCGCCACCCCAGGGATCCCGGCCACCGTGGGTACAGCTGTGGACCAAGGGGACATGATCCGCACCAAAAGCAAATCCAAGGCGCAAGTGACCTTCGTGGACGGCAACGTGCTCAACATCGGTCAACGCTCCCGCGTGGACATCCGTGAGTACCGCCTTAATGGCCAACGGACTCTGGAACTGCCTCGCGGCAAGGCCGAGGCCGTGGTGGACCCGCAAACCGTCAAGGCCATCGCCACCGAACCAGGACGCCGCGCCTTCGAGATCCGCACCCCCAACGCCGTGGCCGGTGTGCGCGGCACGCGCTACATCACCTGGAAAGAGGGCTCGGTGTCCTACGTGCTCGTGCTCCAAGGCCGGGTGGAAGTCTCCAACCCTGCCTTTTCAGACCAAAAAATTATCGTAGAGGCCGGCCAGATCGTAGCCGTGCCCGAAGAGGCCCCGCCCGGTCAGCCGCAGCCGGCAACAGAACAGCAGATCCAAAAGCAGCAGCAGGACACCACCATCGGTGGCGGCACACCCGGTGGCGGGGGCACCTCCAGCGGTCCTACCGGTGGCGGCACCGGGGCGCCAGGGGGCGATACTGCAACAGTAGGTGGGGCCGCAGGCGGCCTTCTTGCGGCAGCACCAACCGAGACTCCTTCGGGAGGCGCTACCTTCCAGCCCATGGCTGGAGCAGGACCTGAGCCAATGGCCCTTGGGGATACGCCGACCACGTCCACGCAAACCGTCGTGGTCGTCCCCATCACCGAGGCCCAACCGCAAACGATCACCCCTGAGCCGCAGCCCGAGCCACAGCCAACCCCTGACCCCACTCCCACCCCTGACCCAGGCCCAACGCCTGACCCCGGCCCAACGCCCGACCCAGGCCCAACCCCCGACCCAGGCCCAACGCCTGACCCCGGCCCAACGCCCGACCCAGGCCCAACCCCCGACCCAGGCCCAACCCCTGACCCAGGCCCAACCCCTGACCCAGGTGGCGGCGGTGGCGGAGGCGGCTCCACAGACACGACTCCACCCCAAATGGAGATCATGCAGACCAAGGCGATGCCGGGATCCGTCACGCTCGTCTACGAGATTCATGCCGTGGACCCAGAAAGCGGGGTGGCCGGCGTGGAGTTCCGCGTCAGCGGCGGCAGTTTCGGCGGCGGCACCTGGCAACCTGCCGAACTCACGACCCCCACGACTGGAGGAGGGGAGTATACCGCAACCATCGCGGGGCTGAGTTACGAAGATTCCTATACTGTCGAATTCCGCGCCACCAATACCGATGGCGCTTCTGGCATCATCCCCGACAGCAATAATCCCATATACCCCGTATATGCCAGCCTTTCGGGCAATGTATGGGCAGAAAGCACCCCAACATCTTCAAGCGGCGCCGCAGCAGGGGTGGAATCCCGGCCTACGATTCTGTCTACAGTCAGCATAACCCCCGACACGCCTGTCCCCACCAGCGGCACCGCCCTGGAAGCCGGAGGATACGTGCTTCCAACGGCATGGGCGCTGCGTGCCGGGACAAGCACCCCGCCCACCGGGCCGGGTACCGCAAACTACACCGTGGATTCCCTCCATATTCTCACAGATACCCATTGGTGGAGCAGCGATTCAGGAACACTTGAGGCAACGCTGGATGCTTCCAACGCGATCACGGAACTTGGCTTCCAAGGCGGCCTCCAGCCTGTTCCCCTCATCCACAAAGCTACAGGCACTATTTCTGATTTGTCCCCCCAGTACATTTTGGGAGGCTGGAGCACCGACTCCCCATGGTACAATCCCAACCCGAGTCCTCCGCACCATCCCATCGCCTTCTTGGCAGCCCTCGGAGAAGCACCGTCTCCAGCCACGTGGCACGCCGAAATCGACGGCACGGTGCTTTTGGATGACGGAGACTACGCGGGAGACATGGCCGGCTGGCTCGCCCAGCGCACCGATGGCCAGTACAACCTCTCCGGACGGATCGTGGCCGTATATGTCAATCCATCTGGGGGTGCAGGGATCCTCACCGGCGGCTTCGGCGAAGGGGCAGAAGCCAATGTCCTGAGCTCCGTGAACATGGTGGACGCCCAAGGGGGATTCCAAAAGGCGGTGGAGCTGAACTCCTCATCAGGACTCAGCACCATTTCTCTCTATACGGTATCTTCTTCTTCAGTAAATGGCACAGGAACTATTGGATATAGTGATACCATAATGACATCATCTGCACCCAGTACCTTCAAGCATGCAGCATCGCTTCCCTGGGGCGTTGGAAGTCTCGATGTATCAGGAACATATACAAATAGTTCCCTATCGTTTCCAGCAGCCGCTGTGCTTCCACTGCAATCATCGATGACAGGACTGGATATGGCCGCTGGCAGAGTAACCGCCCAATTCTCCAGCGAATCCTCCAAGTCGGCAGGCACCCTCCACAACGTCATTGAAGGGACCGCGGCCGCCGGATTTGTGGTTGTGGACGGGTCTTCGGTCTCCACCGGCATTTTCGTGGGAGAAACCATTGGAACGTTTAATCCATCCGCATCCCCGGATCCCACATGGACTGCCACCGCCATTGGCCCGTGGATGGAAACAACCGCGTATCTTGACCTCGTCAGTTCCAACCCCAGTGTACTCACGGCACTGAACCTGCCGGCCTACGAGGTAGGGACAACGACCCTCAGCGGGGCGGGTACGAACTACAATGTTGCTCTCAATAACATCAAATTCCTTGCGCCAACCAGCGGCGGCCTGCCCACCGTATGGGCAACGGGAAGCGTCACAGGAGCCTTCACAGGAATTCCTTCAGAGACGATTTCTCTGTCCAACGGACAGCTCGCTGTCCAATTCACTCCAACCCATTGGAGTGGAAACCAATGGGCGGCGACGGTGTCTGGAAGCGAACTCAATGGGAACTTAGGCGCCTTTATCGTTGACCAAATGCACGGTGTGGCGGCGGGACAGTACGGCACCGGAACCTTCTCCGGCACCGCAGCAGGGGCCGTGCAGGCCCACTGACGGCGGACGCCGAGGCAGCGCACCAGCACAACCGCTCCGTTACGGGGCGGTTGCTGGTTGGGAGTATCAGGATTGGGTGTCCGCGCTTGCCACCGGGATGGTGCGCGGCTGGCCGTGGGTGGACTTGGGGAGAAACAGCTCCAACTGGCCGTGGCGGAAGGTAGCGCGGATGTGTTCCCGGTCCACGGTGTGGGCAACGGTGAAGGAGCGCACGAACTCGGCGTCCCCGAATTCCAGGTGCAGCGGTTTGCGCCCCGGCTCCCGGGCGAGGAGCGCGCGGCCGCGCACCACCAGCTCCGTGCCCCGCAGCTCCACGGACAAACTCTCCCGAGAAACCCCGGGAAGATCCAAGACAATGACAAAACCGTCGGAAAGCTCAATGATGTCCGCGGCAGGTCGACCTTGGGGCAGCGAAATACGGGCCGTGTCCATCTATTCGCCCTCCACGAGGATGCGGCGCTGGGTGGCGGCGTGGGTTTTGGGCAGGGTGATGGTGAGGATGCCATGGCGCAGACTGGCATGGACGCCGTCACCGTCCACCGCAGTCTCCATGGTGATGACCCGCTGAAACGGCCCCACCGGCCGCTCTTGGCGGAAGTAGCGGCCCGGTTCCGCCTGCCGCTCGCCACGGATGATGAGGGATTTGTCCTCCAACGTCACCTCCACGTCCCCGGGGGCTACCCCCGGCACCGCAGCGGTCACCACCAGGGCGGTGTCGGTCTCCTCCACATTGACCGGGGGAAAGGCGAAGGCCCGCTGCCGCACGTTGGGGTTGTGCCACAGGGCGTCCAAGAGCTGATCCAAGGCCTGCATGTCGTTCCAGGCGCGCACATCGATAACCATGTCCAAACCCTCCTGGTCAGTGGTCAAAGCTCCTTAGCCAGGATTGGGGGCAGTGACAAGGGGGCGGCGGCGATACGCACCGTCCTTACTCCCAAAGCTGGAGCCGCCCGGTGATCCAGCCCCAGAGCAGGCCCAAATATTCGTGCAAGGCACGATGGCAGGCGAGAATGTTTCGAGCATACGGGAGAAACGGCAGGCTCTCGGGGGAAAAGGTCTCGAAGGCCGCAGGCGCCGGGATGGGAAAAAGCCCATGGGCGCGGGCCAGACGCACGGCCCGGGGCATGTGGATGGCGGAAGTGACGAGCACCCAAGGCTCGCGGCCTACGCGACGGGCCACCTCCGTCATTTGCTGCGGGGTATCCAGGGAGGCGTTTTCCACAGCCACCCGCCCGGCATCCACCCCCAAACTCACGGCAGCCGCAGCCAGCACCTCCGCATGGGGAGTGCCGCCAGTGGGGCTTCCCCCGGTGCACAGCACCTGGGCCCGCGGCGCCCGCCGGGCCAGACGCAGGGCCTCGGCCAGACGGGCGGTGGCCACGGTATCCAGGCGCAAGAGGGGCGGAAGGGCGGCGTCCTGATGATGGCCGCTTCCCAAGACCACGATCCAGCGCACGCCCGCCAGCCGGGAATCGTCCAGTCGAAGAGGCGCATACGCCCGCTCCAAGGGCGCCACCATCCAGGCAGCCACTGGATCGAGGCTGACGGCGTAAAGCACCAAGGCCGCCAGCACGAACGGGGCCACGGCCCGCTTGGGTCGGCCCACCAAGGCCAGAAGCATCCCCCACAGGGAAAGGCACACGCTCACGCCGAGCGGCATGAGCCCCTGGCCCAAAATGCGCTTGATCCAAAAGCCGGAAATCTCCATCGCCCATGCCCCTCACCCGCCAACGCGAAGCCGCCTCACGCCAGATTCCCCCAAGGACGCACGGCGCGGTGCATCAGGAGCATGTCCGCCAGGGCAAGGCAAACCATGGCCCGCAATACCGGCACAATACGTGGAATGGCACAGATGTCGTGGCGGCCGCCCACGCGGATCTCCCGTTCCTGCCCGGAGACGTCCCGGGTGCGCTGGGGCACGGCAATGGAGGGAATGGGTTTCACCGCCGCCCGCACCACAATGTCCTGTCCGGTGGAGATACCGGCCAAGATGCCGCCCGCGTGGTTGGAGGCAAAGCCCTGGGCCGTGAGCGGATCGTTGTTCTGGCTTCCCCGGCTGCGGGCCGCAGCAAAGCCGGCGCCGATCTCCACGCCCTTGACCGCGCCCACGCTCATGACCGCAGCCGCCAGGCGGGCATCGAGCTTGTCGAACACCGGCTCGCCCAAGCCGGCAGGCACGCCCTGGGCCACCACCTCCACAATACCCCCCAGGGTATCGCCTGCGGCGCGCACCTCGGCCACCAAGGCCTCCCACGCCGGCAGCACCTCGGCATCCGCAGCGAAAAAGGGGCGGTTCCACGCCCCGGCCAAGTCCCGCCCACTGGCCGCAATGCCGCCCAACTCCACGGACGCCGCATGCACGCTGACGCCGACGGTCTCCAGGACGGCGGCGGCAATGGCCCCGCCCACCACCCGGGCCACGGTCTCCCGGCCCGAGGCCCGGCCACCGCCACGGTGATCGCGCCGGCCGTATTTGGCCTGATAGGTCACATCCCCGTGCCCGGGCCGAAAAACCTCGCGCAGACTGTCGTAGTCCCCGGAGCGCTGGTTTTCGTTTTCCACCACAAAACCGATGGCCGTGCCCGTGGTGGAGCCCTCGAATACGCCCGAGAGCAGCCGCACCCGATCGGATTCTTTGCGTGTGGTGGCCGCGATGCCGCCGCTTCCCGGTCGGCGGCGGTCCAGGTCTTCCTGGATGCGCGCCTCCGAAAGCGCAATCCCCGGCGGGCACCCGTCCACCACTCCACCCAAGGCCGGGCCGTGGGATTCACCAAAGGTAGTGAGCCTGAACACCTCGCCAAAACTATTTCCGGCCACGGAACACCTCCGCATAGGGTTTGCCGCGCAAGCAATAATCCGCGTACAGGGCCTCCAAGGCCTCAGGGTTCAAAGCCGGACGCTCCAAGAGCCCGGCGGCGCGGCGCTGGCGCATGGCCTCATAGAGGATGATGGCCGCAGCCACGGATACGTTGAGGCTCTGCACCATGCCGTACATGGGCACGCACACGGTGTGCGGCACCAAGGCCGCCAGGTCCGCATCCAGCCCCCGGTGCTCGTTGCCCAGGATGACGGCAGTGGGCCGGGTGAAATCCCACTCCATGACCGGCACCGTATCCGAGGTCATGCCGGTGGCCACCACAGAAAACCCCTGATCATGCAGACTGGCCACCAGCGACGCAGCGTCGCGGTGTCGGGTGGTGTCCACCCACTTCCGGGCCGAGGCCGACGAAGCAGCGGAAAGGTTCGGAAACGATTCCCGGGTATAGAGGAGATGCACCCCCCCCACACCAAAGGCGTCGCAGCTACGCAAGATCGCGGAAACATTGTGCGGGTCGTGGATATTGTGCAGCACCAAAGTGAGGTCCGGCTGGCGGCAGGCCACCACCCGGCGCAGCCGGGCCTTGCGGGTTTCGGTGAGCAAGGCATCAGGGGCAAGGTTCATGAACTGCTTTTCTCCCATCGCAAAAACAGAAAGTATTCTTGATTGCCTTTGGGGCCAAGCACCGCGGAAGGAATGGTGGCCAGCGGTGTCAGCCCCAGTTCTTCCTCCGCAAAACGGCGAATGCCCTCCACTGCGGCCAGACGTGCGGCTTCATCCCGCACCACGCCGCCTTTGCCTACCCAGCGCGGCCCCACCTCGAATTGGGGCTTGACCAAGGCCAGCGCATACCCACCCGGCGCAAGCCAGGTGATGCACGGGGGCAAGATGTGGCGCAGGGAGATGAACGAGCAGTCCGCCACCACCACGTGCACAGGCTCGGGGATGAGGTCCGCCGGAGCATGGCGCAGGTTCACGCCCTCCAGGCTCACCACTCGCGGATCCTGGCGAAGCCGCACATGGAGCTGCCCGCGGCCCACGTCCACAGCGTACACCCGGGCCGCACCATGCTGGAGCAGGCAGTCCGTAAATCCACCTGTGGACGCCCCAGCATCGAGGGCCACGGCCCCTGCGAGGGGAAGCTCCAGGCCGCGGGCGGTGATCCCTTCCAGGGCGGACATGAGCTTGTCTCCTCCGCGGGAGACGAAGCGCGGCGGAGCCGTAGCCGAAAGCACCGCTGCAGCCGGGAGCAACTGGCCGGGCTTCGCTACCCGCTCCGTGCGCCCCCCCACGGTGCAAAAGACTTCTCCGGCCATGATGCGACGCCGGGCGGCCTCGCGGCTGGGCGCAAGCCCCTGGGTGACGGTCAGGAGGTCGGCCCGCTGCTTCATGCCCCAGCCCAGCGCACCAGCCCCAAGTCATGGGGATCACGCAGCAACGGATGCCGGGGCACCACGCGCACGGTAAAGCCGAATTTCCCTGTGTCCTCGGCCATGGCGCGGCCCTGATAGCGCATCCACCCGTCCTCCGTCAGCCCCACCGGCTCCATGGACGTAGTACGGCGTGTCGTGAAATGCCCAAGACCGTCCACCGGCCCGGCGTAGATCTCCACACTCACGTCCTCCGGGGTGAGGCTGCCCAGCCACACCTGGGCCTCCACGCTTACGGCGTCGTGCACGTACACCTCGCCGGTGTGCGCGGCGCGCACTTCCCGTACCGCCAAGGCGTCCCACCCGGTCATCAAGCGCATGCGCCAGGCGGCAAGTTCCCGCACCGGGGCGAAATGATCCTCGGAGAGCCGATGCACGGCATCCATGGCCGGACGATAGGCCATCCGGGCGTAATCTTCCAGCATGCGGTGGCCGTTGAACACCGGACCGAGCACCTGCAGAGCGCGCTTCATGCGCCGCACCCACTCGCGCGGAAAGGAGCCGCGGCCGCGTTCGTAAAAGAGCGGCACCACGTCTTTTTCCAAGATATTGTACAAGATCTGGCTCTCCACGAAGTCCTGGTATTCGGCATCGTCGTATTCCTCGCCGCTGCCGATGGCCCAGCCCAGGCTGTTGTCCGGCCGCCAAGCCTCGTCCCACCAGCCATCCAAGGTGCTCACATTGAGCACGCCATTGGCCATGGCCTTCATGCCGCTGGTGCCGCAAGCCTCCAGCGGTCGGCGCGGAGTATTGAGCCAGACGTCGCAGCCCTGCACCAGATGCCGGGCCACGTGCATGTCGTAGTCTTCGAGAAAGACCATGGCGTGCCGAAACTCCGACGACTGGCACAGATTGATGAGCTCCTGGATGATGCGCTTGCCCTCGGTGTCCTTGGGGTGGGCCTTGCCGGCAAAGACGAATTGCACCGGCCGCTCCGGGTCGTTGACCAGGCGGGAGAGTCGGGCCGGGTCCTTGAGCAGGAGAAAGGCGCGCTTGTAGGCGGCAAAGCGCCGGGCAAAACCGATGGTGAGGGCCGCAGGATCGAGCACGTTCTCCGCCGCCTCCACTTCCCAGGCGCGGCCGCCGCGGGCCTGAATCTGCCGACGCAACCGCGTGCGCACGAAATCCACCAGCCGCTCCCGCAACCGCTCATGGGTGCGCCAAAGCTCGATATCCGGGATGACGCCGAACTTTTCCCCCACTCGCTGATGATCCGGGTCCTCACGCCAGGAGGAGCCCAAAAACCGATCGTAGAGGGACGAGAGATCCGGAGCCACCCAGGTAGGAAAATGCACCCCGTTGGTCACCGAGGCGATGGGCACGTCTTCGGCCGGGAATTGCGGCCACACCGCGGCCCACATGCGGCGGGAGACCTCGCCATGCAAAAGGCTCACCCCGTTACTGACCCGAGAAAGGCGCAGGGCCAAGACCGTCATGCAAAAGGGCTCGCGGTCGTCATGGGGATTTTCCCGGCCAAGAGCGAGAAAGACCTTCCAGGCCAGCCCCAACTCTTGGGCAAACTGCGCAAAATAGCGCTCCACCAGCTCCGGCGGAAAGCGGTCGTTGCCTGCAGGCACCGGGGTATGGGTCGTGAAGACCGAACCCTGGGCCACCAGCTCCGCGGCGGCCTCGAAGGCAAGACCTTGGGCCATGAACTCCCGCACCCGGGCAAGACCGGCAAAAGCCGAATGCCCTTCGTTCATGTGGTACACCGCAGGGGAAATCCCCAGACAGCGCAAAGCCTCCACCCCGCCGATGCCGAGCAAATACTCCTGCTGCAGACGCATCTCCAGGTCCCCGCCATAGAGCCGAGCCGTGATCTCCCGGCGGGCCGGAGTGTTTTCGGGAATATTGCTATCGAGCAGATAGAGTGGCACGCAGCCCACCTGCACCCGCCAGATGCCAAAAAAGAGCGGACTTCCCGCCATGGGCACCTGGGCGACCAGGCGCCGCCCCTGGGCATCGCGCACGGGGATCAAGGGCATCTGCTCGAAGTCATTGACGGGATACCGCTCCTGCTGCCAGCCGTCATGGGTGAGATACTGCCGAAAATACCCCTCCCGGTACGCAAGCCCCACGCCCACCATGGGCAGATTGAGGTCGCTGGCGGCCTTGAGATGGTCTCCGGCCAGCACACCCAGCCCGCCGGAATACAGCGGCAGACAATGGGCGATGCCATACTCGGCGCTGAAGTAGGCCACCACTTGGCCCGCAGAAAACCCCGGGATGCTCGCCCCCTGACGTTGGACATAGCGCCGTTGGTCCTCCACGATGGTTGACAGGCGCTGGAGAAAAAACTCATCCTGCGCCAATTCTTCCAGCGCGGTCTGGGGGATGCGGCTCAAAAAGAGCACCGGGTTGTGCTCGGTGCGCTCCCAAAGATCCCGGTCCATCTGCACGAAGATATCTTCGATCTCGTGGTGCCAGGAAAAATAGAGGTTCTGGGCCAGCTCTTTGAGGCCCAAAAGCGGCTCAGGAAGCCGCGGAATAACCGTATACGTCTGGAGCGGTTGCATGCGTTCTCCTTCTTCGTCCACTACTACGCCCTGGGGCCCATGCCCGGTACGGGTACGTTTCTTCTCCGAACTTTACGGCGCTGAGGGGCTCTGCCCGGCCACGGCCGGGTCCTGCGGGCTCGACCTTCGCGCCTGCATGGCGGAAGCGGCCGTCACCCTCGCCCCTGGGGCGCGGCACCCCTTTCCTGCGGGCATCGCTGTGGAACCACTCATGCCGGGGGTAGCGGGTTTTGTCTATTCTCGAAGCGGCCTCGGCGCCCGACAAGGCTTGGTGGTGGCCCAGGGCGTTGGCGTCATCGATCCGGATTTTCGCGGCGAGATCACGGTGATGCTGCTCAATCTCTCGCAGGAGCCGCGCACCGTCACGCAAGGCATGCGCATCGCCCAGCTCGTCTTTCAACCTGTAATTCCGGTGCAGTGCATCCCCGTGTCCGAGCTCTCCCCCACCGAGCGCGGTGCCGGCGGCTTCGGCCATACCGGAACCCACTAACCCAAGGATGATGACCACATGATGACTTCTTCCCAACTCATGGAACGCGAGTCCCAACTCTTATGCCCCACCTATGCCCGCTACCCGCTGGCTGTGTCCCGGGGCGAAGGCATGAACCTCTACACCCCGGAAGGGGAGCGCTACACGGATCTGCTCTCCGGCATCGCCGTATGCGCCCTGGGCCATTGTCACCCCGAGGTGACCGCCGCCATCTGCGCCCAGGCCGGCACCTTGGTCCACGTCTCCAACCTCCTCTACCAAGAAGAACAGTTGATCCTGGCGGAAAAGCTCCTGGCCACCGCCCCAGGCATGGAGCGGGCCTTCTTTTGCAACTCCGGCGCCGAGGCCAATGAAGGGGCCATCAAACTCGCACGCCGCTTCATGCGCGAAGTGCGCAAACAAGACCGCTTTCGCATCATCACCCTGTCCGGCTCCTTTCATGGCCGCACCCTGGCCACACTCACGGCCACCGGTCAAGACAAGGTCAAGATCGGCTTCGGCCCCTTGCCCGAAGGCTTCACCACCGTGCCCTTCGGCGACGCAGCCGCCCTAAAATCCGCCATGGACGAGCACACCGCCGCCGTACTCGTGGAGCCCATCCAAGGAGAAGGCGGGGTGCGCCCGCTGCCGGCGGACTACGCCGCAACCATCCAGCGCCTTTGCCGCGAGCAGGGGGTACTGCTCATCTGCGACGAGATCCAAACCGGCGTGGGCCGCACCGGACATTTCTGGGCCTACCAAGGTCTTGGCCTTACCCCGGACATCATGACCATCGCCAAAGGCATCGCCGGCGGGCTGCCCATGGGGGCCGTTCTGACCACCGCCCACGTAGCCCAAGGCTTTCCTGCCGGCAGTCACGGCACCACTTTTGGCGGCAACGCCCTGGTGAGCCGTGTGGCCGCCACCGTGCTCGACATCATCGAGCGCGACGGCCTGGTAGCCCGCGCCGCCCAGCTCGGCACGTGGCTCAAGGAGCGTCTGCAGGTCGTGGCCCAAAAGCACCCGGGCCGCATCCAGGAAGTGCGCGGCGCAGGCCTCATGGTGGGTATCGAGCTCACAACCCCGGGCAAGGCCGTCTGGCAGGAGCTTCTGGCCCGGCGCTACCTCGTGAACCTTACTCAAGACACGGTGCTGCGCTTGCTTCCGCCGCTCATCGTGGATGAATCCCACCTGGAAGGCTTTTGCATCGCGTTGGAAGAAGCCCTGGCCGCCACCGCACCCACAGGGGCGGCACCGACCTCGTTTGACAACCCCCGTAACTCCTTGTAGCAAGCAACCTGCATACTCGGAACGATTTTTTCATTTTTGAGCAAAAAACCATGCCCATGATCGAAATCCACAATGTCAATAAATGGTACGGGGACTTTCATGTCCTCAAAAATATCAACGAAACTGTCGAAAAAGGCGAGGTGCTCGTCATCTGCGGTCCCAGCGGTTCCGGCAAGTCCACCCTGGTGCGCTGCGTCAACCGCCTCGAAGAAATCGACCAGGGCGAAATCCTCATCGAAGGCAAGAACATCCATGCCAAAGATCAGGACATCAACCAACTGCGCGCGGAAATCGGCATCGTCTTCCAGCAGTTCAATCTCTATCCGCACCTCACGGTGCTGAGAAACATCACCTTGGCGCCCATGAAGGTGAAAAAGATCCCTCGAGACGAGGCCGAGGCCACGGCCCTTGCCCTTTTGGAACGGGTGGGCATCGGCAACCAGGCCCACAAGTATCCGGTGGAGCTCTCCGGCGGCCAGCAGCAACGGGTGGCCATTGCCCGGGCCCTGGCCATGAAGCCCAAGATCATGCTCTTCGACGAACCCACCTCCGCCTTGGACCCGGAGATGATCAACGAGGTGCTGAACGTCATGAAGGATCTGGCCCGAGAAGGCATGACCATGCTCTGTGTGACCCACGAAATGGGCTTTGCCCGCGAAGTGGCGGACCGGGTCATCTTCATGGACCACGGCGAGATCCTGGAACGCGGCACCCCGGAGCACTTCTTCACGAGTCCGCAGCATGAACGCACCAAGGCGTTTTTGAAGGAAATCCTCTAACCATCAACCGAAGGAGCGTACCATGAACGGATTCTGGAAGCGGACATTGGTGATCCTTGCCGCCCTGGCCTTGGGCGCAAGCACAGCCCATGCCGGCAAATTGGACGAGATCAAAAGCCGCGGCAAACTCATCGCCGGCGTCAAAGACTCCCAGCCGCCTTTCGGCTACGTGGACGAACAGACGCGGCAGATCGTCGGCTTCGAGATCGACATCTGCGCCGCCCTGGCCAAGAAGTTGGGCGTGGGGCTGGAACTCAAACCCGTGACTTCCGCCACCCGCATTCCCATGCTCGAGCAGGGCGCCATCGACCTCATCGCCGCCACCATGACCCACAAGATCGAGCGCGAGGAAAAGATCGACTTCTCCATCACCTATTTCCCCGCCACCCAAAAACTTCTGGTGCGCAAAGACTCGGGTATCAAATCCGTGGCGGATCTCGCGGGCAAGAAGGTGGGATCGGCCAAGGGCTCCACGTCGGAGCAGAACATCAAGAAGGCGCAGCCCGAATGCACTGTGGTGTCCTTTGAAACCTATCCCGAAGCCTTCCTCGCCCTCAAGCAAGGCAAAGTGGCTGCCGTAACCACCGACGCCCCCATTTTGCTCGGCATCCGCAACTCCGACGACCATCCGGAAGAGTGGGTCATCGTGGGTGAAGACATTTCTGCAGAGCCCTACGGCATCGGCCTGCCGGAAAACGACTCGGATTTTCGCGACTTTGTCAACACCACCCTCATGGAAATGTGGAAGTCCGGCGAATATCAGCAGATCTACGCCAAGTGGTTCGGCCCGGACACCAAGTTCCCGTTGCCGCTCAACTGGACCATGGAAATCTGGCCCTAAGGCCAACGCATCCCGGGCGGCCCAGAGGCCGCCCGCAACCGAAATCCTCTGACCCTCATGAATTATACCTTCAATTGGGCCCTGATTTTTGCCGGCGAGTACGGCCGCTGGTTCGTGGACGGCCTTGCGGTCACGCTGGAGCTCTCCGGCATTTCCATTCTTTTTGCCCTGCTTCTGGGGACGCTGCTCACCGTCCTGCGTCTGTCCCGGGTACGGCCGCTCGTATGGTTTTCCGCGGCCTATGTGGAGTTTTTTCGCAACACCCCACTCATGGTGCAGATCTTTTTCTGGTATTTTGGATCTGATCCTATTTTACCCGATTTTTTCAAAAAGTGGCTCTACCAACAAAATATCGAGTTTGCCACAGCAGTCATCGCCCTATCGACCTATACTGCGGCGTTCATCGCGGAGGAATTGCGATCTGGGATTCTTTCCATCCCCAAAACACAATTGGAAGCATCCCGCGCCACTGGACTGACGTTTATCCAAGCGATGCGCTATGTCATTCTTCCGCAAGCATTTCGCATCATCATTCCACCGCTTATCAGCCAGTTTCTCAATCTCATCAAGAACTCCTCCCTGGCCATGACCATCGGCGTCATGGAACTCACCTATATGGCCCGCCAGGTGGAAGCGCACACCTTCCACGGTTTCGAGGCCTTCACGGTGTCCACCCTCATTTACCTGTCGTTGTCCCTGCTGGTGTCCTTCATCATCAACCAGTACAACAAGCATTTCTTACACATCGGCAGCAGGCGGTAGGAGGACGGAGATGGAGCATTTCTGGCAGTGGTTTTCGGGACTGTTCGCCAACTGGGGCGTGGTATGGAACAACTTCGACTACCTGCTGGTAGGGGCCTATCCCCAAGGTCCTTTGGGCGGGCTCGCCATGAGCATCGTCATGGCGGTCATCGGGATCTTCGGCGCCTTTTGGATCGGTCTTGCCGCCGGACTCATGCGTATTTCCAAGCGGCCGTGGCTCTCCTGGCCGGCGCTGATCTATATTGAGATCATCCGCGGCACGCCGCTTTTGATGGTGATCTTTTGGTTCTACTTCTTCGCCCCGCTGCTCATGAACCAAAGCGTTCCGGAAACGGAAAGCGCCATCGCGGCCTTCATCGTCTTCACCGGCGCCTATATCGCAGAAATCGTGCGTGCCGGCGTACTTGCCATCCCCAAAGGACAGATGGAGGCGGCCCGTGGCTCCGGCCTTTCCCATACCCAGGCCATGGTGCACATCATCCTCCCCCAGGCCCTGCGCAACATGATCCCCTCCTTCGTCAACCAGTTCGTGTCCCTCACCAAGGACACCTCACTGGCCATGATCATCAACGTCAACGAGCTCACCTTGGCCGCGCGCCACGTCTACACCCGCACCATGAAAGCGCCCATGGAGATCTTTCTCACCATTGCGCTGCTCTATTTCGCCATCTGCTGGGTGCTCACGGCCTTCTCCCGCCGTCTGGAGCGCAGCATGGCGCGCTATCAAGCCCGCACCAGCCATGACCGATAAACTCACCCGTATTCATCTGGCGTTTCCGCCCTCCTGCGAAGACATGGTCACCATGGTCCTGGCCCTCCACGCCTCCTGGGGCTGGGAAGACGAAGGCATGCGCGATGGTCTGCGCCACCTGGTGGTGCACAGCACGCTGCCCGAGCATGCCGCCCGCCTCCACGCCGCCCTATCCGAGGTATGCCCGAGTGTGGACGTCTCCACCAGCTCCGTGGACAACGCCGATTGGAACGCGGCCTGGCGGCAGTTCTTCTCCCCCCTGTCCATTGGGCGCTTCACCGTGGTCCCCTCGTGGCTGGCGGCGGAACACGCCGGGCCTTGGACCCTGGTCATCGAGCCCAAAATGGCCTTCGGCACCGGGCACCACGCCACCACCGCCCTCTGCCTGGAGGCTCTGGACGCCCTTGCCCAGGAAGGGGCCATCGGACCAGGGCAGCGTTTCCTCGACCTCGGCACGGGATCAGGCATCCTCGCCTTGGCCGCAAGCCGCCTGGGGCTCACCGGCCTGGCCCTGGACATCGACTCCGTGGCCGTGGACAACGCCGCCGAAAATCTCGCCGTCAACAAGGCCCAGGGCGTGGAAGTCCGCACCGGGACCATCACAGACGCCCCAACCGCCCACTTCCACCTGGTGCTGGCCAATATCCTGGCGGGCCCTCTCATGGACATGGCCCGCGACATCACTGCCCGCCTGCTGCCCGGCGGCATCTTGATTCTCTCAGGCATCCTCGCCGGCGAGCAGGCCCTTGCCGTGGAAACCGCCTACACCGACCTGGGACTTCCCTCCCCGCAGCGCCACACCCAAGGCGAGTGGGCGAGCCTCGTCTTTCGTACTGCCTAATGCGTCGCGAACGTTTGCTGCGTCAGTACTTCGAGACCATGCTCGCCGCCCTGGGCGAAAGCGGCTGGTGGCCGGCCGAGACTCCGTTCGAGGTGGCGGTGGGGGCCATCCTCACCCAAAACACGGCCTGGACCAACGTGGAGCGGGCCATTACCGCCCTCAAGGCCGCTGACGTACTCTCTCCGGCCGCCATGCTCGCCCTGCCCGAAGCGCACCTGGCCGAACTCATCCGCCCTGCAGGCTACTTTCGGGTCAAGGCCAAACGGCTCCGGCATTTCCTGACCTTTCTCCAAGCCCACGGCGGAGACATCCTCGCCTTGCGCGAAGTCCCGCACATCCGCGAGCGTCTGCTCGAGGTCTCGGGTATCGGTCCGGAGACCGCGGACTCCATCCTGCTCTACGCCCTGGAGATCCCCAGCTTCGTAGTGGACGCCTACACCCGACGCATCTTCCACCGCCACGGCCTCGTTCCCGAAGACATCAGCTACGAAGACTTGCGCGCCTATTTTGCAGACGCCCTCACGCCGGACGTCAATTTATATAAAGAATTCCACGCACTCATTGTACGCACGGCCAAGGAGTGGTGCCGCGCCAAGCCCCGCTGCGCCCTCTGTCCGCTCGCCCCGCTCCTTCCTTCATCTTGACCCCAAAGGCAGGGCGTGGTCAGGGGCTCTCCATGCCGTACCGCTGCAGCTGCCTCTTCGTCCTTTGTTTCCTCCTGGCCGCCTCCCCGGCCGTGGGGGCTTCGACGACCCAGGAAAAGCTCCGCGGCACCCAGCACCAAGTGGAAGCCCAACGCCGGGAGCTTGAAGCCACCAAACGCAGGGAGGCCGCGGTCCAGGCAGAGCTCACGCGCCTCGACACCAAGATCCGTGCCCTTGAGGAACAACTCGCCGAGGCCCAGAAGGCATGGGAAGCCACCCAGGGACGCAAGCAAGACCTGGAAGGGCAGCTCTCTCAAATCCAGTCCCGCCACGACCAGTTGGCGAGACGCGCCTCGGAGCTCGCCCGAGTTTTGTGGGCCGCAACCATGCGCCTCAAGTCCTTCCGCACGGAAGGCTGGGCCGAGGCGGACCGAGAGAGCACCTGGCTGGCGGCGGTGCTCCGAGAGCTCCGGCAAAACCGCATCCAGCTTGCCCAAGCACAGGCGGCCCTCTCGGCTCAGGCCGAAGCCGTCCGAAAAACCGCCGCCGATCTCGAGGATCAAAACCGCCGTCTGGCCGCCATCAAAGACGATATCACCCGCCAGCGCCTCGCCCGAGTCAAACAGGCGGAAAAACTGCGCGCACAGCGCCTGCAGGGTGAAGCACAGCTCGGATCCCTGCTCACTGCCTTGGAAGACCTCCGACGCAAGGCCGCCCTGGAAGCAGCGCAGAAGATCTCCGCCGCCAAAGGGAAACTCCCCTGGCCCGTACAGGGACGCGTGGTGCATCGCTTCGCCCCCAAGGCCTCCCCGCCGGTGACCGGCATCGACATCGCCGCCAAAGAAGGCGATGCAGTCCGGGCCATTGCCGCAGGCAAGGTGGTCCACAGCGATACGCTCCGAGGACTCGGACACGTGGTCATTGTCTACCACGGAGAAACATATTATTCGGTCTACGCTTTTTTAGCGACCCCCAATGTGGAGGAAGGCCAACGCGTAGCTCAAGGAGCCACCTTGGGGCGCTGTGGATTTTCCCCCAAGGTCAAAGGGCCGGGAGTACGCTTTGAGCTGCGCTCCGGCTCCAAAGCCCTCGACCCGCAGGAATGGCTCGCGCCCTTGTGACGGTGTGGTTATGGCATCTTTCGTGTTTTCCCTCTCCAAGGAGGAATGTATGCGCCTTATGCATGGTGTCGGAGCATTGGCTCTGCTCTTCATCCTGGCTGGCGTCCCGGCCCAAAGTCTCGCTCGGGATGCCGATCAATACCAAGCTCTGAAACAATTCAGCCAAACGCTGGACCTCATCGAGAAAAATTACGTCCAGCCCGTCAACCGCACCGACCTCATTCATGGGGCGATCCAGGGCATGCTGGGGGCCATCGACCCGCACTCCGCCTTCATTGATCTCGACAAGTTCAAGATGATGCAAGAAGAGTTTCAAGGGGAATTCGGCGGCATCGGGATCCAGATCGGCATCCGTGACCGCCGGCTCACCGTCATCGCGCCCATCGAGGATACGCCAGCGGCCAAGGCCGGATTGCGTGCCGGAGACATCATCCTGGAGATCAATGGTGAGTCCACCGCAGAGATGAGCATCGAAGACGCGGTGACCAGGATCCGCGGCCCCCAAGACACCAGCGTCACCCTCACCATACTCCATACCGACTCCAAGGCTCCGGAGAAAGTCACCATAGTGCGGGGCACCATTCCCTTGGTGAGTGTCAAGACACGGGAGCTCGAGCCCGGATACCTCCAGGTGCGCATCACCGACTTCAAGGCCACCACCACGGCAGACCTGCACAAAAAGCTGCGCGAATACACCGCCCAGACCCCGCTGCGGGGGGTGATCCTTGATCTGCGCAATAATCCCGGCGGCCTGCTGGACCAGGCCGTGTCCGTCAGCGATACGTTCCTGCGCGACGGTCTCATCGTCTACACCCAGGGCAGGGATCCCCAAAGCCGTCAAGACGAACTGGCCACAGCCCAAAGCACAGATGTCACCTGTCCCGTGGTGGTCCTGGTCAACGCCGGATCGGCCTCCGCCTCGGAGATCGTAGCCGGCGCCCTGCAGGATAGAAAACGCGCCCTCATCGTTGGCGAGCGCACCTTCGGCAAAGGCTCGGTGCAATCTATCATCCCGCTGGCCGACGGCTCTGCCATCAAACTGACTGTGGCCCTCTACTACACGCCCAGCGGCCGTTCCATTCAGGCCGATGGGATCCAACCGGACATCGAGATCCCGCTGGTAACCGACGCCACCACTCCCGAAGAAGACCCAATGCTGCGCCGCGAAGCGGACCTCTCCCGTCACTTGGACAACCCCAATGGCGATGCAGGCAGGACCACAGAGAAAGAAACGCAGGCGATCTTGGCCCAGGACAATCAGTTGCGCCTCGCCTTGAGCCTGGTGAAATCCCTGCCGCACATCACCCAAATTCAGGCGCGCTAAGCCTATCCGGGCATGGCTCGCCGCCAATCCTCGTCCAAAAAGCGCTCCTCCCGCCGTCCATCCAGGGCGGCAGGAGGACGCGTCGCGCTTGCGCTTGGACTTCTCACCCTGGTAGCCATCACCTTTTGGGTCTTGCGGGCGGTGCTCGCCCCGTCTCCTCCAGCCAAGGTCCCCCCCCAAGCACCTGCAGCGCCTTCAGCGCCTGCGCCCCGCTCGGGGCCTGCATCCTCGCCACCTGCCGCCCCAACTCCGGCGCCGTCGCCCAAGCTTCCTCCAGCCCTCCCCTATGAAGCCCAAACCGAAGATGCAGAAGTCCTGGTCCATTTCATCGACGACGCCATCACACGGGCGGCAGAATCCTGCGGCCTGGACGCACGCAACATCCATATTGCTTCCGTGGACACCCACACCACGGGCCTAGGCGAAATCCAGTTCCAAACCATCGAAATCCCAGCCCCGGACCCAGCGCGGTTTCGGGTCGCCCTGGAACAGATTCTCGCGCGTCTTCCCCGCGCTCCTCGACTTTTTTCGCGCACCCCAGACGCCCGTGACCTGGAGGTCCGCATCCAGGGGGTCACGACCCACCGCATCATCCTCCAGCCAGAGCCCCCGCTCCTGCCGCCCACCACGACCGCTTCCGGACAGTTGGTGATCATCATTGACGACCTCGGCCAGGATCTCGTGGCCGCCCAAACCCTGGCGAGCCTTCCTATCCCGGTGGTCTTCTCCATCCTTCCCTACACCCCCAAGGCCCAGGCCACGGCCGACATCGCCCACCGCGCCGGACGTGACGTCCTCGTGCACCTGCCCTGCGAGCCTCACGGTTTCCCCCACCCCAATTCCGGGCCAGGCACCCTCATGGCGGGCATGGACGCCGCCCGCATCCACGCCCTGGTGGACGAAGCCTTGCTGCGCGTGCCGCATGCCATCGGCGCCAACAACCACATGGGCTCACGTTTTACCGAAGACTACGCCGGCGTGACGGCCATGCTGAAGGCCCTGCACCGTCGCGGAAAAATCTTCGTGGACAGCGCGACTACGGCCAAGAGCGCCGTCCCGGCCGTCAGCCGGGACGCCAACCTCCCTTACCTGCGGCGCACCACTTTTCTCGACAACGTGGCCTCCACCCCGGCGGTCCTCGCCCAACTGCGCAAGGCCGAAGCCATAGCGCACAAAAAAGGGGTGGCCATCGCCATCGGCCACCCCTATCCACAAACCTTGCGGGCGCTCACCATCTGGGCCCGAGAGCACACCGGAGGTGCGCAGGTCGTCTCCCTCAGCCGCCTTGCACCCCGGTTCGCCCAAATCCCAAGCCCCTAAAGGCCATGGAGTTGGCCCCCAGGAGATGCGCGGAAGACTTCGGAACAAGACCTCCTCCAGGCCGACCTAAAGCCCTTTCTGCGCCATATAATGGGCCAAATCCGCCACCCGACAAGAGTAGCCCCACTCGTTATCGTACCAGATATACACCTTGGCCAAATTTCCGCATTGGACGGCAGTAAATTCCGCCTCCACGATGCCGGAGTGGGGATTGCCCAGAAAGTCCGAAGACACCAACGGCTCCTCGCTATAGGCGAGAATACCTTTGAGTTCCCCGCTGGCAGCGTCACGAAAGGCGGCCCGCAACTCCTCGGTGGTGGTGTCGCGCTCCAGCACGGCCACGAAATCCACCAAGGAAACCGCAGGGGTGGGCACACGTACCGAATAGCCGTCGAAACGGCCGGCCAGTTCCGGCAGCACCTTGGCCACGGCCTTGGCCGCGCCCGTGGAAGTGGGGATCATGTTGCAGGCCGCAGCCCGGGCCCGGCGCAAATCCTTGTGCGGCAAATCCAGGATGCGCTGGTCGTTGGTATAGGCATGTACCGTGGTGAGGACCCCTTTGACCACCCCAAAACGGCTGTGCATCACCTTCACTGCCGGGGCCAGACAATTGGTGGTGCACGAAGCATTGGAGACCACGTGATGCCGGGCCGGGTCGTAGGCATCCTGGTTGACGCCGAGCACGATGGTCACATCCTCTTCCTTGGCCGGGGCGGTGATAATCACCTTCTTGGCGCCGGCCTCCAGATGCTGCCGGGCCGTGGGGCCGGTGCGAAAGATACCCGTGGCCTCCACGACGATATCCACCCCCAAGCTTCCCCATGGGATGAGCTTGGGATCGCGCTGAGCAAAACTCTGGATTTCCCACTGCCCTCCCACACGGATGACGGAGCCGTCCTCCTCGATACGCTCAGGAAAGTGCCCATAGGAAGTATCGTGACGCAAAAGATGCGCGTTGGTCGCCGTGTCGAACAAATCATTGATGGCCACCACTTCCAGGCTGTCCCGATGCCGCTGCCAGATGGTTTTGAGTACCTGACGGCCGATGCGGCCAAAGCCATTGATGCCGATGCGAATCTTGGTCATGGTGCGCTCCCTCTAGTCTTCAAAGGTCTGGTAGTCGTAGGCGTGAATGAGTTCCATCTGCCGCTTCAGGGTCTGATGCATGCGGGCGTTCTCGATGGCAATGGCCGAGATATCCGCGATGGCCTGTAAAAACTTGCGCTCTTCGGCGTCGAATTCTCTCGGGGTGTCGGTGTATACCCGCAGCACTCCGATGGGCCGCGTCCCTTCCACCATGAGCGGGGCCACCAGGATCGACGCCAGCCCTTCTTTGGCTGCATCCTCGCGGTACTGAAACCGCTCGTCCGTGCGGGCGTCCAAGATGGTCACCATCTGCCCGGCAAGGGCTTCCTGGTCGATCTTGCTGCGTGCCACCTCCACGGGTCCCTTGCGGGCATAGCGATCGCTCAAGCCATAAAACGCCGCAGGTTTGAGCACCGTGCCTGTGCGGTCGAGCAAACGCAGAAAACACCCTTTGACTCCCATGGCCCGCGTCACCTGCTCGGCAATACGCGCCAACACCTCACTGGGATCCAACGAAGAGTTCACCGTGCGGCTTACCTCGTAAAACACCTCGTACAACCGTTTGTCCGCCATCACGCACTCCTTTGTTTTTGAACGTTCAACCAAAAAAGATCTCCCTCTCCAACCTTGTTTTTTTCTCTGTTTCAGAATAGATAAACCACAATTCTTTTTCAAGGAGTTTTCATGGAACGGACACTTGCTCTCATCAAACCGGACGCCGTGGAGCGGGGTCTCCAGGGCGAAATCATGGCCATGATCCAAGCCGCAGGACTGCGCATCATCGCCATGAAAATGCTGCACCTCACCAAGGCCCAGGCCGAGGCCTTCTACGCCGTGCACAAGGCTCGCCCTTTCTTTGAAAGCCTCACCACGTATATGAGCTCTGGCCCCATTGTCGCCCTATGCCTGGAAGGGGAAAACGCCATCCAGCGCTACCGGGACCTCATGGGCGCCACCAACAAAGACCAGGCAGCGGAAGGCACCATCCGCAAGAAGTACGCCCTGGACATCGAACGCAACTCGTGCCACGGCTCCGACGGCCCGGAGACAGCCGCTGTGGAGATCCCGTTCTTCTTCAGCGCTTTGGAACTCGTCGGCTAGTCATGAGCGGGGGTGACCAGCCCCCGCTATCACCCCAATATCACGGAGGCGGTCATGGCCCACATCGCCATCATTGGACTGGGAAACATGGGCGGTGCTCTGGCGCGCGGCTGGGGCAAGGCGCACGTCGTGTACGGCTATGACCCCAATGTTCATCAGGACGCCCTCGGACCCCACGTCCATCTGACCTCTTCCGCAAACGAGGCTGCGACCAAGGCGCAGTACGTGATCCTGGCAGTGAAGCCGCAGATCGCCGAGGCAGTCACTCGGGGACTTCGCCTTCCTACCGGAACCGTCCTCGTCTCCGTGGCCGCCGGCATTCCGGTGGCGCGTCTCAAGGAATGGTCCGGCGGCGCGCCGGTGGTGCGCGTCATGCCCAATACCCCGGCGCTCATCGGCCAGGGAGTCTTTGCCCTCTGCGTGGAGGACCCGGACCTATCCAGCGAAGCAAAAACCGAAGTCCCCGATCTCTTTGCTGAGTTGGGACAAACCCATATCCTTCCGGAGCGACTCCTCGACGCCTATACCGGCCTCATCGGCTCCGGGCCGGCGTATGTCTTTGCCTTCATGGAGGCCCTCATCGACGCCGGAGTGCTCGTGGGCATCGCCCGCACTGAGGCCACGGCCATGGTGCGCGCGCTCATCGCCGGAAGCGTGGCCATGACCCAAGAGCCGAACGCGCACCCGGCGCTCTTGCGTGAAGCCGTCACGTCTCCTGGAGGGACCACCATCGCCGGCCTTGCCACCCTGGACGCCTGCGGCTTTCGCCACGCCATCTTCGAGGCAGTACGGGCCGCCACCCGGCGCAGCGAAGAACTCGGACGCGGCGTCTAGCGCCGAAACTCCACCATCCCCCAGCCGGGGACGTCCACCCGAAGGAAATCAGGGGCGATCACCCGCCCCTCCAGCACTCCACCGCGGCGGGTATAGAGGCGCAGCCGCTCTCCATCCACGGACCACGAAAAGACGCTTTCTTCCATCCCCACCTGCCACTTGCCTGTCCCATCCGGAGCCAAGGTCATGACGATCCGTACCGACTCGCCGCCATGCGGGGACTGGCTCGTGTACCGACCCGCCACGTCCATACGGCTGCTGCACCCCACCACCAGCGCTACGGCGAGGCTCCACAACAAGGTTTTCATCGATCAAGCTCCGCAGAAGAAAGGAGGAATACGCGCTCCAAGTGCAAGAAACGATCATACCCGATGACGTACAAGGCCATACCCAACCAAACCAAATCCCGGGCCACGGTCAGCCATGAGGCAGGCTCTCCGGAGGCTTCAAAACACCCACACCCCACCGGCAGCCCCCGCCACAAGACCGAGGCCACCGCCACACTGAACATGGCGAGGAGCCCGGCCACCGTCCATGCCGCGGCCTTGGCGCGCACCCCGAGCACCAGACACAAACCCGCCAAAAGCTCCAGCCACGGAAGTACCACCGCCACCACGGGCACGAGCGCATACGGCACCAATTGGTACTCCACTACCGAGTCGGCAAAGGCGGCCGGGAACTGAATCTTGTACAGGCTGGCCAGCACGAAAAGGCCGCCCAGATAGACCCGCAGCAGCAACGCGATCCAAAAAAGCCCGCGCCAAGCCAGCCAGCGCCTCATGGCCGCGCCTCCGGGAGAGCTTCGAGTATCGACACCGCCTCATGGCCCCGCTCCACGAGGAGGCGTGCGGTTTCCACGTCGTAGAGCCGGCTCCAGGTCCGTCCGAACACCACCACCGGCTGCTCCGGGTCGAGGTTTCCCAAAAGCATGGGGTAGATCAAATCGAAAAATTGCGGGGGCACATTGACGGCCCCCGGAAGGCTCCCTCGCTCAAAGTACTGCCGCGGCCGGGCATCCACCACCACCGCGTCCTTGGGGATGGCGGCCACCACCTGCACGCTTGGGGGCAAGGAAGGGGGCAGCAACTCCACCCCCTGCGGATTTTGGCTGTTGAAGGCAAAGCCCAAGGCAGCGCTGAGGAGCACCAAAAACACGAAGTCCACCACCCGCGCCCGGGTCACCTGCCACGCCTTGTCCTCCAGCGCCCCCAACACATGCCGCACCCGCTGTTCCAGCTTGGTGATGCGGCTCTGCGCCGCGGTGAGCTCCTCCACCATCTGCTCCAGACGCAGGTTCCGCTCCTCCAAATCCCGATTGAGGGCGACGATGGTGGCAAAGGCATCGGCCCCGTGGAGGTGGAGCACCAATTGCTGCATGCAGGCGAGCAACGAAGAATCGTGGTGCGCCACCGCCTCCTGCAAGGGATCTCCCAACACAAAACCCCCGAAAAGCCCTTCGCGCACCTGAAAGAAAAAGCCACGACGCGGCGTAAAATCCAGACCCATTTCCGGGCTGTCCTCCAAAGAAATCTCCTCCACATGCAGCGGCGGCACCTGTTTGGTGGCGCACCGGGAGAGACAGGCAAAAAGCAGCGCATCCGCCGCGCGCTTGTCTGGCCGAAAGACAGTCCCCCGAGACTCGGCCAGCACCCAATCCCGCTGCCGGTCCACAAGCACCAACACCCCCTTGGTATAGGCAAAGCCCCCCAAGACGATGGGCACGGCCCGGGACGCGGTTTCTTCCAAGCTCCGCCCCTGTCCCAACTCCACGGCCAGTTCCCGCTGGGTGCGCAGGTGCAAGATCTGGCGGTCCAATTCCTCGTTGCGGCGCACCAACTGCGCGGAAAGGAGTTCTTCCCGCACGCCGGCCAAGGCAAAACGCAAGCTTACCTGGAGCAGCACGCCAAGCGTATGGAGGAAACGCATGTCTTCGTCGTCGTAGGCATCCGCCCCCAGAGGCGACCCTACCATGAGCACCGCCACCTGCTCGGCATCCACCGCCACTGCCAGGCCGGCGGCCACCGGCCACGGCCACCGAGCGCGCTGCGCCGCATCCACGGTGACGGGATGCCGCGACGAACGCGCCTGCTCCAGCACAGGGGACAGAAGCTCCTGCCACAGCGCCCCGGGGTCACAGGAGAACCCTTTGCCGATGCAATCTTGGATGCGGTCGTCAACAGCAAGCACGGCGCAACCGCCAGAGGCTCCAAGCCCCCCCATGGCGGAAAGCAAGACGGTCTCGAGGATGGCCCGCGGCTTGCGCGTGCCCTCGATCTGCGCCGCCACCTCCCGCAGCACCTCCAGATGGTAGGCCGTGCGCTCCAGGTCGTCACGCAGCGGCTGACAGCTGTCGCCAAGCATGACCGCCTCTAGGGCAAGAGATCGCGGATGCGGGCGTAGAGTTCGCTCACATCCTCCACCACGCCCAGATGCGCCCAGACAATGGTGCCGTCGGCACGACATACGATGGTATATGGGGTCAAGGGTTCTCCCAAGGCCTTGTGGGCCACATAGTTGGGATCACTCACCACGGGGAAACGATACATGCTTTCCCGAGCCTGGGCCACCTCCAGGTCCGTTCCGCCGGCGGCCACCGCAAACATGGCCACCCGACCTTTGGTCTTGCCTTTGTTCAAGCGACCATACAGAGAATTGAACCCCGGGGCCTGCTTGTGGCATTGGGGGCAGTACACGCCGATGACTTCCAGGAGCACCAGGTCCGCCCCCAAATCCTGTACGGCAAACGACGCCCCTGGCTGCATCCCCAAAGCGGCGGCATCCTCCGCCAAGTGGGGCGCGGCAAAGCGGATCTGCGCGATCGAGGCCCCCGGACCCAAAGGCTCCGCCCCAGCCGACAACACCCCAATCAACACCAAGCCGATGGCAACGAACATCCGCTTCATGCCGCACCTCCCCCTTTGCAGGCCTCGGTCACCGTGGGATAGAGACGCACCATGCGGGTGAGGCCAACGATATCGAACACGCGCCGGAAATTGTCCGAAAGCCCGGCCATGACGATCTCCACCCCGTCTTTTTCACTATCCAGGACCAACTGGGTGAGGATGGCGATGCCCGCGCCATTGACGGATGTGCTGGGCTCGAATTCCAACACCACCCGCCGCACCCGCGCGTCCACGCCCTGCTGGTAGGCCTCGCGCAGCAGCCCCTCGGAGTAGGCATTGAGGCTCCCCTGGATATGGATGACGAGGATGTCGCCTTCCTGGCGGCTCTCCACCTCGTGCTGCCGACGCTTGGCCAGGGAGAGCCGTTCCCGGGCGCGAGAAAGCGCCTGCTCCAAACTCTGACGCTGGATGGGTTTATTGATGAAGTCCGCGGCATCGAGATTGAGGGCCTGAATGGCAAGATCCATGTCCCCATGGCCGGTGATCACGATCACCTCCGTGGTGGGCGAGCGGCGCTTGATCTCGCGCAGGACTTCGATGCCGTCCATGCCGGGCATCTTGATGTCCGTAAGTACAATTTCCGGACGCTCCCGCTCAAAGAGCTCAAGGCCCTCCTCTCCGGATTCGGCCGTCAAAATGGCAAAGCCGTACACCTCCAAAAACAGGGAAAACATCTTGAGGGTGGGCTTTTCGTCATCGATGATGAGGATCTTTTCTCGTTCCATGGCGGACTCTCCTCGCATTAGCTGGCGGCAGGAAAGGACAGACGGAAGGTGGTGCCCGTACCGGGCTCGCTCTCGATGGTGATCATGCCGCCATAATCCCGGACAATGCCGTAGGTGATGGCCAGCCCCAGCCCCATGCCCTTGCCTGTCTGCTTGGTGGTGAAAAACGGCTCAAAGATCTTGTTGCGCACGTCCTCGGGGATGCCCGAACCATTGTCCGACACCGAGGCGACCACCCGCCCCTCGTCGTCCACGAAGGTACGGATGAGGATGTCGCCGTAAAGTTCGGGTTCGCTCTCCATGCGCTCCTGGATAGCATCTCGAGCATTGTTGAGCAAATTGAAAAATACTTGTTGAAACCGGTTGTTATGTCCCCGCACCCAAGGCAGAGAAAGCGCCAGGTCCAGGCGGATGGCAATGCGCTGCAGGGAAAACTGCCTCCCGATGATGGAAAGCACCCCTCGAATGGGCTCGTTCAAATCCACCCGCTCCAGGGTGAGGCCGGACTTGCGGCCAAAGGCCCGCAGGTTGTTGATGATCTCCGCGGCGCGGTCCACCTGCTGGCTGATCTCGGTGGTGATCTCGCGGATCTGCGCCTCAGACACCGGACGCCCCTGTTCCAAGAGCAGCCCCAGATATTCGCTCCCCATCTTGATGGCGTTGAGCGGCTGGTTGATCTCATGCGCAATGCCGGCGCTCATCTCGCCCAAGGTCTTCATCTTGGCCGCCTGGACGAGCTGGGCATCCTTTTCCATCATCTCGGTGATATCCGCCACCGCGACGATGATGGCCTGTTTGCCTCCATAGCTGATGGGACAGGCATGCATATTGACGTAAAATGGACGATTGCCCTTTTTATAATGAATGACCTTGGGATAGTAGACGCACCCGGTCCTGGTCTCTCCATTTTCCAGCGCCAAAAAACACTCCTTGGCTTGATCCGGATCCAGCTTCTCAAAGGGCATGCCAAAAAGTTCCTGGAGCGGATATTCATACACTTCTTCTGCCCTGGGGTTGGAATCGAGGATGGTTTGCGAGGCGCAGTCCACTACGAAGATGGGATCTGGCCCAGAATCGAAGAGGGAACGATACTTCTGTTCCGACTCCTGCAGGCGTTTGCGGTACAGCCGGATGGACCACACCATGTTGAGAAAGGAATCCGCCAACTGCACGACTTCATCGCGGCCCGGACGCTTGCGGTAAAATTGGCACGTGGCGCAGGCCTGTCCGGTCTCCCGCCGCACCCCCCGGCCGCCACGGACGGCCTGCTGGTCGAAATGCCAGCACGGCATGTTGGTGTCCTTGTAGGCCGGACAATTGGTCACCGCCCAATCCAACCCCTCCCCAAGATCAATGGGCACGTCAAAGTTGCCACGGCTCAACTCATCAGAAATACGGGTCAGTCGCCGCAGGGGCATGGTGATGTGCCGGGAAACCAGGTGGCTCACATAGAAGACGATGACGATGACTGCGGAAATGAATCCCAAGAACATGAACCGGAGCTTGGCCACCAAGCGATCGATATGGTCTTTGCTGAGACCCACGTGGACGCTGCCGATGCGGTAGATGCCCTCGCGAATGGGGACAGCGATATCATAGGAAACTTTATCGCCGTGGCGCACCAGACGCACGCTTTGGGGGACATCCTCTGGAATGATGTTCGCCGTACGGAACGCCTCGGGAAAAGGAACGGTCAACGTATGGGCGAGCACGTTGTGGGAGCGGTCGAGCACGTAAATATAGTTGATGAGATATTGGCGCTCCCGCAGCCTCGCTTCATCAAATATCAGGCTCAAGAGCTCGGGATCGTTCTTTTCCAAGACAAAACCCGCGCCCCGCTCGGCAATGGAGCGGGCGACCGCAATCCCGCGCAGCTCAAGCTCTTTGGTGAGTCCGGAAATCAGAATCCATCGTGCCAAAAAGGCAATGGTCACACTGATGACGAGGATGACGCCGAGAATGGAGAAGAAAATCTTATTCTTCAACGAGACGCGGGAATAGAACCGGATCATTGCCGCGCCCCCTGGATGTCGTTCCAGCGATCGAGAAGGACGAAGCGCCCGCCGCGAAGCACGGTAAAGTACACCGTATCCAAGCCTTGGTGGTCCGCCGGGCCGAAAGACAGACGCACATCCGGACCAATGGCAAAGTCCGTCATGGATTCCACGGCGCGCAGGAATCGCTCTCGGGTCAGCGCGCGACCTGCACGGCGCAGGGCCTCTACCAAGACCTTGGCATTGATATAGCCTTCAAAGCCCACGAAGTTCGGCTCTTCCCCGGGAAAATACCGCGCCATAAGCTCTACGAATTCTTGAGCGCTCGGTGTCGGCGTGCCGTCGGCGCTGCGCGGCGGCGGCACCACCTGACTCATGATCACCGGCACCCCATCGAGGTTGGTCCCCGCCAAGTTGCGGGAAAGCTCCCGCGCCCCCACGAACGAAACCATGTAAAACAGCGGTCGCAGCCCCCGGCGCAAGGTCTGGCGGATGAAATTGGCGCACGGGTCCGAGGTGCCGATCATCACCACGGCCTGGGCCGCAGCCGCAGCAATGCGGTCCACGGCTTCGGTCACGTCGTTGGTGCCCCGCACATAACTTCCGCGCGCCACGGGCTCCAAATCGAACTCCTTGAGGGCGAGCTCCGTACCCGTCAGCCCATCGAAACCAAAGGCGTCGTACTGATAGAACACCGCAATGCGGGTAAGTCCAAGATCGCGCACTAAATGTTCTATCGCTGCCCGAGTTTCTTGATAATACGACGCTCGGACATTAACCACATAAGGCAAAAACGGATCTCGCAGTGCATTAGCACCTGTAAACATTCCCAAAAGCGGAACGCGGGACTCCTGTACCAATGGCAATACCTTGACTGTCGTTGGCGTTCCAACGTAGCAAAAAAGACCGAATACTTTATCATCGATAAGAAAGCGCTGGGTATTGGCAAGACATTTCGGCGGATCATACGAATCGTCACGAGTGATCACACGAATACGGCGTCCGTGCACGCCCCCTGCTTCGTTGACGAACTGAATGTACGCCATGGCCCCTTTGATGGTTTCCTGGCCAAGATAGCCGGCATGGCCTTTGAGCGCGAGGGATGACCCCAGCACCACTTCCGTATCGTGCACCCCAGAGTCCCGCACCTCCGGCATGGGCACCACCACCTCCGCTTCTTGACAGCCCCATAGCGCCACGAGCAGCAGCCACGCCCACATCCGCCATCCATGGTCCCGTCGTTGCCAAATTCCCATGCCGCCCCCATTGCAATTATATGCTTTATAAGACATAAAGCACCGCCAGTTCCTCCATACAATCCGGAGGCTCCGGCACCCCTTTTATACATAATACGTAAGGTTTTTCCCAAGAAATTTTATCATATGAAGCTTGAACACTACGAAAAAATTATCAAAACAGAAAACTCCGCAAAAAAATTCCTGTTGGGATTTTGCTGGAAAAACCATCAGCGCTTTTGTCCCAAGTGCCGCACCCGCCGCCTCTACGCCCTCCGGGGGGGATACCGCCGCTGCTCCCGCTGCGGCTACACCTTCCACGATTTCAGCATGCGGTTCCTCAACAACGGCAATCTCTCCTGCCAGCAATGGCTGCGCCTGATCAAACTCTTCGAATTGGAGGCTCCCACCAGCCGCGTGGCCGAACAACTCGGCCTGTCCTACAACACGGCCTACAAATCCATGACCACCCTGCGCATGGCCATCGTGGCCCACAGCCTGGACGCCCGCCTCATCTTTTCCTCCATCCACGGCCTCGACCTCGGCCCCTCGGGAAAATTCCGCAAAGAAGGCCGGGTGCACAGCGCACGCATGCCGGTCTTCGGCATCGTGGAACGCGGAGAGCATGTGTTTGTCGACCTCATTCCCGAGCTGGATGCCGAAAGCATCCTCCATTTCAAGATGAATTTCCACCTCAAAACCGCCAGCCTCGGCAAAATCATCTACACCGACCGCTACAAACACTACGCAGCCCTGCTCACCGGCGGCAGCGCCCTGTCGAGCGTCTACCGCATCAAGCACGCGGACAAAGGGCTTTTCATCGATTCCTCCCGAGGCTTCTGGTCCTTTTCCAAGGCCTGGTTCCAACGCCTACGCGGCATATCTCCAGTCAATTTTCCATTGTATATCAAAGAATTAGAATTCCGCTACAACCACCGCCACGAAGATATCTTCCCCATCCTCGCCCAGTACCTCTGCGCCTTTGTGCCAAACTTTGAGCAATAAGCACTTCCTTGTCTTCCCTGGAACCATTCTCCATGAGGCCATTATCGGAGAAGCAGCATATCTCCGGTACGCGAGTATGCCGAGGGATCAGCAACAAGGAGGGTATTATGCAACTTCGGCGCAGAGAATTCATTCAGCTGACAGCCGCAGCCACAGCTGTCACGGCCTTTGGCGGGCTGGGGATCAGCCTGGAAGAGGCCAAGGCCGGCGCGCAACTCATGCAGCTGCGCAAAGGCAAGGAGTCCACGTCCATCTGCTGTTATTGCTCGGTGGGATGCGGGCTCATCGTGTCCACCGACGAAAAGACCCATAAAGCCATCAACGTCGAAGGCGATCCGGACCATCCCATCAACCAGGGCGCGCTGTGTGCCAAGGGGGCCTCCATCTTCCAACTGGCGGAAAACGACCGCCGCGTCACCCAGCCCCTCTACCGCGCCCCGGGCAGTGATCGTTGGGAGCCCAAATCCTGGGACTGGATGCTCACCGAAATCGCCAAACGCGTGAAGGCCACCCGCGACGCTACCTTCACGAAGACCAACGCCGAGGGCCAGACCGTCAATCGCTGCGAAGGCATCGCTTCCGTAGGATCGGCGGCCATGGACAATGAAGAGTGCTGGATCTACCAAGCCATGCTCCGCAGCCTGGGGCTCACGTACATCGAGCACCAGGCCCGTATTTGACACAGCGCCACAGTTGCGGCTCTGGCAGAGTCGTTCGGACGCGGCGCGATGACCAATCACTGGATCGATATCAAGAACAGTGATTGCATTTTGATCATGGGCAGCAATGCTGCCGAAAACCACCCCATTTCCTTCAAGTGGGTCCTCAAAGCCAAGGACAACGGGGCCACGCTCATCCATGTGGATCCCCGCTACACTCGCACCTCCACCAAAGCGGACATCTATGCCCCGCTGCGCTCGGGAACGGACATCGCCTTCCTGGGCGGCATGATCAAGTACATCCTGGATAACGACCTCTATTTCAAGGAATACATCGCCAACTATTCCAACGCATCGTTCATCGTTTCCAAAGACTATAGCTTCCACGACGGCCTCTTTTCAGGATACGACGAGGCCACCCGCAAGTACGACAAGACGAAATGGGCCTTTGAACTGGACGAAAACGGCGTGCCCAAGCGGGACATGACCCTCAAGGATCCCCGCTGTGTATTCCAACTGCTCAAGCAGCATTACAGCCGCTACGATATCAAGACCGTAGCCTCCGTCACCGGAACGCCTGAGGACAAGATCCTTGCCGTGTACAAAGCGTACACAGCCACGGGAAAACCGGAAAAATCCGGAACCATCCTCTATGCCATGGGATGGACCCAGCACTCCGTCGGCGTGCAGAACATCCGGGCCATGTCCATCATCCAGATCCTGCTCGGCAACATGGGGGTTGCCGGCGGCGGCGTCAACGCCCTGCGCGGGGAATCCAACGTCCAAGGCTCCACGGACCATGCCCTGCTCTTCCACATTCTACCCGGATACATGGCCACACCGCGGGCGAAATGGCCAACACTTGCGGACTACAACAAGGCCAACACCCCGGTGTACAACGATCCCAAGAGCGTCAATTGGTGGAAGAACAAGCCCAAGTACCTGGCGAGCCTCCTCAAGGCCATGTACAAGGACGCCGATCTCGAGACCGCCTACCAGTGGCTGCCCAAGCTGGACGAGGGACAGAACGCCTCCTGGCTCTTCCTCTTCGATCAGATGCTCAAAGGCAAGTTCAAGGGCTTCTTTGCCTGGGGCATGAACCCGGCCGCCAGCGGCGCGGACTCCAACAAGACCCGCCAAGCCCTGGCCAAGCTCGACTGGATGGTCAACGTCAACATCTTTGAAAACGAGACCGGCTCCTTCTGGATGGGCCCGGGCATGAACCCCAAGGATGTCAAGACCGAGGTGTTCTTCCTGCCCTGCTGCGTGTCCGTGGAAAAAGAAGGCTCCATCACCAACTCCGGCCGCTGGATGCAGTGGCGCTACGCCGGCCCCAAGGCCGCCGGACAGAGCAAGCCCGACGGCGACATCATCTACGAGCTCATCCGCAAGATCCGCGAGCTCTACCAGAAGGAAGGCGGCGTCATGCCCGAGCCCATCTTGGGCCTCAATGTGGATGATTGGGGCGACGGCCATACCTTCGACCCCCACAAGGTGGCCAAGCTCATCAACGGCTACTACCTCAAGGATACGGTGGTGAAGACCCCGGACGGCAAGGAAGAGACCATCAAGACCGGCACCCAAGTAGCCTCCTTCGCCTTCCTCAAGGACGACGGCTCCACCTGCTCGGGCAACTGGCTCTACTGCGGCTCCTACACCGCCAAAGGCAACATGGCCGCCCGCCGTGACGCCACCCAGACCCCGGCGCAGGAAAAAGTCGGACTCTTCCCCAACTGGTCCTGGTGCTGGCCGGTGAACCGCCGCGTGCTCTACAACCGCGCCTCGGTGGACCTCAGCGGCAAGCCCTATCAGCCGCAGAAACCCGTACTGGCGTGGGACGAGGCCACCAAGAAGTGGACCATCGACGTGGTGGACGGCGGCGGCGACCCGGGCACCAAGCACCCCTTCATCATGCGGGTGCACGGCGTCGCCTCCATCTTCGGCCCCGGCCTCAACGACGGCCCCTTCCCCGAACACTACGAGCCCCTGGAATGCCCGGTCATCGAGCATCCCTTCTCCAAACGGCTCAACAGCCCCGTTGCGGTGGAGTTTGCGGGCGAAGCCCACAAACGTGCGGTGTGCGACCCACGCTACCCCTTTGTATGCACCACCTACCGGGTCACGGAGCATTGGCAGACCGGCGTGCTCTCCCGCTGGGTCCCGTGGCTCTTGGAAGCCGAGCCGCAGCTCTTCTGTGAGATGAGCGAAGAGCTCGCCAAGATCAAAGGCGTCCAAAGTGGCGACAAGGTCATTTTGGAAAACCCCCGCGGCCAGCTCACGGCGGTGGCCATCGTCACCAAGCGCATGAAGCCGTTCAAGGTCCTCGGCAATACCGTCCACCAGGTGGGCATCCCCTGGCATTATGGCTGGGTATGGCCAAAAGACGGCGGTGACGCCGCGAACCTGCTGACTGCAGCAGTGGGCGATCCCAACACGGCCATTCCGGAAACCAAGGCCTTCATGGTCAACGTGCGCAAAGCCTAAGGAGAGAGAGCCATGTCCGGAAAAGCCTTCTTTGTGGATCTGACCAAGTGCACTGCCTGCCGCGGATGCCAGGTGGCCTGCAAGCAATGGAACAAACTCCCGGCGGAAGAGACCAGAAACTGGGGTTCCCACCAGAACCCCAAGGACCTCTCGGCCATCACCTACAAACTCGTCCGCATGCAGGAAATCGCCGATGCTCAAGGGGAACTCGTCACCTGGGCCTTCTTCCCGGAACAGTGCCGCCACTGCATCGAGCCGCCCTGCAAGATGACCGCCGACGCCTACGACAGCGCGGCCATCTACCACGACGAAAAAACCGGGGCCGTGGTCTTCACCGAAAAGACCAAAGACCTCCCGGACTTCAACGAAATCCGCGAGGCCTGCCCCTACAACATCCCCCGCCAAAACGCGCAAACCAAGGTCATGGCCAAATGCACCATGTGCCTGGACCGCGTGCAAAACGGCCTCAAACCGGCCTGCGTGCAGGTGTGTCCCACCGGGGCCATGAACTTCGGCGACTACGACGACATGCTCGCCCTGGCCCAAAAGCGCCTGACGGAGGCCCAGAAAAGATACCCCGAGGCCACCTTGGGGGATCCGGAAAGTGTGCGGGTCATCTACCTCTACCCGGTGGAGCCCCAAAAAATCTATACCTACGCCGTGGCAAGCCTCGATGTGCCGCTGCTTGACCGCCGCAGCCTGCTTGCGCGGCTGGCCCCGTTCCGCAGGCCTTTGGCCTAACGACCCACCTCCCAACCCTGGGCCGGAAACCCTCCGGCCCACCAACGCATACGGGGAGCCCAGAGGCTCCCCGTCTTCATTGGTGTGCGAAGATACGGCACGGTTATGATTCCCGCCGCCGCACCACCCGAGGCTTACTGCCATCCGCCGGACCAATAATCCCATCCTGCTCCATCTGCTCGATAAAGCGGGCGGCCCGATTGAAACCAATGCGCAGCCGACGCTGGATCATGGAAATGGAAGCGCGCCCCATCTCGTACACCAACTCCAAGGCCTCGGCGTATTTGGGGTCGTCCAGCACGTCCCCGGCCGAACCATCGGAGCCCGCGTCCTCAGCGCCGCCATCCAACGAAGCGAAGTCCACGTCGAACTTTTGGGGGGTCTGGCGGGCCCAAAACTCCACCACCTGGTCGATCTCGTCATCCCCCACAAAAGCGCCGTGCACCCGCAGCGTAGCCCCGCCACTCGCCTTGTAGAGCATGTCTCCCTGGCCCAAAAGGTGCTCTGCGCCAACAGCGTCGAGGATCGTCCGCGAGTCGTGCTTGGAGCTCACCTGAAAAGCGATGCGCGAAGGAAAATTGGCCTTGATGATCCCGGTCACCACGTCCACCGACGGCCGCTGGGTGGCCAGCACCAAATGGATGCCCGCGGCCCGGGCAAGCTGCGCCAGACGCACGATGCTCGTCTCCACCTCCTTGGCTGCAGTCATCATGAGGTCTGCAAGCTCATCGATAACGATCACCAAAAAGGGAAACGGCTTGAGTCCGGCGAGGTCTTCCGGAAGTTCCGCCCCCAACTCGCGCAGCTTTTCATTGTACGTCGTGATATGGCGCACCCCCAAACGGGCCATGGCCTCGTAGCGCTCTTCCATCTCCCGCACCGCCCAATCCAAGGCGTTTTTGGCCAGATGCATGTCCGTGACCACAGGATGCACCAGATGGGGCAACCGACTGTACGTGGCGAGTTCGATCCGTTTGGGGTCCACCAAAAGGAGGCGTAAGCTCTCGGGCGTATGCCGGTAGAGCAGACTGACGAGCAGGCAGTTGAGACACACGGACTTGCCGGCGCCCGTGGCACCGGCCACCAAAAGATGCGGCATTCTGGCCAGGTCCACCACCTTGGGGGTTCCTTGGGCGTCTTTTCCCAAGGCCAAAGGCAAGAACCCTCCCTGGGCGAAGGCCGGATTTTCCAAAATCTCCCGCAACACCACGGACTGGCGCTTCTCATTGGGGATTTCGATACCCACGGCGTCTTTGCCCGGAAGCGGGGCCACAATGCGCACCGACCGCGCCTTGAGAGCGAGGGAAAGATCATCGCCCAGGTTGGCAATGCGGCTCACCTTGATCCCTGGAGCTGGCTTGAACTCGAACAGGGTGATGACCGGGCCAGGCTGAATGGCCTGGACTTCGCCCTGGATGCCAAAATCCGCAAAACATGCGGCAAGCTGCTGGGCTTGGCGCTCCAGAGTTCCCTGCGCAACCCCGGAACTATGCGCAGGCGCTGCGGCAAGCAGCTCCACCGGTGGGAGCACGATCCCCGAGGACGACGCCGGGACAACGGCCTTTGCCGCTGCACGTGCGGCTTTCCCCCCGCCAGGCTTGGGCCGCAAAGACCGCGGTTTGACAACGGTCATCCGCGGAGGCTCTGCTTCCACCACCTGGGCATCGGGCAACGGGGCGGCCTCCATCTGCGAGGGCTGCGGTGCAGGCGTTTGCTGTTTTTCGACCGGAGAGAGCCACGCTATGAGCGTACGGCCCAAGACCGCAAGAGGCACCGCCAAAGTCAGACGCGCCACCAGAAGCCCTCCGGCGACCAGCACACTGGCCAACCCCAGTTCGCCCAGATAGAGACGCGTCCACCCCGCCAGCATCCGTCCCACGAGACCGCCGCCATACATGGGTAGGCCCGCCATGAGCTCTTTGACCCAGGACCATTCCAGCGCCACCAGGGTCCATAGCCCCGCAAGTCCCCACCCCAGCCAGCGGGCTGGGGCCATACGCCAGGAGGGGAAGAGCAGGCGCACGAGCACGACGGCCACCCCAAGCGGGGTGAGCCAAGCGGCCGCCCCGAAAAAATCCACTAAAATGCCCGCGAGATACGCGCCGAAAATACCGGCCACGTTACGGACCTCGCTGGCGGCCACCGCTCGGTTGAGGGCCGGATCCAAACCAGAATAGGAGTACAGGGCCGCCACCAAAAGCACCAACACGACCCCACAGACCAGTGCGGCAATTTCCCGCACCAACACTCGCATGTCTCGCATAGCCCCTCGCAAAAAACACAAGGCCACGGAGCCGCCTCCATGGCCTTGCGCATCCCGCAGTTTCCGGCCCTACTCGCGGCCCAGGTAGGCGCCGGTTTCCGTGTTGATCTTGATACGATCCCCGGTCTCCACGAAAAGCGGCACCTGGACCACCACGCCGGTCTCCAAGGTGGCGGGCTTGGTGGCGCCGGTCACGGTATCCCCCTTGACTCCGGGATCCGTGGCCGTCACCTCCAAGACCACCGAAGCCGGGATCTCGAGATCCAGCGGCCGCCCTTCATAGAGCATGACCCGATACGACGAGGCTTCCTTGAGGTAGCCACCCTTCTCCCCCACCACTGCAGCGGACACAGTCATCTGCTCATAGGAGGTCATGTCCATGAAGACGAAATCCTCGCCCTCACGGTACAGATACTGCATTTCCCGGACTTCCAGATCCGGCTTGGGAAATTTCATCCCTGAGCGGAAGTTCTGCTCCACCACCGCGCCGGTGATGAGATTGCGATACTTGGTGCGCATAAACGCCCCGCCTTTGCCGGGCTTGTAGTGGCTGCACTCCAGAATCTCACAGGGCGCGCCGTCGATTTCAATCTTTTTGCCTTTTTTAAAATCCGTCGTCGAAATCATGCCATTCTCCTTGCCAGAAAAATACGTCGGCGCTCACGAGGCGGTCTGCCGCATCTGCCACAGCGCCCGAACCGCCAAGGCATATCCGAGGATACCAAATCCGGCAAGGGTGCCTGCCGCGCGGGGTGCCGTAAGGCTCGTATGCCGAATGGATTCGGCTCGGCCCGCCACATTGCTCAGATGCACCTCCACATACGGGATGCCGATCCACGCCAGACAGTCGGCCAAGGCGAGGCTCGTGTGGGTGTACGCCCCCGGATTGATGACAATGCCGTCCACCCGCTCCTTCCAGGCCTGCTCCAGGCGGTCGATAAGCCCCCCCTCGCTATTGGACTGAAAGAAGGAAAGCCGCACCGCGTGGGCATGCGGGGCCATGAGCTCCGCCACCAAGCCTGGCACCGCGTCCATGCCCCGGGTTCCGTAGATTTCCGGCTGCCGCACCCCGAGATAGCCGAGGTTCGGCCCATTGACGATGAGAATATCCACAGCATGCCTCCTGAAAACGATGGCCTTCGGCTACCGCCTCCCGTCCCCACTGGCAAGGCTCACAGCGCACAAGTGCTCCCGGACAAGACCGCAGCGCCCTCAAAAAAACACTCCCCAACAACGCCTCAAGCCGAGAGCGCAACTTTTTCCTTGCCCCCTCCTACGGAAGCGTCTACGAAGCGTAAAGACGCTGCGGCCTGCGCTTGCGTCCCTGTCCTGAAGTCCCCTCCCGGTTTTGCCGAGTCTCTCTTGCACTTTTTCCCCACACAGGTTGCTATGCCCACATTTGCCACTCTAGGCCTCTCCGATGCCGTGCTCACGGCCGTGCTCCGCAAAGGGTTCGAAGAACCCACGCCCATCCAAGCCCAAACCATCCCCGCGATTTTGAACGACACCCGCGACGTCCTCGCCCAAGCTCAAACCGGCACCGGCAAGACCGCGGCCTACGGGATTCCCATCCTCCAGATGCTCGATCCTGCTGCACCCCACGTACAGGCGCTCATTCTCACCCCTACCCGAGAGCTTGCCATCCAGGTGGCCGAAGAGCTCTCTTCCCTGCGCCCGGATCCACGCATCTCCATCGCCCCCATCTACGGCGGCCAGTCCATGGGGCTGCAGCTCCGGGCCCTGCGCCGAGGTGTCTCCATCGTCGCCGGCACCCCGGGCCGTATCCTGGACCATCTGCGTCGGGGGAGCCTGGATCTCTCCCTGCTCTCCTTCGCCGTGCTCGACGAGGCCGATGAGATGATGAGCATGGGCTTTCTCGACGATGTGGAAGAAATTCTCTCCCACACCACCCCGGCCAAGCGTACCCTGCTCTTTTCCGCCACCATGCCGCGGGAAATCCTGGCCGTGGCCCGGCGCACCATGAACGAATTCGTGACCTTGCGCGCCGAGAGCACGAGCCTCACCGCCAGCGCCACGGATCAAATCGCCTTTGAAGTAGCTGCAGCGGACAAATTCGAGGCCCTGTGCCGCATCATCGACATGGAGGAAGACTTCTACGGTCTGGTCTTTTGCCGCACCAAAGTGGACGCCGACGCCATCGCCACCCGCCTGGAAGAGCGGGGCTACGACGCCCGCGCCCTGCATGGAGATCTCGGCCAAGCGCAGCGGGAAAAAATCCTCGACGCCTTCAAAAAGCGCCATTCGCGCATCCTCGTGGCCACAGACGTGGCCGCCCGCGGCATCGACGTGCAGGATCTGACCCACGTCATCAACTTCGACCTGCCCGGGGATCCCGAAGCCTACGTGCACCGTGTGGGGCGCACCGGCCGCGCCGGTAAAAGCGGCATCGCCATCACCTTTGTCACGCCCTCCGAATACCGACGGCTGCAGTGGATCCAAAAGCTTGCCCGCACCTCCATCCGCAAGGGCAAGCTCCCCAAGGTGGCCGAGGTATTGGAAGCCAAGCGCAGCCGCATCGAATCCGAGGTGCGCAGCGCCATGGATCAGGACATCGACCCGCAGATGCGGCTCATGGCCGCCCGGATCCTTGCGCAAAGCGATCCAGAAACCGCGCTGGCCGCCGTGCTCCAGCACGCCTTTGGCACCGAGCTCGACCCCGGCCGCTACCGGGAACTTCAAGAACTGGGGCCTGACCGCACCGGCAAGACCCGATTGGTGGTCAGCCAAGGCCGCCGGGACGGACTGACGCCCCGACGCCTGGTGGCCTACCTGAGCGACGTCTGTGGTGTGGAGCCGCGCCGGGTGGGAGACATCGAAATCCTCGACACCTGCGCCTTCGTGTCCCTGCCCTTTACCGACGCCGAAAAAGTCCTGGCCCACCGCTCCCAAGAAGGCCGCGTCCTCTTTCGCAAAGCCCGGCCTCGGCCCCGGCCGCCTTTTCCCAAAAACAACGCCCGTTCTGGGCCCCGGCACCCGAGCCGCTAGGCGGCCCGGGCGGAAGCAAGCGCCGCACCTGCGCTCATAAAGAGCGCCCCCAGCACCCGATTGGCCCGTACCATGGCCCGCGGCTGCGCCAATATGCAGCGCACCCGGGCCGCGGCCAAGGCGTACCCGGCCATGACCAGGGCATCCACGGCCAAGATGGTTCCCCCGAGCAGGAGATACTGGGGCAGAAGCGGCTGCTCGTAGTGGAGAAACTGCGGAAAAAACGCCGCCAAAAAGACCATGCTCTTGGGGTTGGTGAGGTTGATGAGCACGGCCCGGCGCACCATCGCCCCAGCGCGAGGCGCCGCGTCCACACCTCCCAACGCCGCCGGCGTCTCCCGCCATTTCTGGATACCGAGCCACACCAGGTAGGCCGCGCCCACCCATTTGAGCACGCCAAAGGCCGTGGCCGAAGCAGCAACCAGCATCCCCAGCCCTGCGCCCACCACCACGATATGCACCCCCAGGCCAAGCTCCAGGCCAACAATATTCCAGAGCGCCGCCCGCCCGCCTTGGGCAAGGCTCACGCCCAGCGTGGAGATGGCACCGGATCCAGGACTCAAGCTAAAGACGATACTCGCGGCCACAAAAGGCAGCCAAGTGGCAAGGGTCATGTATGCGCTCCATACGCCAATAGGGTTTCCACAGAGGTCGACGCCACGAACATTCGGCCGGTACTGTTTCACCCCCTGACTGACAAGTGGCGCTGCTTGCCTCTTCGAGGTGCGTGGCCTAAGGGGGTGCGCCACGGAGGCCCGTATGTTCACATCCCTTGCGGAGATTCGCGAAGAAGCCCGACGTCGCCCCACCCGCACCATTGCCGTGGCCGGGGCGCATGACACCGAAGTATTGCGTGCCGTGGCCGGGGCGTGCGCCCTGAGCCTCGCCCGCTTTGTCTTGGTGGGCAACGCCCCCATCATCCGCCGCCTGACAGAGGAGATCGGCCTTTCCCTGGAGCATATCCCCATCCTCCACGCCGAAGACGAAACGCACTGCGCCGAGGCGGCCGTACGCCTGGTGGCCGAGGGCACGGCAGACATCGTGCTCAAGGGCTTTGTGGATTCCGCGGTGCTGCTGCGTGCCGTCCTCGACAAAAAAAGCGGCCTGCGCACCCCGCGCACCGTCAGCCATACCGTGGTCATGGACATCCCGGGCACCAACCGCCTGTATCTACTCACCGACGCCGCCATGATCATCGAACCGGATCTTGCCACCAAGGCGGCCATCATTGCCAACGCCCTCACCGTGGCCCAGACCCTGGGCATGGATGATCCCATTGTCGGGGTACTGTGCGAGTCGGAAAAGGTGCACCCCAAGATGCGCTGCACCCAGGACGCCGCGAGCCTGGTGGCCATGAACGCCGCCGGCGAGCTTCCCGGCTGTCGGGTAGGCGGCCCCTATGCCCTGGACGTGGCCGTGGACCCGAGATCCGCGGCCAAAAAGCTCCCCAGCGATCCCCTGGCCGGCCGCGCGGACATCCTGCTTGCCCCAAACCTTGCCGCAGGCAACATCCTCTATAAGAGCCTCATGTACTTTTCCCGCGCCGCCTCCGCCGGCGTGGTCCTGGGGGCCAAGGCCCCCGTGCTGCTCAACTCGCGCGGCGACTCCCACGAGACCAAGATCAACTCCATGGCCTTGGGCATCCTTTTGAGCACCGGAAACACCCCATGCGCATCGTAGTCATCAATCCTGGATCCACGTCCACCAAACTGGGCGTCTTTGCGGGCACCACGCCAGCAGCCCTGGAGACACTGCGCCACGACAGCGCCACTCTGCGCGCCTTTGCGTCCCTCATGGATCAGGCCCCATGGCGAGAGTCCCTGGTGCGCCAATGGCTTATGGACCAAGGCGTGGCCCTGGAGGGCGTGGATGCCTTCATGGCCCGCGGCGGGCTCATGGCGCCGGTTCCCAGCGGTGTCCTCGCCGTGGACGACGCCATGCTGGAGGACCTGCGCTCCTGCCGCTTCGGCGCCCATGCCTCCAACCTCGGGGCCATCATCGCCCGGAGGCTGGCCCCGGAAGGGGTGCCGGTGCTCACCGCCGATCCGGTGGTGGTGGATGAGATGGACTCCGTCGCACGCTTCTCCGGCCACCCGGACATCGTACGCCGCAGCATCTTCCACGCGCTCAACCACAAGGCCGTGGCCCGGCGTGCGGCAGCCACGCTCGGCAAGTCCCCAGATGCGCTGCGTCTGGTGGTGGCGCATCTGGGCGGCGGCATCTCCGTGGCCGCGCACCGCCATGGCCGCGTGGTGGACGTAAATAACGCCCTGGACGGCGACGGCCCCTTTTCCCCCGAGCGCAGCGGCGGCTTGCCCGTGGCCGGGGTGCTTGCCTGGTGCGCCGAAGGACTCCCCGTAGAGACCATCCGGCGCAAGATAGTGGGCGGCGGCGGCCTTGCGGCCTACCTTGGGACCAACAACGCCCAGGAAGCGGCTTCCCGCATGGAAGCCGGGGATACCCAGGCCGCCCAGGTACTGGAGGCCATGGCCTACCAGGTGGCCAAAGAAATCGGGGCCATGGCCGTGGTGCTCCAAGGACGAGTGGACGCCATCGTCCTCACGGGCGGGCTTGCGGCCTGCGCCCCGGTGGTGGAAGGGATCCGCCGGCAGGTGGCGTTCCTCGCGCCGGTCATGATCTTTCCCGGGGAAGATGAAATGGGCGCCCTTGCCGAAGCCGCCGAGGCCGCCCTCGCAGGCGAAAAGCCCATCATGCGCTACGCGGCAGTCCGGCTGGACCGCCCCGGCGCGTGCTCCCCAAAGAACCCCCGCGCCGATGGTTGCCAAAACCCCGCTCCTGACGCATAAAAGTGGTGTCTTTGGACTCCAGACGCCATTCACTCAAGGAGAACGTATGCTCCAGTCCTTTCCCGTAGAGTGGGAGCCCCATTTCGCCACCGGCATCCCCAGCGTGGACGAACAGCACCAAAAGCTCATCGCCATCCTGAACGACCTTGCGGCCACGGTCGAAGCAGGCCCCACCCATAAGCAGCTCTTGGACATCGTGGCCCAACTGGCGGACTACGCCCAGTACCATTTCGCCGATGAAGAACGGATCATGGAGGCCATGGACTACGCGGAGATGGACGAGCACCGCCTGGAGCACCAGACGTTCATCAACCAGATCGAACTCTTCGACCTCGACGCCATTCTCGCCACCGAAGGTCTGGCCGCGGAAATGCTCCACTACCTCAAGACCTGGCTCTGTGACCATATCCTCGGCATCGACCAGCGCTTAGGCCAGGCTTGGGCCAGGCATCACGCCACGGGCCGGGAAGCCACCTGAGCAAACACCTGGACAAGGGCGTCACAGCTGAGCGGTTTGGCAAGGACAAAATCCATGACCGCGGCAAACCGCTGCTGATCATCGGCGCTGGTAAATGCGCTCACCGCCACCAGCGGCAGGGAAGGCTGAATCTGACGGATGCGCCGCGCCGCCTCAAGGCCGTCCAGCTGCGGCATGGAAACATCGAGCAGCGCCACGTGAAAGCGCTGGCGAGTCACGGCGGCAACCGCCTCCGCCCCATTGGAGACGACCTCCACGCGGTGCCCCAAACGCTCCAAAAGCGCCCGCGCCACCATCTGGTTGACGGGATCGTCTTCGGCAACGAGGATGTGCCAGGAATCAGAACCCACGCAGGACGTTTCCTCGAAGCGGGGTTGGGGGCTTTCCTGGAGATCCGACTCCACCTGCGCCGCCGGCCGCACCGGCACCGCAACACGAAAAGTCGTTCCCGCATTCACCTCGCTCTCCACCGTGATCGTTCCCCCCATGCGCTGGACCAAAGCGTGGATAATGGAGAGACCAAGGCCGCTGCCCCGCGCCAATTTCGTCTCCAATATTCCTTGGGCATACGGCTCAAAAAGCCGCGCTTGCAATTCCGGAGGGATGCCACATCCGGTGTCCTGTACCGTGAAAGCCAACGCCTCGCCATCCTCCGTACCGTGCAGCACGCAGGTCAGGACAATCTCCCCGTGATCGGTGAATTTCACCGCGTTGGAAAGGAGGTTGGAGAGGATCTGCTCCAGACGCGCCTTGGGGGCCGCCACCAGCCGCGAGGAAGGCAGGCCGCAGACAAGCCGCAAGTCCACCCCCTTGGCCTCAGCCTGCGGACCAAAAAGCATCACCTGGGATTCACACAACACCAGCGGCGAAAAAGCCTCGTCCACCAAAGGCATTTGGCCGACATCCAAACGGCACAAGTCCAGGGCGTCGGAAAGCAGGCGCAGCATGCTCTCCGCCCGCTCGCGGGCCTGGAGGAGGCGGCCGTCGCACGTTTCCCCCGCGCCGTCGCAGAGCATGCGTAAAAGCCCCGCCAGGCCGGAAAGGGGCGTGCGCAGCTCATGACTCAAGAACCGCAAGAACTCGTCCTTGGCTCGAGCCGCGGACTCCGCCTCTTTTCGGCGCAAGCGCTCAGTCTCGGCCTGAGTCTTGATGGCGGTGATGTCGTGGGCGACGCCCACGGCCCGAATCCCATCGCCATCCTCCATACGCAGACCCGCCACATGCACTCAGCGCCCATCACAGTCGCGAAGCTCCAGATTCAAGGGGTGGCCGTAGAGCAGACAGTCCTGCACCGCTGCTGCAAAAGCAGCCTGGGACGGCGCCGCGAACCACTCGACCACTTCCTCCAAACCCAAGGGATTGCCCCGCTGCGCCAACGGATACACGCTATCCTTGGGCCAGGTGACGTACATCCGTCCATCTTCGTGCAGCTCCCACGCCACCACCCGGCCCACGTCCATGGCCGAACGCAGGCGCTTGGCCAGACTTTCCCGCTCCCGGCGCAGACGCACCTCTTCGGTGATGTCATGGACAACGGAATAGAGGAATGTCCTCGCCCGCACCACGACGGGCCCCGAATACACCGCCACGTCGCGGAGCTCACCGCTGGCGAGCCGGTGGCGGAAGACGAAGTATCCGCGCTGCCGGGCACGGGCCTCTTCCATGCGCTGACGGATAATTTCCGGAGGAAGGATATTGATGCGGGAGATGTGCATCCCCTGCAGCTCTTCGGCAGGGTAGCCGTAAAAGCGCACCGCCGCAGGGTTGGCGCCCACGATATGGCCGGTATCGAAGTCGATGAGGAGCATCACCGTACCTGCCTGCCGGAAGAGGTTCCGAAACAGGGTCGCTTCGTCAATCGGGCTGAGCGGCGCGGGATCCCCCCAAATCATAGGCACTCCGTTGGACACTTTGGGTATCGCCTACCCCATATATCCCTCTCAAAGCAAGAAAAAAACCACAGCCAACCTCTTGCAGTCCAACCTCGGAGAAGACTACAGGCGCGGTCATGCGTGCTGTGCTTCTCCCTCTCATTGTTCTTGTTGGGGCGGCATGCGCCCCCTTTCGGCCGGCACCGATCCCGCCGCCCACCACTCCACAGTCCTACGTCAGCCCTCAAGGCACGTGGGAAGCGCCCATCCGCTGGTGGGAGGCGTGGAACGCCACAGAGCTCACCCTCCTCATGGAACGCGCCCTCGCTCACGGCTACGACGTGCGTATTGCCCGTGCGCGATTACGCCAGGCCCAGGCAGCAGCCCGCAAGGCGCGCGCCGCGCTTTTCCCTGGCCTTGATGCAGAACTTGCCCCGGAACGGCGCATCAGCGGCGGCACTGGGCTTGCCACCACCAACGATCCCCTCTGGGGGCTGACCGGTCTTGCGAGCTACGAGGTGGATCTCTGGGGACGGGTAGACGCTGAAACCCAAGTGGCGGATCTGGCGGTCGTTCAAAGCGAAGAGGCGGTGCGCACCGCAGCCATGACCGTGGCTGCCGAGACCGCCACCGCCTGGGTGGAGTTGGTGGCGACCCGCGCCCAGGCGCGCATCCTTCGCCAGCAAATCCACGAGCAGGAAGCCCTCCTCGCCGCGCTCACGGACCGCTACCTGGCCGGGACCGCCACCTTGATGGACCTGGAGGCCCAGCGCAAGGCCCTGGCGGAAACCCGCGCCGCCCTTCCCGCGCTCACCGCCACCGAGCGGGCACGCCAAGCCGAGCTCGCCGTGCTCTGCGCCCTGCCCGAAGCCGAGCTCACAAGCACCCACAGCGCCTTGCCCGCGCCCTGGCCGCTGCCCCGCGCGGGATTGCCTGCCGATCTCCTGGAGGCGCGACCCGACATCCGCGCCACGGCCACGCAAGCGGCGTCCACCGGCCTGGATGTGGCCCGGGCCAAGGCGGATCTGCTGCCGCAAATCACCCTCACAGGCCGACTTTCCGCCTCAGGGCCGAGCCTTGGCGGCATCTTCGACACGTGGCTCGTGCGCCTGGCGGCCGGGCTTGCAGCCCCCATCCTCGACGGCGGCCGCCGGATGGCCGAGGTAGACCGCGCCAAAGCCGCCCAGGAAGAGGCCATCCTCACCTACGGCCAAACCGTGGCCAAGGCCGTGGCCGAAGCAGACACCGCCCTGGCCGAACTGAAGGCCGCCGTGGACTCGTGGGAGCGTACCCGAGAGCGCTTTGAAGCCGCCCAGCGGCTCCTTGCCGCCACCATGGAGCGCTTTGCCCACGGCATGACCGAATACCCCGATGTTTCCGCGGCGCGCACGCAAGCGGACAACCTTAAGCGCGCGCTCATCTCCCAGCACGCCACGGTGCTCGCCCGCCAGATCGCCCTGGTGCGGGCCCTTGGCCGCGGCTGGCAGCATCTCTTTGCCCAGGAGATCGATTCCCCATGACCGACCCACGTCCTCACCGCCGCGCCACGCTGCTGGCGCTCGGCATCGCCCTGGTAGCCCTCGCCCTCGGGGCAGGAGCTGCAGTATATTTCGTGCGTACCAAACCCGCCCCGCCCCAGCGGCCACCGGCGTCGCTCGCCCCCAGTGTGGAAGTGATCCACCCCCAGCCGCACCACGGGCCCGTGACCATCGCTGCCATGGGGACCATCACCCCGGCGCGGCAAATCGCCCTGCGCGCCCAAGTGGGCGGTGCGGTGGTGGCGGTTTCGCCGCGCCTGGAGCCCGGACTCGTGGTCGCTGCCCAGGAAGAACTCGTGCGCATCGACCCTCGCGACTACGAAGCCGTGCTCACCCAGCGAGAGGCGGAGCTCGCCCAGGCCAAGGCCGCCCTGGAAATGGAAGCCGGCCGCCGGCAAGTGGCGCGCAAAGACTGGGAGCGCCTCGCCTTTGGGGATAACGCCTCGGATCCCCGTCTGCCCTTACGCGAACCCCAGTGGATGGAGGCCCAGGCCGCGGTGCGCAAGGCCGAGGCCAATGTGGCCCTCGCCCGTCTCAACCTGGAGCGAACGCGCGTGCGCGCCCCCTTTGCCGCGGTGGTGCAGGAAAAGAACGTGCACATGGGCAGTACGGTCTCCACCCAAGAGACGCTCGCCGTGCTCACCGACGCTACCCGCTTTTGGGTGGAGGCGAGCGTCCCCGTGGAGTACCTTTCCTGGATCGCCATTCCCCCAGCAGCCCCAGGCGCGCCGGTACAGATCCGGGCCGCTTCCGGATCCACGGCCCAGGGCGCGGTGGCGGGGCTCATCCCTGCGGTGGAAAGCGGCGGCCGCCTGGCCCGCGTCCGCATCACCCTGCCCCGCCCCCTGGAGGCCACGCCGCCGTTTCTCTTGGGAGACAGCGTGGAGGTCGCCATCCAAGGCCGCAGCATCGACGGGGTCCGCATCCCGCGCGAGAGCCTGCGCGAGGGCGACCAGGTCTGGCTGGCCACCAACGGCACCCTGGAGATCCGCCCGGTACGGGTGCTCTTTACGGACCCGCAAAATGCCATCGTCGACGGGATCGCTGCGGACGAATTCATCGTTTCCTCACCCCTTGCCGCGCCGGTGCCCGGCATGGCCATCACCGCCATCAACGCGAGCGCGAGGTAGGCCATGCGCATGCGCGGACCTCTGGCATGGATGGCCCAAAACCCGGTGACGGCCAACCTCATCATGATCGTCTGCCTGGTGGGCGGGCTCATCATGAGCTCCCGCATCAAGCAGGAAGTCTTTCCGGAATTTTCGCTGGACACCGTATCCGTCAGCGTCGCCTATCCTGGGGCTACCCCCGCGGACGTGGAGCAGGGCATCGTCCTGGCTGTAGAGGATGCCATCTCCGGCGTGGACGGGGTCAAGGAAGTCCGCTCCACCGCCAGCCAAGGGCTTGCCGTCATCACCGCCGAGGCCGTGGAAGGGGCGGACGTGGACCGGCTCTACCAGGACATCAAGGCCGAGGTGGACCGCATCGAAACCTGGCCCGAAGAGGCCGAGCGGCCCATCGTGCGCATCGACTCCCGCAAGCGCCAGGTCATGACCCTGGCCCTTTACGGCGACGCGCCGCTGCCTGCCCTGCGCGACCTGGCCGAGACCGTGCGCGACGAACTGCTGCAAGATCCCGGTATTACCCAGGTGGAACTCAGCGGCGTGCCGGACCTGGAAATCGCCGTGGAAATCCCCCAGAATACCTTGCGGCGTTACGGACTGACCGCCGTGGACGTGGCCCGCGTCATCAGCACCGCAGCCGTGGACATCCCTGGCGGCACCCTCAAGACCCAAGGAGGAAACGTCATCCTTCGCCTCAAAGACCGCCGGGATTTTGGTCAGCAGTTCGCCTCGCTGCCCATCGTCACCAGCGCGGACGGCGCCGTGGTCACCTTGGGCGAAATGGCAAAGATCACCGACGGGCTCGAAGACGCCGACCAGTTCCCGTCCTACAATGGCAAGCCCGCAGTGCTCCTCAACATCTACCGCGTGGGCGAACAGACCCCGGTGAGTGTGGCCGAGGCCGTGCGCCGGGTGGCCGCCCGCGTGGCCCCGGCGCTGCCACCAGGGATCCAGCTCTCTTCCCGCAGCGACGATTCCAAGGTCTTCCGCCAGCGTATGGAACTGCTCATCCGCAACGGCGCCCAGGGGCTCCTCCTGGTATTCGTACTCCTGGCGCTGTTTTTGGAAATCCGCCTGGCCTTTTGGGTGAGCATGGGCATCCCCATCTCGTTTTTGGGGTCCTTCCTCCTGCTGCCGGCCATGGACATTTCCATCAACATGGTCTCGCTTTTTGCGTTCATCATCACCCTGGGCATCGTGGTGGACGACGCCATCGTGGTGGGCGAAAACATCTTCCAATGGCGGGAGCGGGGCAAAGGATTCTTGGAAGCCGCCATCCTCGGGGTGCGCCAAGTGGCCATGCCGGTGGTTTTTTCCGTGCTCACCAATATGGCCGCCTTTCTCCCCATGTTTTTCGTCCCCGGAGTCATGGGCAAGATATTCCGCGTGATCCCGGCGGTGGTGCTTTCCGTCTTTACCATCTCGCTCATCGAAAGCCTGTTCGTGCTTCCAGCCCACCTGGCCCACGGAAAAACCGCACCGCGCTGGCTTGCCCCCATCCACCGCGCCCAGGAGGCCTTTGACCGCGGATTTCAAAGACTCGTGCGCCGCTTCTTTCCGCCTGTCCTCCGCGCCGCCATCTCCTTCCGCTACGCCACAGTGGCCGTCGCCGTGGCCATCCTCATGGCCGTAGGCGGCTACGTGGCCAGCGGCCGCATGGGCATGACCATGTTCCCCAAGGTGGAAGCGGACTTCGCCTACGTGGAATTCACTTTGCCCGTGGGCACCCCGGTGACGGAGACCCAGCGCGTGGCCCGCATCCTCGAAGACGCGGCCCGAGCCGTGGCAGCAGAGCACGGCGGAGAACGCCTCCTCGAAGGCGTCTTTGCCCAGGCCGGGACCACAAGCGGCAGCCATGCCGGATCCCTTCGCGCCTTTCTCACCGATCCCGAAATCCGCCCCATCGGCACGGCGGAATTCACCCGCCTGTGGCGGGAACGCGCCGGCCGCATCCCCGGCATCAAGGCCATTCGTTTCGAGGCCGACCGCGGCGGACCGGGATCCGGAGCGGCCTTGAGCATCGAGCTCTCCCACCGCTCCCTTCGGGTTCTCGAACAAGCCAGCCGCGAACTGGCCCAATCCCTGGGGCGTTTTGCCCAAGTCTCGGACATCGACGACGGCTTCGCCCAAGGCAACCCGCAATTCGAAGTCCAACTCCTCCCCGAAGGCCGCCGCCTGGGACTCACGGCCCAAGATGTGGGCCGACAGCTGCGCGGGGCCGTGTACGGGGCCGAAGCCCTGCGCCAGCAGCGCAGCCGCAACGAAGTGGTCGTCCGCGTGCGCCTCCCCAAGGAAGAACGCGACACTCAGGAACTCGTCGACACCTTTATGGTGCGCACCCCGCAAGGGACCTTCGTACCACTGCGCGCCGTGGCTACCATACGCCAATCCCAGGCCGACACCACCATCGAGCGACGCCAGGGCCGCCGGGTGGTCACCGTCACCGCGGACGTCACCCCGCCCAGCGCCGCCGAGGCCATCGTCGCGGCAGTACAGAAAGACATCCTTCCGGACATCCTCGCCCGCTACCCCGGGCTCACCTTCAGCCTCGAAGGCAAGCAGGCGGACATGCGCGAAAGCGTGCGCGCCCTCATGACAGGATTGCTGCTCACCGTGCTCGGCCTTTTCGCCATGCTCGCCATCCCCCTCAACAGCTACTGGAAACCGCTCATCATCATGACGAGTATTCCCTTTGGCCTGGTGGGCGCCATTCTCGGACACCTTCTCATGGGCTACAGCCTGAGTCTGGTCTCCCTCTTTGGCATCGTTGCCTTGAGCGGCGTGGTCATCAACGACTCCTTGGTGCTGGTGGACACCATCAATGAAAAACGGAAATTGGGCATCCCCGTGGACCAGGCCATCCCCGACGCCGCCCTGCAGCGCTTCCGGCCGGTGCTTTTGACCACCATCACCACCTTCGGGGGACTCATGCCCCTCATTTTCGAAACCTCCCGCCAGGCGCGCTTTCTCATCCCCATGGCCATTTCCCTGGGGTTTGGCGTACTTTTTGCCACCGCCATCACCCTGATTCTCGTCCCCTGCCTGACTTATGTGGGCGAAGACTTCCGCCGCCGCTTTGCGCGGGATCCATAATAAGGAAAAGAAAATCCAAAAAAGCGAAAAAATACCTTGCCAAGGGTTCTGAAACCCCATAGACGCCATAGTCATGCGCTGGCGGCAATCTTCTCCTCAGGGAGAGCGGGCAGGTCCGGCGCAGGTTTGAGGAGCCAGGAAGAGAAGATTTCCGTCCGCTCCCATGCGACGAAGCTCTCGACCTGCAGTTGTTTTTTCCGTTTTCTTTTTGAGGAGTACTGTGTTTATGGCCAAGAACATCTATGTCGGAAATTTGCCCTGGAGTGCCACGGAACAAGACGTGGAAGCCCTTTTTGCTTCCTACGGTGAAGTGGACAGCGTGAAACTCATTTCCGACCGGGAAACCGGCCGCGCCCGTGGTTTCGGTTTCGTGGAAATGTCCAGTGGTGCCGACGAGGCCATTGCCGCCCTGGATGGCAAAGATTTCGGTGGCCGGGCGCTCAAGGTCAATGAAGCCCGCCCCCGTCCCGAACGTGAGTTTCGGGAACGCCGTCCGCGCTGGTAGCATTCTGCCTGTGTGACCAACAGAAAGCCCCGTCTCCGGACGGGGTTTTCTTGTTTCTCCGTTTTTCTGCCGACCAAACAACAAAAAAAAGACCCCGCCCGGAAGCAGAGTCTCTTCAAAAATGCCCCTCTGGTACGGAAGGGGCTATGCCGCAGGTTTGGTCACCGCGCCCGAGCGGATACACTGCGTGCACACCCGCATCCGCTTTACCTGGCCCGAAGCGAGCTGGGCCCGGACGGTCTGCAGATTGGGCATGAAGCGGCGCTTGGTTTTATTGTTGGCATGACTGACGTTGTTCCCCACCTGAGGCTTTTTGCCGCAAATCTCACACATCGTGGACATGGTTTCCTCCTCATAAAAAATTATCTCCCGGCCCCAACCAAGGTCCCGGGTGAACCGCGCGAAGAAGAGGCCTCATATCCGGGGTCACGACCGATGGCAAGCAAAATTCCTTGACAAGGAAAACCGCCCCCCTGTAGAGGCGGTGCTCCGAGGTGGCGCATGACCGAACACTGGATCGCACTCACAGATCTCCCGGCGCATGGTCGGGAATTTTCTTTTGCAGATCAAGAGATCTGGCAAGAGACGTGGCGGTCGTTCGGTATGGATTTCGCTGCGCACACGCCCCTGGAAGCGGTGTTCACCGTCACCCCGCAAAAAGATGGCTTTCTCATCCGCGGGCGTCTGCGCGGCGCCGTGCGCGCCATCTGTGACCGCTGCGCGGAAGAGGCCGTGCTCACCATCGACCACGCTTTCGATGAATTCGAAGCGATTGCAGATATACACGAGGATGATGGCGAAGAAAGCCATCTGCGCCCCCTCGATGCGGGATTTGCCCTCGACGCGGCGGGGATGCTCTGGGAACAATTCGTCCTCGCCCTGCCCGCGCAAGTCCTGTGCAGCGACTCCTGCCAGGGGCTGTGTCCCATGTGCGGAGTCAACAAGAACCACGAGTCGTGTCAGTGCTCCAAGGAAACACCCCTGGCGCGGGCCCTTGCCGCCCGCGGATTCTCTACCCCTAAGTGAGGTGTATCATGCCCAATCCGAAGAAGAAGACATCCAAGTCCAAACGCAACATGCGCCGGTCCCACGACCGGGTTCCTGTGCCCAACGTCACGTACTGCGAATGCGGCAGCGCCACCCTGTCCCATTGCATCTGCCCGGGCTGTGGCACGTACCGTGGTCGGCAGTACGTGAGCACCCAGGAAGCACATGCCGAGTAGCGTCCGTTTGGCGGTGGACGCCATGGGCGGCGATGTGGGCCCGGCGGTCAACGTCCCCGGGGCCATTGAGGCCGCCCGCGCCACCGGCGCCACCATCATCCTGGTGGGGGACGAAACCGCCATTGGCGAAGAACTCCAACGCCACCCCCACCAAGGGCTCCACCTCGAGGTGGTCCATGCATCCCAGACCGTGGGCATGGCGGAAAAGCCCTCGGACGTACTCCGCCGCAAAAAAGACAGCTCCATGCAGGTGGCCTTCCGCCTGGTGCGCGACGGCCAAGCCCAGGGCGTGGTCACCGCGGGCAATTCCGGAGCTGCCTTGGCCTGCGGCATGTTCATCCTCGGACGCATTCCCGGAGTGGACCGGCCCGCCTTGGCCACCATCTTGCCGACGCTCAAGAACCCGGCGGTGCTCATCGACGTAGGCGCCAATGCCGACTGCAAGCCCTACAACCTGGTGCAATTCGGCCTCATGGCTGAAGTCTTGGCGGAATCGGTGCTGGGTATTCCGCATCCACGGGTGGGGATACTCAGCATCGGCGAGGAGGAAGGGAAAGGCAACGCCCTCACCAAAGAGGCCTACGGCCTACTCAAAAGCTCCAGCCTCAATTTCGTGGGCAACGTGGAAGGCCGGGACATCTTCCGCGGCGATACGGACATCATCGTGTGCGACGGGTTTACCGGCAACATCGCCCTCAAGCTGAGCGAAGGACTGGGATCGGCCTTGGCCACCATCCTCAAAAACGAGATCCGAAGTTCCTGGCTCTCGCGCATGGGAGCGCTCCTGGCCATGCCTGCGTTCCGGCGCTTCGCCAAGAAGATCGACTACGCCGAGTACGGCGGCGCCCCGATCCTTGGGCTCAACGAAATCGCCATGGTCTGTCACGGCGCGTCCAACGCCCGGGCGATCGCCACGGCCTTGGAGCAGGCGGCGCTCTTCGTGAAACGCCAGGCCAAGGCCCATCTGGTGGAAGGGCTCAAGGCCAATACCGAACTGGCGCTCTTTTCCCGCAGCAGCAAAACCAAATCCCCTGATCCAGCTCCGATTTCCTAAACATCTGGAAGGACCTATGCAGCCCCCCTGGCTCTGGGGGCTGGGGATGCACACCCCAGCCCGATGCATCAGCAACACGGATTTCGAAAGCATTGTCGACACCAGTGACGAATGGATCGTCTCCCGCACGGGCATCCGCACCCGCTACCATGTGGAACCCGGAGAGACCTGCTCCACCCTGGCGGTCCAGGCGGCTCGCATGGCGCTGGCCGACGCCACGATTTCCCCGCACGAAGTGACCCACCTGCTGGTAGCCACGTTCACAGGAGACTGTGCAGTCCCGCCCACGGCCTGCCTGGTGGCGCGGGAGCTGGGCATCCAGGCGCCGGCCATGGATGTGGCCGCGGCCTGCTCCGGATTCCTCTACGCCTTGGAGATGGGACGGGGGCTCACCGCGCTGCATCCGGAGGCCACGGTCCTGGTGATCGGCAGCGAGGTGTGCTCTTCACGCATCAATTTCACCGACCGCTCCACCTGCGTCCTCTTCGGGGACGGGGCCGGGGCCGCGGTGCTGCGGGCCGCAGCCAAGCCTGGGGCGCCGCTTCTTCGCGACGTCATCCTCCATGCCGACGGCGCTGCAGCGGACCTGCTCACCGTGCGCGGCGGGGGCTCCGCCTGCCCGCCCGTCCTCGGCGCCACCATCGGACCCGAATATTTCGTGGAGATGAACGGCCGCGAGGTCTACAAGTACGCCGTGCGCCTCATGACCGAGGTGAGCCAAGAAATCCTGGCGAAAAACGGCCTCGCAGTATCCGACGTGGACCTCTTCATCCCGCACCAGGCCAATATCCGCATCATCGAAGCCGTGGCCCGCAAGCTGGACATCCCCTTGGAGCGCTGTTTCGTGGACGTGGACCGCTTTGGCAACACCTCGGCGGCGTCCATCCCCATCGCCCTGACCGAAGCCCGAGCCCACGGCCGCATCCACCCTGGAGACACGGTGCTCTTGGCCTCTTTTGGCGGCGGATTTACCTGGGCCGCGGCCCTGTTGCAATTTTAGACCCGACGCCGTAGAAGATATTTCGTTTTTCATTCCTGTAAGGAGCCCCACGATACCATGAGCGATTCCATCCGCACCGCGCTGGTCACCGGCGGCACCCGCGGCATCGGCAAGGCCATTGTCACTGCCCTGGCCGAGCGCGGCTACCAGGTCTACTTCACCTACGTCAGCCGACCAGAGCTGGCGGAAGAACTCTGCGCCTCCTTGCATCCAGCCCCGGTGCGGGGCTTTCGCGTGGACGCCGCGGATCCAACAGCCATCACTCAATTTTTCGCTGAAGAAATCAAAGACAAAGTCTTTCTCGCGGCGCTGATCAACAATGCCGGCATCACCCGCGACGGCCTTCTGGTACGCATGAAACTTGCCGCCTGGGAAGAAGTCCTGCGCGTGAATCTCACCGGGGCCTTCGTCTTCCTTCAGGAAGCGGCCAAGATCATGATGCGCCAACGCTTTGGCCGGATCGTCTCCATCGCCTCGGTGGTGGGCCAAATGGGCAACGCCGGCCAGGCCAACTACTGCGCCGCCAAGGCAGGCCTCATCGGGCTCACCAAATCCGCGGCCTTGGAGCTTGCCCCGCGCGGCATCACGGTCAACGCCGTGGCCCCGGGCTTCATCGAAACCGACATGACAGGCGGGCTCTCCCAGGAGATCCGTGACGCCTACCAGGCGCGCATCCCCCTGGGCCGTCTGGGAACTGCACAGGACGTGGCCGAAGCCACGGCCTTCCTACTCTCGGACGCGGCCGCATACATCACCGGTCAAGTCATTGGCGTCAACGGCGGGATGTATCTCTAGCTCCTGCCATCACTCTACGCATTATCCCCACAGAGCGGAGGAAAACACATGTCCATCGAAGCAAAGGTCAAAGAACTCGTGAGCGAACAGTTGGGTGTCTCCATCGACGAGGTAAAGCCCGAATCGTCTTTTGTGGAGAGCCTCGGGGCGGACTCCCTGGACCTCACGGAACTCATCATGGCCATGGAAGAGGAATTCGATATCGAAATCGAGGACGACGACGCGCAGAAGATCGCCACCGTCCAGGACGCCATCAACTACATCACGGCCAAGACCAAGTAACCCCCTGCGGGCGCACGCGCCCGCAGCCCTTTTCCGCCGGCATCCCCGGCCCATTTACGAGAAGAGCATGATTGGACATCGCGTTGTCGTCACCGGCATGGCCGCCGTGACTCCCATCGGCAACAGTCTGCAGGAAAGCTGGACCAATTTGGTGGCTGGAGTCAGCGGCGTGGGCCCGATCACCCTTTTTGACGCCTCGGAGTTCGAAACCCGCATCGCTGCTGAACTCAAAGGGTTCGACCCTTCCCGCTACATCAATCCCAAAGAAGCTCGGCGCATGGACCGCTTCCTCCAGATCGCCATCGTGGCCGCAGCCCAGCTCATGGAGGATGCGGGCCTGGTCATCGCCGAAGAACTGGCCCCCGAGGTAGGGGTGATCCTCGGCTGCGGGCTGGGCGGCCTTTCCACCATCGAAGACTTCCACACCAAGCTCATGCAAGCAGGCCCCCGCCGCGTTTCCCCCTTCTACATCCCCATGCTCATCGCCAACATGGCCGCAGGCCAAGTGGCCATGTTCACCGGCGCCAAGGGGCCCAACTTGGTCACCACCTCGGCCTGCGCCTCCAGCACCCACGCCATTGGCTACGCCTTTGCCGACGTGGCCTTGGGCCGGGTCAAGGCGTGCATCACCGGCGGGGTGGAGTCCACCATCACGCCCATGGGGGTCTCCGGCTTCAACGCCATGAAGGCGCTTTCCACCCGAAACGACGAACCCGCCAAGGCGAGCCGCCCCTTTGATGCCCAGCGCAGCGGATTTATCATCGGCGAAGGCGCGGGCTTTTTACTCCTGGAGGAGCTGGAACACGCCAAGGCCCGCGGGGCCCGCATTTACGGAGAGGTCATCGGCTACGGGGCGTCGGACGACGCCTACCACATCGCCGCCCCGGAGGAGTCCGGCACCGGCATGGCCCAGGCCATGCAAGCGGCCTTACGCGAAGCGGGTATCGCGCCGGAAGACGTGGACTTCATCAACGCCCACGGGACCTCCACCAAGCTCAACGACAAGACCGAGACCCGCGCCCTCAAGACGGTATTCGGCGACCATGCCTACCGCATGCCCATCACCGCCAACAAGAGCATGATCGGCCACCTGCTCGGCGCCGCCGGCGGGTCCGAGGCGGTCTTCACCCTCATGAGCCTTGCCACGGGCGTCATTCCGCCCACCATCAACTACGAGGAACCCGACCCCGACTGCGACCTGGACTACACCCCCAACACCGCCCGGGAAGTGCCGGTGACGGTGGGCATGTCCAATTCCTTTGGGTTTGGCGGCACCAACGCCTCTCTCCTTTTCCGCCGCTTCGCCGGCTGACCTTTTGCCCCACGAGGATGCGCCATGGACGAACTCTTGCGTCAAGATCCCCAAATCGCCAAGGCCATTGAGCTGGAGACCACCCGCCAGCTCAGCAAACTCGAACTCATCGCCTCGGAGAACTTCACCTCCGCCGCCGTGCGTCAGGCCATGGGCAGCGTCATGACCCACAAGTACGCAGAAGGCTATCCCAGCAAGCGCTACTACGGCGGCTGCGAGTTCGTGGACATGGCCGAAGACATGGCCATCGACCGGGCCAAACGGCTCTTTCATGCCGGCTACGCCAACGTCCAGCCCCACTCCGGCTCCCAGGCCAACATGGCCGCCTATTTCGCCCTCATGAGCCCAGGGGATACCCTGCTCGGCATGAACCTCGCCCACGGCGGCCACCTCACCCACGGCAGCCCGGTGAACTTCTCCGGCAAGCTCTACAAGATCGTGGCCTACGGCGTGCGTCAGGATACCGGCTGCATCGACTACGACGAAGTGGAGCGCCTGGCCCTGGAGCACCGGCCCAAAGTCATCGTGGCCGGGGCCAGCGCCTATCCGCGCACCATCGACTTCGCCCGTTTCCGCGCCATTGCCGATGCCTGCGGCGCGGCGCTGGTGGTGGACATGGCCCATATCGCGGGACTGGTAGCCGCAGGGCTGCACCCCTCGCCCATCCCGCACGCCCACATCACCACAACCACGACCCACAAGACCCTGCGCGGCCCGCGCGGCGGCATGATCCTGGCGGGGGAGGACCTGGCCAAGGCCCTCAATTCCCAGATCTTCCCCGGCATCCAGGGCGGACCGCTCATGCACGTCATCGCGGCCAAGGCGGTGGCCTTCCTGGAAGCCCTGCAGCCCGCCTTCGTGGACTACCAGCGCCAGGTCATCGCCAATGCCCAAACCCTGGCCCAGGAGCTGGTGGATGCCGGTTTCGATCTGGTGTCCGGCGGCACGGACAACCACCTCATGCTGGTGGATCTCACCCGCAAGGGGATCACCGGCAAGGACGCCGAGCATGCCCTGGACCGCGCCGGCATCACGGTGAATAAAAACGCCGTCCCCTTCGACACCCGCTCGCCCTTCGTGACCTCGGGCATTCGCATCGGCACGCCTGCGCTCACCACCCGCGGCATGAAAGAGGCCGAGATGCGCCAAGTGGCGGCATGGATCGTGGAAATCTTGGAAAATCTGGATAACGACTCCCGGCTCGAAGACATCCGCCTCCAGGTGGAACGCTTCGCCCGCGAGTTCCCTCTCTTTGCCTGGTAGCCTCCGGGCGCGCCCGGCCGCGCCCGGTTTTTTCCCTATGGATCACCGACTGCCCTGGCCCCAATACTTCCTGCGCATCGCCCACCTGGTGGCGGAGCGCTCCACGTGTCTGCGCCGCAAGGTCGGCGCCGTGGCGGTCAAAGACAAACGCATCCTGGCCACCGGCTACAACGGCGCCCCGTCCGGGGTGGCCCATTGCCTGGATCTGGGCTGCCTGCGCGAACGCCTCGGCGTGCCTTCGGGAGAACGCCACGAGCTGTGTCGCGGGCTGCACGCCGAGCAGAACGTCATCATCCAAGCGGCGCTGCACGGCATCTGCCTGGAAGGGAGCACCATCTACTGCACCACCCAGCCCTGCGTGCTCTGCACCAAGATGCTCATCAATTGCCGCGTGACGGCCATCTACTATACCGAAGGCTACCCCGACCCCCTGTCCCTCGAGATGCTCGCCGAAGCCGGCATCACCCACCAGCGCCTGGAACTCGATCCCGTACCCACCGCGTGCCGTGGAGAGGACCATGGCCCCGCGTACTGACAACCACCCACGCTTCATGGCCACGGCCGCGGCCGTGGCGCGCCTCGGTTTTGGGCGCACCGCTCCCAATCCCTGTGTGGGCGCAGTACTGGTGCGCAATGGCAAGGTCGTTGCCCGGGGGTGGCATGAGCGTTTCGGCGGCCCCCACGCGGAAGTGAACGCCATCGCCCACGCCCGGCGCCGCGGGGAAGACCTGTCTCAGTGCACCCTCTACGTCACCCTGGAGCCCTGCAACCACCACGGCAAGACCCCACCGTGCACCGAGGCCATTCTCGCGGCCGGCATCCGTCGGGTGGTCGTCGGCACCCGTGACCCCAATCCCCAGGCCGCAGGCGGCATCGAACGGCTGCGGGCCGCGGGGGTCGAGGTGATCCAGGGCGTCCTGGAAGACGACTGCCGGGATCTCATCGCGGATTTTCGCCTGTGGCAAACCAGCTCGCGGCCGTACGTCCTGCTCAAGCTCGCCCAAACCCTGGATGGCAAGATCGCCCCGCGGCCAGGGGTGCCGGGGGCCGTTTCCGGCCTGCGGGCCCGGCGCTGGGTGCATCGCCTGCGCAGCCGTGTAGGGGCCGTACTCGTGGGCGGCGGCACCTTGCGGGCGGACAACCCCCAGCTCACCTGCCGGCATCCCCGTCACCAAGGACCGCAGCCATGGGCCGTGGTGGCCACCCGGCGTTTGCCGGCAGCGGATACTCCCCTGGCGCTTTTGCGCCGCACCCCGGAGCGCACCATTTTCCTCACCTCCGCGGCGGAGAGCCGCTCCCAACGGGCCACGGCCCTCCTCGACTTGGGCTGCCGGGTCTACGGCCTGGACGAAGACGCCACAGGTATCGATCTTGCCTCCGGGCTGACGCTTTTGCGCCGCGAGCATGGCTGCCACCACGTGCTCGTGGAAGGAGGCGGCACCCTGGCGGCGAACCTGGTTGCCGCCGGTCTTGCCGACGAAATCCTCCTCGTTGTGAGCCCCCGGGTGCTGGGCGACAGCGCCGCTCCGGCCTCTTTTCAGGGGCGCACCGTGCACTCCATGACCGACGCCATCACGCTGCGCCTTGCCGCCGTCCGCACGCTCCCCCCGGACATTCTCCTGCAACTGCGACCCTCTTAAGCCATGTTTACCGGTATCATCGCCTCCGTCGGCACGGTCACCGAGCTCGTCCGCTCCGGCTCGCAAGCGCGTCTCACCATCACCCCCAAGCAGGATTTCACCCCCTACCAGCTGGGCGAATCCATCGCGGTCAACGGGGTCTGTCTCACGGTGGAGACCACCAAGGGCCCGGCCTTCGTGGCGTACGCCTCCGCCAAGACCCTGGAAGTCACCACCCTTGGGCTCCTTTCCCGCGGCAGCCTCGTCAACCTGGAGCGGGCCCTGGCCCTGGGCGACCGGCTGGGCGGTCATCTGGTCTCCGGGCACGTGGACACCGTGGCCCAGGTGACCGGCATTACCCAAGCAGGCGAATCCCACGTAGTGCGCATCGCCTTCAACCCGGCAGTGGCAGCGGAAGTTGTCCCCAAAGGCTCCGTCGCCCTGGACGGGGTAAGCCTCACGGTCAATGATTGCGGCGCGGACTTTTTGGAAGTAAACGTCATCCCCGCCACCTGGCAGGAAACCACCATCGCCCATTGGCGGGTCGGGACCAAAGTCAACCTGGAAACCGATCTCATCGGCAAATATGTGGCCCGCATGCTTGCGCCATGGCGGGCGTCTACCGCGCCCCGCGCATCAACCATCACCGAAGACTTCCTGCGCCAGCACGGATTTTGACCGAATGCCTTCGGGCAAGGAGATATTGCGCTATGAAATGCACCATCGAAGAAGCCATTGAAGACATCCGCAACGGCAAGATGATCATCCTGGTGGATGACGAAGACCGCGAGAACGAAGGCGATCTCACCATCGCTGCGGAAAAGGTGACTCCTGCGGTCATCAACTTCATGGCCAAGTACGGCCGGGGGCTCATCTGCCTGGCCTTGGAGCCGGCCCTGGTGGACAAACTCCAACTCCCCCTCATGACCCGGCGCAACACATCCAAGTTCGGCACGAATTTTACCGTATCCATCGAAGCCCGTCAGGGCGTGACCACCGGCATTTCCGCCCATGATCGGGCGCTCACCATCCAAACCGCCGTGGCCGACGACACCACCCCCGAAGACCTCTCCACCCCAGGACACGTCTTCCCTTTGCGGGCCCGCGAGGGTGGGGTGCTCGTGCGCGCCGGTCAAACCGAAGGTTCGGTGGACTTGGCGCGGCTGGCCGGCCTCAAGGGTGCGGCGGTCATCTGCGAAATCATGAACGACGACGGCTCCATGGCCCGCATGCCGGACCTGGAGAAATTCGCTGCCGAGCACGGACTCAAGATCGCCACCATCGAGGACCTCATCGCCTACCGCTGCCGCAAGGATTCGCTCGTGCGCCGCGTGGCGGAAGCGCGCATGCCCACCTGTCACGGAGAATTCACCATCATCGCCTTTGAAAACGACATCGACGCCCACACCCACATCGCCCTGGTCAAAGGCGACGTCACCACACCCGAGCCGGTCTTGGTACGGGTGCACAGTGAGTGCCTCACCGGCGATGTCTTCGGCTCGCTGCGCTGCGACTGCGGCAACCAGCTCCACCGCGCCATGGAGATGATCAACCAGGAAGGCCGCGGGGTCATTCTCTACATGCGCCAGGAAGGCCGAGGCATTGGCCTTGGGAACAAGATCAAGGCCTATCACCTCCAGGACCAAGGCCGGGACACGGTGGAAGCCAACCTGGAGTTGGGCTTTGCAGCGGACCTGCGCGACTACGGCCTCGGCGCTCAGATTCTCGTCAACCTCGGGGTGCGCAGCATGCGGCTGCTGACCAACAACCCCAAAAAGATCATCGGGCTGGAAGGCTACGGCCTCACGGTGGCCGAACGCGTGCCCATCGAGATTCCGGCCTGTGCGGAAAACGAATGCTACCTGCGCACCAAGAGCACCAAACTCGGCCATCTGCTCCACGTGGACTCGGCGCAGTAATCTTTGGGAGGTTTCCATGCACCATATCACCACCATCGAAGGCGTCCTGGACGCTTCGGGCCTGAAATTCACGATCATCGCCAGCCGGTTCAACGATTTCATCGTCGAACGCCTGGTGGGAGGAGCCGTGGACTACCTCCTGCGCCACGGAGCGGCCCGCCAAGATCTCACCCTCATCCGCGTGCCGGGCGCCTTTGAACTCCCACTGGTCGCCCGCACCGTGGCCCAACGCGGCGGCGTGGACGCCATCGTCTGCGTGGGCGCGGTCATTCGTGGCGCCACCCCGCATTTCGATTACGTGTGCGCCGAGGCCACCAAAGGCATCGCCCATGTGAGCCTGGAGACAGGCATGCCCATCGGCTTTGGCCTACTCACCACCGACTCTCTGGAGCAAGCCATCGAGCGGGCAGGCAGCAAGGCGGGCAACAAAGGGGCCGAGGCTGCGGCCGCAGCCCTGGAGACCGTGCGCGTCCTGCGCAGCCTGGGGGGTGTTTCCGCGTGAAACAGCGCCAACGGGAGCGGCGTTTCGCCTTGCAGCTCCTCTATGCCCTGCACTTCCACCCGACCCTCACCGAGGCGGATCTCGCCCGGGCCTTCGACAACTTCCGCGCCGACGCCCAGTGCCCGGACCTGGAGCGGGAAGGCTCGTATGCCTGGGAACTGGTACGCGGGGTGTGGCAGCATCACGAGGATCTCGACGCCATCATCGCCCAGCATGCTACGGGATGGAAGCTCTCCCGCATCGCCACGGTGGAGCGCGCCATCCTGCGCCTCGCACTCTTCGAGATGCGCCACACGAATCTGCCGTTCAAAGTAGCGGTCAACGAGGCCGTGGAGCTGGCGAAAGCCTTTGGGGAAGAGGGTTCGCGGGTGTTCGTCAACGGCGTGCTCGATGCCGCAGGCAAGGCGCTCTCCCGCGGCGAGGCAGCCTGCGCATAACTCCCTCGTCCGCATGTGCTGCGGACGCTTTGGCGGAGAAGGAAACTCAACCGCTTTTTCGCATTGAGGTCACCATGGCAACCTACGATTTTCATACCATCGAACGCAAATGGCAGGACATTTGGGAAAAGGATCAGGTTTTCTCCATTGATCCTGCCAAGGCAGAAAACCGCTACTACGTCCTGGAGATGTTCCCCTATCCTTCAGGGCGCATCCACATGGGCCATGTGCGCAACTACTCCATCGGCGACGTGGTCGCCCGTTACAAACGCATGCGCGGCTATACCGTGTTCCATCCCATGGGGTGGGACGCCTTCGGCCTGCCCGCGGAAAACGCGGCCATCAAGCACGGCGTGCATCCGGCCAAGTGGACCTACGAGAACATCGCCACCATGCGCGCCCAGCTCAAGCGCATGGGCTATTCCTACGATTGGAGCCGAGAGATCGCCACCTGCCACCCCAAGTACTATCGCTGGGAGCAGGAATTTTTCCTCAAGTTCCTGCGTCGGGGGCTGGTGTACCGCAAAAAGGCGCCGGTCAACTGGTGCCCAGGCTGCCACACCGTGCTCGCCAACGAGCAGGTGGAGGACGGCAAGTGCTGGCGCTGCGACGCCCTGGTGGAGCAGCGGGAGCTGGAGCAGTGGTTTGTGCGCATCACCGCCTACGCCGAAGAGCTCCTCGCCGACCTCGACACCCTGACCGGCGGCTGGCCCGAACGGGTGCTCACCATGCAGCGCCATTGGATCGGCAAGAGCACCGGCATGGAGATCGACTTCGCCCTGGAGGATATGGACGGCGCGGTCACGGTGTTCACCACTCGTCAGGACACCCTCTACGGCGCGACCTTCATGAGTCTGGCCCCCGAGCATCCCCTGGTGGAGCAGCTGATTGCCGGCACGCCGCAGGAAACGGCAGTGCGCGAGTTCTGCCGCAAGGTCATCAACATGGATCGTTTCCAGCGTGCCGCCGACGATCTGGAAAAAGAAGGCATGTTCACCGGCCGCTTTTGCATCAACCCGGTGACCGGACGGCGCATGCCCATCTATGTGGCCAATTTCGTCCTCATGGGCTACGGCACGGGCGCGGTCATGGCGGTGCCCGCCCATGACCAGCGCGATTTCGACTTTGCCGCCAAATACGACCTGCCCTTGGCCGTGGTCATCGAGCCCCGCGGCGAGCATCTGGACCCCGCCCATATGACCGCGGCCTACACCGAGCCCGGCGTGCTCACCAACTCCGGGCCCTTTGACGGCATGGATTCCGAGGCCGCCAAAGAGGCCATCGCCGCCATGCTCGAGGAAAAAGGACTGGGCCGGCGGGCGGTGAACTACCGCCTGCGGGATTGGAACATCTCCCGCCAGCGCTATTGGGGCGCGCCCATCCCGGTGATCTACTGCGACGCCTGCGGCGTAGTGCCGGTGCCTGAAGATCAGCTCCCCGTGGAGCTGCCCCTGGACGTACAGGTGCGGCCCGACGGTCGCTCGCCCCTGCCCGAATGCGACGCATTCGTGCGCACCACCTGTCCCACCTGCGGCGGACCTGCGCGGCGCGAGACCGACACCATGGACACCTTTGTGGAGTCCTCCTGGTACTTTGCCCGCTACCTGGCCGCCCGCGACGAATCACAGCCCTTTGACCCAGCGGTGACCAACGCCTGGCTGCCGGTAGACCAGTACATCGGCGGCATCGAACACGCCATTTTGCACCTGCTCTACGCCCGTTTCTTCACCAAGGCGCTGCGCGACGAAGGCTACCTCGCCGTCAACGAGCCCTTCGCCCACCTGCTCACCCAGGGCATGGTGCTCTTGGACGGGTCCAAGATGTCCAAATCCAAGGGCAATATCGTAGACCCCGACGCCATGGTGGAGCGCTACGGCGCGGATACGGTGCGCCTTTTCTGTCTCTTTGCCGCGCCGCCGGAAAAAGACCTGGAATGGAGCGACCGGGGCATCGAAGGCGCCCACCGGTTCCTGCTGCGTGTCTGGCGGCTGGTGGACGAACTGGCGGACATCCTCACCCCGGTGGGGGCATGTGCCGCCATCTCGGGAAATCTCACTCCAGCCGAACGGGAGCTGCGGCGCAAAGAACACGACACCGTGCGCCGCGCCACCAACGACCTGGACGACAAGTTCCAGTTCAACACCGCCATCGCCGCCCTCATGGAGCTGGTCAACGCCCTGTACCTCGCCAAGGACGAGCTACGCGGCACGGCCTGCGGCCCGCAGGTCCTCTCCTCGGCCGTGGCCACGGTGCTTACGGTGCTCTCGCCCTTTGCCCCGCACGTCAGCGAAGAGCTCTGGCAGCGCCTGGGCTCCACCACCATGCTCGCCCAGACCCCGTGGCCGACCTACGACCCGGCGGCCCTGGAGCTGGACGAAATCACCGTGGTGGTGCAAGTGAACGGCAAACTCCGCGGTCAGGTCACGGCATCGGCCAGCGCCTCCGAAGACGAGCTGCGCACCCTGGCTTTGGCGGATCCCAACGTCGCACGTCACCTGGAGGGCAAAACCGTTGTCAAGGTCATCGTGGTCCCGAAAAAACTGGTCAACGTGGTGGTGCGTTAGCCTGCTGCTGGTGGGGCTTGCCGCCTGCGGCTACCAACTCCACGGCCGCAATGAACTCCAACTGCCGGGCGGGGGCAAACGTCTGTACCTCGCCCGGGTGGAGCAACCGAGCACCGATCCCTGGATGGGGCCGGCGCTCCGCATCGCCCTGCGCGAAGAGCTCTCCCGCCGGGGAGACATCGTCTGGACGGAACGGGAAAACGCCGACCTCTCGCTCACCCTGCGGGTGACCCAATATGGCACTGGAACATCCGTGACCGGCCGCGACGACATCACCCTCAAATCCCAGGCGGTCATCACCCTGGAGCTTTTGATGCGGGACGCCGCCACCGGCGCTCTGGTGTGGAACTCGGGCCCCATCACCACCGCGGAGTCCTTCCGCGGTTTAAGCGCCCAAGAAGGTGCCGCCCGACGCGCCATCGCCGAGGCCATGCGCCGCCTGGCCGACCGCTTGGAGCCTCAATTCTAGCCCATGGCATTTACCTTTCTCATTTGCCCAGATGCAGAACTCCTCCTGCAAGAAGCCCGGCAGCGCCTTGCTCCGGGCTTTTCCCTGCGTTCCTTTTGGGGCGATGAGCCCTTGCCGGATCGCTTCTGGCAGCAACTCACCATCCCCCCCTTGGGGGAAGCGGGCTGCGGCGTGCTGCTGCGCCAGGCGCACCTGGCCCCTGCCGAGGTGTGGTCCCGGCTGGATGCCCTGCTGCGCCAAGGCCGACCCGGCATCCATCCTTTTTTCGCCCTAGAGGTGGATTGGGAGTGGAGCAAGAAAGAACGCTCCCTCGCCCCAAAAATCCCGCAAGTGGTCCGCAAGGCCAAATGCTTTGCCGCCGCCGCCCAACGCGGATGGGTATGGAGCCACCCAGGGCTGAACCGCGCGCAGGCCGAAGAGCGCGCCCGCGCCATCCTTGCCGCCGCCGGCAAGACCATCTCCCCCGAGGCCCGACGCCTGCTCCAGGAACATCTTCCCCTCTCGGCTGCCGCCATTGCCGCAGAAATGGACAAGGTGCTGCTTGCAGCAGGTGACTCCCCCACCATCACCCCGGAACACCTGCGGTGTCTCACCGGCGCTCCCACCTGGGACGTCTTCGCTCTCATACAGGCCGCCCTCAACCCCGCCAAGGCCGAAGAACTTTGGCGGCAGCTCCGCCACGACCCGCAAATGGCCAGCGGGGAGGCCACCTTCGGCGTGCTCGCCCTGGTGCGCCGTGAAGCCCGCATCCTCTGGCTGCTTACCCGCGGCGAAGATCCTGGAGTGCGACTGCCCGCCGCGGCCCTCAAGGCCAAACAGGCCCTGGCCCAACGCCTGGGGCCTTCCGGCACGGCCCGCCTCTTCCTGCGCGTGGCCGAGGCCGAGACCGCCATCAAAAGCGGTCGGCTGCGACCGGCCCAAGCCCTGGAACACCTCCTCGACGCCACCTCCCAGCCATGAGCCACGACCACGCCGGCCACCGCGCCCGTCTGCGCCAACGCCTGCTGCGCGACCCCCAGGGACTCCTCGATTACGAACTCGTGGAGATGCTGCTCACCTTTGCCCTGCCCCGCCGGGACACCAAACCCATGGCCAAGGAATTGCTCGCCCGCTTTGGGTCCGTGCGCGGAATACTCTTCGCGCCCCCCGAACAGGTGGCACAAATCCCCGGCCTCGGCCCCGCGGTCCAGGCCCTGTGGTCCACCTTCCAGGAACTCTTGGCCCGCGCCGAGGCCGAACCCGTGGCCCGCAAGGAACAGTTCACCAGCCCGGAGCAGGTGGCGGGCTTTCTGCGCGCCCGCCTGGCCTTACGGCCCAAGGAAGAATTTTGGGTGCTTTTCCTCAACACCAAAAACCGCTTCCAGCACCTTGCCCGCATCGCCCAGGGCACCATCGACCAGACCGCGGCCTACCCCCGCGAGATCGCCGAACTCGCCTTACGTCACCACGCCAGCGGCATCATCGTGGTCCACAACCACCCAAGCGGCGATCCCACGCCTTCTCCGACAGACCACGACCTCACCGAACGTCTGGGCCGCATCTGTGCGGACTTGGGGCTTCGCTTCCTGGACCACATCATTGTCGGCAACCCGGATTTTTACAGTTTTCACGCCAACGGCCACCTCTAGCCGACAAAATTTGGCTTTTTTTCCTTGCCTCAACCGTAAGAACGCTTATATCAAGCCCCTGAATGGGCCTATGTGCGCCCAAAACGCCCCTTTTTTCCTACGAGGAGTCCAGCATGAGCGAAATTCATATCCCTGAAGCCCCAGAAACCGAAAAAAAGGACGCCCCGGAAAATGAGCTTCCCACCACCATGCCGCTTTTGGCCGTGCGCGACGTGGTGGTCTTCAACTTCATGATCCTGCCGCTTTTCGTGGGCCGGGAAAAAAGCGTGCTCGCCGTGGACGCCGCCTTGTCCGCGGGCCGCTACATCCTCATCTGCACCCAAAAAGACGAAGACACCGACGAGCCTGGCCCGGACGACCTCTACACCGTAGGCACCGTGGCCATGATCATGCGCATGCTCAAGATGCCCGACGGCCGCCTCAAGGTCCTGGTCCAAGGGGTGAGCCGGGCGCGCATCAAGAACTTCGTCCAGACCGACCCCTATGACTTGGTGGAAATCGAGCCCCTGGAAGAGCCCGCAGCCCTGGACGGCGGCCCGGAACAAGAGGCCTTGCTGCGCACGGTGCGCGAACAGACCGAACGAATTTTGCAGTTGCGCGGCATCGACGCCACGGAGATGCTGCAATTGCTCCACAATGTGCCTGATCCCGGTCGGCTGGCGGACTTGGTGGCCGCCAATTTGCGCATGAAGACCGAAAACGCCCAGCGCATCCTGGAGTGCCAGGATCCCCTGGAACGATTGCACCTGGTCAACCAGGAGCTCACCCGTGAAGTGGAAGTCGCCACCTTGCAGGCCAAGATTCAATCCATGGCCAAGGAGGGTATGGACAAGGCGCAGCGGGACTACTTCCTGCGCGAACAGCTCAAGGCCATTCGCAAAGAGCTCGGGGATTCCGGCGGAGAAAACGACGAAATCGAGGAGTTGCGCCAGGCGCTCGCCAAGGCGGGACTGCCCAAAAAGGTGAAAAAGGAAGCGGACAAGCAGCTCTCCCGGCTGGAGAACATGCATCCCGACTCCTCCGAGGCCACCATCGTCCGCACCTATTTGGACTGGATCCTGGATCTGCCGTGGAAAAAGGCCTCCAAGGACCGCCTCGACATCGCCGAGGCTTCGGCCATCCTGGATGAGGACCATTACGATCTGCACAAGGTCAAAGAACGCATCCTCGAATACCTGTCGGTGCGCAAACTCAACCCGCACATGAAAGGCCCCATCCTCTGCTTCGTCGGCCCGCCCGGCGTGGGCAAGACCTCACTGGGCCGCTCCATCGCCCGGGCCTTGGGGCGCAAGTTCGTCCGCATGTCCTTGGGCGGCATGCGGGACGAGGCCGAAATCCGTGGCCATCGGCGCACCTACATCGGCGCCATGCCCGGCCGCATCCTCCAAGCCATGAAGGACGCCGGCACCATCAACCCGGTGATCATGCTCGACGAGATCGACAAGCTGGGTACCGATTTTCGCGGCGATCCCTCTTCGGCCCTGCTGGAGGTCCTCGACCCGGAACAGAACAACGCCTTCACCGACCACTACCTGGGCGTACCCTACGACCTCTCCAAGGTGATGTTCATCTGCACCGCCAACATGCTGGACACCATCCCCTCGGCCCTCTTGGATCGCATGGAGGTCATCCGCATCCCGGGCTACACGGAGCAAGAGAAAGTTGCCATCGCCCGCCGCTATATCCTGGGGCGTCAGCTTACGGAAAACGGACTCCAGGAAGGCGATCTCATCGTCTCCGACCAAGTCCTGGTGCGCATCATCCGCGACTACACCCGCGAGGCAGGGCTGCGGAACCTGGAGCGGGAAATCGGCGCCGTGTGCCGGAAATACGCCCGCAAGGTGGCCGAAGGGCAGACGCCGCCCTTCCGGGTGACGGTGGCCAGGCTCCCTAAACTTCTCGGGCAGCCCAAATTCCTGGAGGAGGAACGAGAAGCGAACCTGCCCGTGGGCGTGGCCTTAGGTTTGGCGTGGACTCCCTACGGCGGCGAGGTGCTGCACATCGAATGCACCCTGCTTCCGGGCAAGGGCAAACTCATCCTCACGGGCAAACTGGGCGATGTCATGAAAGAGAGCGCCCAGGCGGCGCTCAGCGTGGCCCGGGCCCGGGCCAACGATCTGGGACTTGCGGACGATTTCTTCGAGAACCACGACATCCACATCCATGTCCCCGCCGGCGCCACCCCCAAGGACGGGCCTTCGGCGGGCGTCACTCTGGTGACGGCCCTGTTCTCCGCCCTCACAGGCAAGCCCGTCGCCGCAGATACGGCCATGACCGGCGAGATCACCCTGCGCGGCCGGGTGCTGCCTGTAGGCGGTATCAAGGAAAAGATCCTCGCCGCCATGAGCCACGGGGTGCGACGGGTGTTTCTGCCGGCGCGCAATGCCCACGACTTGGAAGAAATCCCCAAGGAGCTGCGCCGACGGGTGGAGGTCATCCTCGTCAACACCATCGACGAGATCTGGCCCCGCGTACTGGGCGAACCCCAGAAATAACCCTTCCCGGCGGGCACGGCATGATCCCTGCCCGCCGCATCTTTTTTCCAACCCTATGCTCGAAATCTTTTCCACCATTGCCCCAGTGTTCGTGCTCATGCTCCTCGGGGCGGTGATTTTTCGCCTGGATATCCTGCCTCCGGCCACCGGAAGCATCCTCAATACCTTTGTCTACCGCCTGGCCCTGCCGCTGCTGCTCTTCTCCAGCATCGCCCAGGCGTCTCTTGCGCGTATCTTCCAAGTGGGATTCGTAGGGGGCGTGGTGTTCGGCACCCTCATCCCCTTTCTCGGCACCGCGATCCTTGCCCGCCGCTGGCATCCCGGCCCCCAATCATGGTTCGTGGCCTTTACCGCCACCTTTTCCAACGCCGCATTCGTGGGACTGCCGGTGCTGCAGCTGCTCTTTCCCCAAAATCCGGACGCCGTCCTCGCCATGGGGATCTTCGCCCTGTTTGGACTGCCCTTTGTGCTGGCCGCCGTCTTCGTCCTGGAGCGACAGCACAATCCCCAAGCTGCAGGACGCGCCCTCTTCGGCGTCCTCGCCCGAAATCCCCTGCTTCTGGGAAGCCTCGCCGGTCTTGCCGTGGCCGTCGTCGGCATCCCGCTTCCGCAGTGGATCGCCGTACCCTGCCAGATGCTCGGCCACACGGCCTCACCGCTCGCCCTCATCGCCATCGGCATGACGCTGGCCCGCACGGCACGCGCCACCCTTCACGACCTTGGGGCCAACCACCTGGTCATCGGCTTGGTCAAACTTCTGATGCAGCCCGCCGTCACCTTCGTCGTGCTCTCCTTGTGGGAGGTAGACCCCTCATGGCGCGCCATGGGCACCATGCTTGCGGCCATGCCGGTGGGCACCATGGCCTTCGTGCTCGCCGAAGCCTACGGAACCCTCGCGCCCATGGCCTCCGCAGCGGTCTTCGGCACCACAGTGCTCGCCACCATCACCCTACCGCTCGTCTTCTCGCTGCTGCGTGCCATGAGCTGACCCTGGCCCATGCATTGCGCCACGCAGATACAATTCTCCCTCCAAAGTCTGCGGCACGTCCGAATAGTAAAAGCGGCTTGGATCAATTTCATGCCATTCGAGGACCTGATGCATATGGCGTAACGCAGGAATATGCACTGTAATCCACGGCAAAAAACCATACACAAAAACAAGAATCAATCCAAGCAATAAAAAACATTGCACGATACGTTTCATTATTACTCCATAAAAGAAAAGGAGGGAGCAGACCTCCCTCCTTCCAAACGATTTTTCGCGCTACTAAATTTGCGCAGTAATCTCCGGGAATACAAGATAGAACATGATGTACGCCATAAGAAGCGTAAGGGCCAGATTGAACGATTGGCCGCACACATACAGGATGAGCGGCTTACCTCCCTTAAAGTAATGGGCAAGCTCCCGGAAGTTGGTAGACAACCCGATGGCCGCAAAAGACAAGGTAAAAGCCCAGTCCCGAATATGCTTGGTGCCGCCAGCCACGACACCCTTGTCCACGAGGGCCGAGCCGAGATCATGGCCCAGCGAGCCGGAGACGAACGAAATGAGGATCGAGGCGGCCAAGAACCCCAACACGAACTTGGGGAAACGGTGCCAGATCTCGTCGAGTCCCACCTTTTCTCCCTCGCGGCTCTCCATCTTGGTGCACCAGTACACAGCCACACCAAAGGCGGTGACGCCGATGAGCACGTTCTGGATCATCTTGATGGTGGCAGCCACGTACATGGCTTTGGGCCCCAAGAAAGCGCCCGCTGCTGCCACGGCGCCGGTGGAGTCGATGGTGCCGCCGATCCAGGCGCCGCCCAAAATTTCCGGTATCCCTACGGCCTTGATGAAGGCGGGCATGGCGATCATCATGATGGCCGTGAACACCAGGGACAGGCCGATGGACAGCGTGAGCTCTTCTTTCTTGGCCCGACAGGCCGCAGCCGTGGCGATGGCCGCCGAGGTGCCGCACACGGACATATCCGCAGAGATGACGATGTTGAGGGTGGGCGAAGGCATCTTAAGAACCTTCTGGCCGAAGATGAAGGTCGAAATGAGCACGATAGGCGTCACCACCCAGGCCACGAAGATTCCCGGGATACCAATGGCCACGATCTTGTTGAAAAGCACTTCAGCACCCAAAAGCACCAAACCGGTCTTGATGAAGTATTCCACCTCGCAGCCCTGCTTGGCCCACTGCGGGGTGCCGATGGTATTGGCGATAAGCATTCCGAGCACAACGCCCCATGCCTCGGCGCCAAAGCCATACTGTTTGGAAATAGCCTGGTTCCCCAGGACATAGGCAAGCACGCCCACCAAAAACACCAAGAAAAAGCCCTGAATAAACGCCGGGACACTCTTCCCCATGAAATAGGTGCCAATGGAGAAGAACAACGCCAAAAACACCGCCAATCCAATGAGCGTGGGAATAACGTTGAAAGGCTTGACCTCGGTCTTGGCCTTGGCCTCCTTGGCGACCTTGGCGGCATCCCGCCATTGGGCGATGGCGGCCTTGGCGGCATCGTTGAGGGCAGGGTCCTGGAAGTTCGCTGCCCGCGCCGCGTCTTCCGCGGCCTTGGCCGCAGCGAGAGCCGCTTCAGCCTTCACCTTGGCCTCTTCGTACTTGGGCATGGCCTTGGCACTGGCCTCCTTGGCCTGCTCTTCGGTTTTGATGAACGAATCCAAGATATTGTTGCTCCACCTTCCAGGACGTTTGGTCCAGTGGGACACAAACTTGCCGAAAGGACTGCTGGAAGCCTTGAGCGATTTCTTCTCGTCATCGGCCTTGTACCAAGCGATGGTCTTGAACGGCGCACTGGCTTCTTGTTGCTGGACCTGGTTGGCCGCAGCGATCTTTTTTTCGATATCGGTGCGGATGTCGGAGTTCAGATACACCCCCAGACTTACCAGGATGACCAGAAAACCGAGCCAAATGGCCCAGTAATCTTCCTTGGTCCAGAGGTCCGAGAGTGTAAACCGCCAATGAAAATGTCACCTTTTTGGGACGGTTTGGGACAATAAAAATGTCATGGTTTCCACCAATGGTTGTTGTTCCCCTACCAAGTCCCCGGAGTTGTCTCCTGGGGGTTATGAATCGCCCTCGCTATGGGTTCACGAGGGTGAAGATACCAGTGCCATGAGGATTCTGCCGCAGGGGAGGTCTGCTCCCGTTCCTGGGCCCCTCTTGCCAACGATTTTTCCTCAGAAGCCGGTTCTTCCGAAGATTTTCCCGTGACAACGGGGACAAGGACAAAGGCCTCTCCGTCCGCCAGCGCCATGAGCTCGTCATCAAGCTTTTCGACCACGGTGA